>JBBQXQ010000018.1:0-36127 GCA_038209515.1 Gemmatimonadales bacterium
GACAAGGGCAGAATCGCCGCGGTCGAGGTACTCATCGCGACCACGGCCGTCCGGGAGTTACTCAAGGATCCCAGTCGGGTATCTCAGGTCAAGGAGCTGATGGCCGAGAGCCGGAAGGAACTGGGCACCCAGACCTTCGAGCAGCATCTCGAGGAGCTGCTCGAGGCCGAGCAGATAACGGAGGAGACCAAACGCGCGGCGCTGGCAACGGTAGCCCCGCCCCTCGTGGGCGCGAGACGGCGGCCGAGGGCCGCTTCCTGACGCTGGACGAGACCGCCCGCAAGATCCTGGCGCTCCCGCGTGAAGCCGGAACCGCTGAAGCCGCCGCCGCTCGAGAGCTCGTCGCCGCCCACCTGAGGGCACTCGGCTACACCGTCATTCTCCAGAAGTTCAGCTTCGGTCCCTCCAGCCTCCGAGCCTTTCCCGTTTTCGGGGACGGCCTTGGCCTCCTCGCCCTGATTCTCTTCCCGCTGCTCGGTACCAGCAACATCCCTTCCTGGGCGGCTCTTGTCGTGTGGACCTGCGGCCTTGCGGCCACAGCCATTCTTGCGGCCGGCGTCGGGCTGGGATGGGTGCCCTTCGGGGAAGCAATCCGGGAAGACGCCAACCTGATCGCCACTCGTGGCGATGCCCGGCCCCGGCGCTGGATCGTGGCCCATCTCGACTCGAAGGCGCAGGCGCATTCCATGGCCGGGCGTCTCGTGGCGGTGTGGATCACCGGAGTGGCCATTGCCGCGATCAGCATCATGGCTGCGCTCCGCTTCAACGGCCCGATTGCTCCGGTGTGGCTCGGTCTGGGCGGCGGAACGGCGCTCCTGGCGGGCCTTCTGGCGCGCAAAGGCCGGCTGCGCGGCCGCTCGCTGGGGGCTCGGGATAACGGGACTGGGGTCGTCGCGGCGCTCGCCGCTGCCGAGGCCGCTCCGGCGTCCGGTCTCGGCATCCTCATCACCGGTGCGGAGGAGTTTGGGCTGGTCGGGGCGCGGGTATTCGCCCGGCTGACGCCCGACCTGCAGCAAATGGAGTTCGTAAACGTGGACACGGTCGACCAGGAGGGAATGCTGTACCTGGTGAGTCATGATGCGAGAGGCCAGCGCCTGGCGCGCAGCATCGAGCCGGTGCTCGCGGGCGTCGGCGTACCGCTGAAGCACCGGCGACTTCCGCTCGGTATCTTCGTCGACAGCGCTCCGCTTTCCCAAGCGGGCGCGCCGTCCATCACGATCGGACGTCTGACCTGGAACACCCTGCGCCGGATTCACACGGCCGCCGACACGCCGGATGACTTGTCGCTCGACACGGCCGTGCAGGTTGGCAAGGCGGTCGCTCGAACTTCAATTGACGTTTCAACAGGGGCAAGATAGGTTTGCCCGAGGATTCAGGAGCCCCGCGAGGGGCTCTTTTGTTGTTTCAGACCGACTGGAGCAGACATGTTCGACGCCAGGACCACCTGCATGGTGGTTGTCGGGGCACAATGGGGTGATGAAGGGAAAGGGAAGCTGGTGGATGTCCTCGCCGAGCGGGCCGATTTCGTCGTGCGGTACCAGGGCGGTGCCAACGCCGGCCACACCGTCGTCATCGGCGACACCCAGTTCGTGCTGCGACAAATCCCCTCCGGCATCCTCCATCCTCGGGTGACCTGTGTCGTCGGCAACGGCGTCGTGCTCGAGCCGGAGAATCTCTTCGTCGAGCTGGATCAGCTCCGGGAACGGGGCATCGATACGACCGGTCGGATCTTCGTCTCCGAGCGCGCGCATCTGGTGCTGCCGTACCACAAGCTCCTGGACGCGGCGAGCGAGCGGAGCCAGAAGCTCGGCACCACCGGTCGTGGCATCGGGCCGGCCTACGAGGACAAATACGGACGGCGTGGCATCCGGGTGACCGATCTCCGGCGTCTCGAGTGCGCCCGGGGTGTGCTGGGCGAGCGGGTCGCGCGGGCCAATCAGCTGCTCCAGTTGATGGGCAGCTCCGAACGCGCCAAGGTCGATGATCATGTTGCCTTGCTCGAGCGTCTGGCCCCGCGACTACTCCCCCTTACTACGGACACCGGCCTTCTGGTGCATCGGGCTATTCGCGAGGGGAAACGAATCTTGCTGGAGGGAGCGCAAGGCGCGCTCCTGGACGTGGATCACGGTACCTACCCCTATGTGACCTCCTCCAACACCACGGCTGGTGGCGCGGCGGTCGGCTCGGGAATCGGTCCGACCGCCATCAATGGCGTGCTCGGTGTGGTCAAGGCGTACACGACCCGGGTCGGTAACGGGCCCTTACCGACGGAGGCGGCAAGTCCCCACGCTGAACGACTCCGCGAGCTGGGGGGCGAGTTCGGAGCCGTGACCGGCCGGCCCCGCCGCTGTGGCTGGTTCGACGCGACGGTCGTCCGCTACGCTGCCAGGGTCAACGGACTCACCGGGCTCGCGGTCACCAAGCTCGATGTCCTCGACACCTTCTCCGAGATCCCGGTCGGCACCATGTACCGGCTCGATGGCGGATCGTGCGAGGAAATGCCGGCCGAGGTCGATGCGCTCGGGCGGGTGGAGCCCGTGTACGAGATGCTTCCAGGCTGGCAGCAGCCGACTGGGTCCGCACGGCAGCTGGCCGATCTACCCGCGGCTGCTCGGGGATATCTGGAGCGGTTGGAGGCGCTCTCCGGGGTGCCGGTCCGGTACGTGAGTGTAGGCACGCGGCGCGATCAGATCATTGAGGTGTGAAAACGTGGATGGTGAACAGTGAGCGGTGAACCGGGCGGCGGGCCGACGGACCTTCTTGTCATCGGCGCGGGGCCTTGCGGACTGGCCGTAGGGATCGCGGCCAAGCAAGCGGGGCTCTCCTGCGTGCTTCTCGACCGTCGCACCGTTGTATCCACCATCGAGCGCTATCCGTTAGCGATGACGTTCTTCTCCACCCCGGAGCGGATCGAGATCGGCGATGTCCCATTCATTGCCAGCCACGAAAAGCCCACCCGGCAGGATGGGCTCATTTACTATCGCCGTGTCGCGGAGCATTACAGTCTCGATATCCGTCCGGGAGAGGACGTGATTGATGTCACCAGGGAGCCGGATGGCTCCTTCCGGGTCCAGGTAGCCCGGCGCCACGATAGCAAGGCCTATGGGACATCGGCGGTCGTCTTTGCCACTGGCTACTACGACAACCCCAACTACCTCGGGGTCCCTGGCGAAGACCTTCCCCACGTGACCCACTACTTCGTCGAAGGCCACCCATACTGGCACCAGCGCGTCATCGTGATCGGAGCGGGAAACAGCAGTGTCGATGCCGCGCTCGAGTGCTGGCGCGCAGGGGCCACCGTGACGCTGGTTCATTTTGGGGAAGGGTTCGACCGCACGGTAAAGGCGTGGGTGCTGCCCGACATCGTCAACCGGGTGAAGGAGGGAAGCATTGCCGTGCGTTGGCGCTCGCGGGTACGCGCGATCACGCCGACGCACGTCGAAGTGATGTCAGACGAAACCGCCGCGGTGGAGATGATTCCCGCCGATGCTATTCTTGCCATGACCGGCTACCACGCCGAAACCAGCATGCTGCATCGCCTCGGCGTACCGGTGGATGCTGCCACGGGGGTGCCGGCTCATGACGATGCGTCAATGGCGACGCCGGTGCCTGGATGTTATCTGGCGGGGGTGATTGCCAGCGGCAACGACGCCAACCGGCTCTTCATCGAGAATGCGCGGGGCCATGGCGAGATGATCGTGCGGCACCTGCTCAAGTTGCGGAGCGTCGCTACGACGCCAGCGCAATCTTCGAATCCCACTTTCGCATCATCGCGATGAATGATCGGGCGATACCCGGGTCGAACTCGACCCCGGCCCGGTCGTGGATGTAGGCCATGGCGCGCTCGGACTCCCAGGCGTCCCGGTAGGGTCGAGTGGTGCGGAGCGCGTCATAGACATCGCAGATGTGCACGATCCTGCTGGCATACTGCGCCCCGCGCGCGTCCAGGAGCTTGGGATACCCTCCCCCATCGAGCCGGATGTGGTGCTCGTAGGCAACAACGGCCGCCAGTCCCATGGGATCCGAATTCTCCAGCAGCATTCTCGCCCCGACCATGGGATGATCCTGAATCACCAGCCGTTCGGCATCGGTCAGCTTCCCCGGCTTGACCAGAATGTCGTGGGGGACGCACACCTTCCCCAGGTCGTGCAGCATGCCCGCGACGCCGAGCGCGCGAATCGTCGCCGCTCCAAGCTCCAGAAACTCTCCCATGGCCATCGCGAGCACGGAGACGTTCATCGAGTGGGTTGTGGTGTACTGGTCGAACTCCTTGAGCTGGAGCAACGGTAGCACTATCGCTTGCTCGGCGTGCATCGCGATCGAGAGCGAGCGTACCACTGCCTCCGCCTCTACCATCGGAAGCTTGGATCCCTCACGGATTTCCTCATGCATCCAGTCAATGGTATCCCGCTCCTCGCGCAGCGTATATGTGAGGCTTGCCACCTTGAAGGGAGCCGATATCCGCTTCTTGAAACCCTCCGCCAGGGCCACCTGACCGAACTTGATCGCTGACTCACCCATCTGCCACAGGTCGTCGCTCGTTGATCCCGAGCGGATACCGAGGCGAATAGTCAGGTGGGAAAGGAAGCGGGCGAACTGGTCCGCCTCTACTGTATCGGTGAACTCGATCCGCTCGATTCCTGCCTTCACCAGCCGGGCGCTCCACTCCCACCCCTCCAGCTCGTGGACCATCTCGGATCCGACCAGGACCTCGCCCGTAAGAAAGGTAAAGTGCAGCTTCGGGCTTGTCCCCTGGAGCTCGCGGAGCCGCTCCAGGGCGTTGTCGAGAGCGCGGGCCGTTGCGGGGTGATCGTCCCCGTAGAGGCCCATGGTGGACAAGGCCTGAGACATCGCGATGAGAAAGCGGACCGGATCTCTCATGACGATCCCGCCCCCGCTGCGGCACGGATCTCAGGATCCGCGTGGTGCTGGGCGAGGCTCAGGACCTCGGTGGCAGACGGATCCTTCGCCCAATGGCTGGCCAGGGCCGAGAGTGCCGAAAGAAGCAGGGGTGACTTGGGAGCCAGGCCTCGGGCGAACCAGAGCCGACGGGTCATCGCCAGCGTCAGCAGCAGCCGGAGCGCCTCTGGCGCACGGGTTCGAGCCAGGATCCGAAGGGTGATACCCCGGAGCTCCGGTGACCGCTCTGGATCCACCGTGATCCGCTCCAGCAGTGGCAGTGCGGCGGGGGGACACGAATCGAGCGCGGTCGTGGCCGCCATGGTAGCGATGCCATCGTCGGCGTCACGCAGGCCGAGCAGGACGGCGTCGGTCGTGTGTCCGGGAGATTCAAGCAACAGTTTGATGGCTTCGCGACGGATGCGGGCGTCCGGATTCCCTGCGTAGCTCATCGGCGTAAAGGCCGCGGGCCATTGCCCGAGCCGACCGATCAGCACAAGGATGTTCCGCTGGACGTACCATGGCGCATCCGCCAGCCGGGCCGCTGCCAGACTCCCGACACTGGGACCCAGGGTCGTGAGCAGCTTCAGAATGGTCGCACGGGTAGACCGATCCTCCGCGCTGGCCAGGCGGTCGAGCAGTGAATTGGCGGAGTCGGCCCCGATTCGCTTGACCAGAATTGCAACCGCGTCGTGGTCCATCGGAGTTGCCTGCAGCTCGTCCTCCAGACGATCAGGCGTGGCCACATGGCGCCAGAGCGCCTCGCTTGCCGCCGTGTGTGGCATCGTCTCGAGTAACTGAGCGATTCGACCCAACTCCTTGCGCTCGAGGAGCCCATTGGCCGCCGTATACACGGCGGGGCCCACGCAACCCAGCTCCAGCGCCATTTTCACCACGATCTCGGGGTCGCAGCCGCTCTCGCCGACGACACTGGGGTCGTCCGGGCTGCTTCGCACCATCCCCTCCAGCATCGCCGTATAGCGTGTGGGATTGGGGTCTTCCAGCTCCCAGTCACCGATCAGGCGCGCCACATTGTTCCGCAGCGCGCGGTCCGCCTCAACCCGGACCTCGACAGATCCATCCTGGGCGTGGTGAGCGAGCTTGTGCAACAGTCGTAGGAGGTTGTGGGAGATGGTCTGGTTGGTGGCCTGGGCAGCTGCTTGGACCACCTCCATGACGGCATCGGCTGCCAGAATCTGCGATGCATTCAGCGCGAACTTCCGCCTTCCCGCCAGATCTGCTCCCGTCTCCAGCAAGCGGCGAAGCGTATCGGGATCCAGCGCCTCGATCATGCGGGAGAGGCGTTGACCCAGCTGGTCCTCGCCGGCGCTTCTCCGTCCCGACATCTCCTCGGCGACTTTCGACAGATACCCGAGCACGACGCGGTCGTACGCCACCTCGCCGGCCTTCTGACCGATCGCCTGGGCCACGACTAGCGGGTCGGCATCATCGGGCGCTTCCTCGCCCGGTGCGGTCGAGAGGGCGAGCCGGGCGAGCGACACCCAGGCATCCCGCTCCGCCGCCGATCCTTCCGTGACCGGCACAGAACCATCCGACTTCTGCAGCGCGAACTTATCGAATCCCATCCCTCTGAGCCGGATGTGATCCCAGGGTCCTACCTTGTCCAGCCGCCGCCCGATCGGACCATCACCCTTTTGGGGATCCTCACTCAGCGCCGTCAGCACATTTTCGACTTCTTCCAGCGTGGCGCCGCGCATGAGCTGGACCGAGGCAATCCGGTGACGGTGGAGCCGGTGCGCCAATTCGCGCAGAAGCGCGTTGTTCGGATCGGTGGTCACCGATTCGATTACCAGGCGGTGCCTCGCGACCCCGAGGGTCACGGACTCTCGGCGTTCGAGAAGTGAACTCATCCGGGTGGAGAAGCGCACGGCGGAATTCTGCAGATGGGGATGTCCCGGCGGGTACATGGAGCGCTTGTGCAGCACGATGGAGAACTCCACCAGGAAGTCCCCGAGGTCTCGCGAGAGGGCGGCCGCATTCTGAGCTCGCGACGCCGGTACTGCAGATGCCTGAGCCGCCTCCTTCGCAGGAGTCTCTGGCTGATTCAATGGACTCGGGTCAGTCATCGGCATCCTCTTGGAGCGTGCGCAGGCGTCCCAAGTGGGACCGGACCGGAGGGGCAAATTCTGAGCCCCTGTAGGGCAGGCATCTAACTGATTGAGGCTGGTTTGGTTAGGTGCCTTTGAGAAAGGCAGTCCTCCGGGCTCCCCCTGCCATGTCGCGGAAGATTGCTACTTCTTGCCACCCGCTTCCTTGCCGTACCTGGCCGCCCTATCTTCCCCCGCTGGTCTCGATCCTCCCTCCTTCCTCGGAAGTCGATGGCTGACACGACGTTGATGGACAAGCTGGTCTCCCTCTGCAAGCGTCGGGGGTTCGTCTTCCAGTCCTCCGAGATTTACGGCGGGCTCGGCTCCGTGTGGGACTATGGCCCACTGGGGGTAGAGCTGAAGCGGAATGTGAAGGACCGCTGGTGGAGAGCGATGGTCCAGGCTCGCGACGACATGGAAGGCCTCGACGCCGCGATCCTGATGCATCCCAAAGTCTGGGAAGCATCGGGACACGTGGCCGGCTTCACCGATCCACTCGTCGATTGCCGCCACTGCAAGAACCGCTTCCGAGCGGACGATCCCCGTATCAAGGGGACGCCGGGTCAACCGGACGCTCAGTGTCCGGTCTGTGGAACCCGCGGCTCGCTCACCGAGCCTCGCATGTTCAACCTGATGTTCAAGACCTTCATGGGTCCGGTGGAGGAGTCGGCCGCCGTGGTCTACCTCCGACCCGAGACGGCGCAGGGCATTTACGTCAACTACCTGAATGTTCTCCAGTCGTCACGCCAGCGAATCCCCTTCGGAATTGCGCAGATCGGAAAGGCGTTTCGCAACGAGATCACGCCGGGGAATTTTATTTTCCGCACCCGTGAATTCGAGCAGATGGAGATGCAGTTCTTCGTGCAGCCGGGCACCGATGCCGAGTGGTTCGAGCGTTGGCGGGAGTGGCGGATGGAGTGGCATCGATCCCTGGGACTCTCCCCGGCCAAGCTCCAGTGGCACCAGCACAGCGGAAGCGAGCTGGCACACTACGCGAAGGCGGCGTTCGACATTCAGTATGAGTTCCCCTTCGGCTGGCAGGAGATTGAAGGCATTCATAATCGTGGAGACTTCGATCTGAGCCGACACCAGGAGTATTCGGGGAAGAAGCTCGAGTACTTCGACCAGGCGCAGAATCAGCGCTACCTCCCGTACATCGTGGAGACCTCCGCCGGGGCCGACCGGGTCGCCCTGACGCTCCTGGTTGACGCGTACCGCGAGGAAGTGGTCGAGGGGGAGACCAGAGTCGTGCTGGGGCTCTCGCCCAGCGTCGCGCCAATCAAGGCCGGCGTCTTTCCGCTGGTGAAGAAGGACGGCATGCCGGAGCTTGCGACGACGTTGTATAACGAGTTGCGGCAGCAGTTCAACTGCTTCTATGACGACAGTGGTGCCATCGGCCGGCGGTACCGCCGGATGGACGAGGCAGGCACCCCCTTCGGCCTGACAGTGGATGGTGATACCCTGGCGAATCGTACGGTCACCGTCCGCCACCGGGATTCGATGCAGCAGGAGCGGGTGGGGATGGATCGAGTAGGGGAATACGTCAGGGACAAGCTAGGAGCCTAGCTCCAAGCTCTCACTATGCGTCTCGCCGACTTCGAAGCCATGGTTCGCCGGCTCTGCGGCGAAGTACCCAGCCACTTCTTCGAGGGTATCGCCGAGGTCGTCGTCTCTCCCCGGACCGTGCCCCATCCCGATCGCGAGGAGATCTTCACCCTGGGTGAGTGCGATCCGCTCCCGATGGAGGTGGGCAGCGGGATAGAGGGACTACAGAGCCGCATCGTACTTTACCATGGATCGTTCGCGGCGTTAGCACGATCCCAGGAGGGCTTCGACTGGCGCCGAGAGGCCTGGGAGACGCTCACCCACGAGCTGCGGCATCACCTGGAGTGGAGGGCCCGAGCTCCCGATCTGGAAAACCTCGACTGGGCGGTGGAGCACAACTACGCTCGCCACGAGGGTGAGCCCTTCGATCACACATTCTTTCTCAGCGGCGAGCTCGAGCCCAGCGGAAACTACCGGGTCGAAGACGACGTCTTCATCGATCAGTTCGTGCCCTCAATTCCTGCCTCGGTGACCTTTTCCTGGCGGGGGCAGAGCTACCGGGCCGTCAGCCCGGAGGGGGCGGAGCTCCCGTGCTTCCTGACTATCGAGGGCGTGGCAGATCCGCCTGAGGGAGACCTCGTGCTGGTCCTGCGGAGAAGGCCCGGCGTGCGCGATCTTTTCGGTCAAACTGGAGTATTTCAAGCCACAGTGCGGGTGACCACGTAGACTGGTATCTTCCGCCGTGAGCGATGTACCAGCGTGAGGATTTGGATCTATGATAGGTCGTTTAGCTGTACTCGGATGTCTTCTGACCAACGCCACACAGGCTCAGAGCGACGCCGGCTATCGGGTCGGCGTGGTGAGCGAATCCGGCGACATCGTAACCTGGCTCAAGCCCAGCGGAACCGGCCTGACGGTGGACCGCGTGGTGCCGGTCGGTCTCATGCCGTCGGATATCGACGGACCCCACAACATCACCGTGTCGCCCGATGGGAAGAGCTATTACGTGACCATCGCTCACGGCACCCCGTACGGCTCGCTCTGGAAGCTGAATTATACGGGAGATTCGCTGCTGGGCCGCGCCCAGGTCGAGCTCTTTCCCACCACCATCACGATAACTCCGGACGGCCAGTTCGCCTTTGTCGCCAACTCCGACTTTCACGGCGATCACCCCAGGGTCAACGTCGTTTCAGTGGTGCACACTCCCACGATGACCAAGATTACTGACATCCCGGCGTGCGACATGCCGCACGGTATGAAGGTGAATCACGCCGGGACCCGGGTCTACATCTCCTGCATGCACAGCGACGAGATTCTCCAGCTCGACGTGGCAACATTGGGGATCTCTCGGCGGGCCAAGACGGGCGAAGGCCACGCCATGGCAGCAGCGGCGCCCGCGCATGAATGCTCGCCCACCTTCGTGTCAGTCTCGCCCGACGACAAACGGCTCTACGTCGCCTGCAATTACGGCAATAGCCTTCAGGTGTGGGACGCCGCCACACTGACCAAGGTCAAGGAAATCCCTGCCGGCAAGGGCGCCTACAACGTCGAGCCGTCACCGGACGGCAAGCTGGTGATCGTCACCAACAAGAAGGACCAGAGCGTAAGCCTGATCGACGCGGTCCAGCTCACGGAGATCGCCCGCATCCCAACCAGCAAGAAGATCGTACATGGCGTGGCGTACTCACCCGACAACCGCTTGGCCTATATCTCCAGCGAGTCGATCGGTGCCGATCCTGGGGCGGTGGACGTGATCGACCTGGCGGCGAAGAAGCGGGTGGCGAGCGTTCCTATCCCGGGACAACCGACCGGAATCACCATTCTGCGGTTACCCATAACCTCTGCAAGGCGCTGAGACCCCATGGTGTACGAGGTGGTCACGACGATGGACGGCCCCGAGATCCTGCGCCGGGCCAAAAGCTTCCTCGCCGAGCGGGTTCCCTTGAACGCGGCATACCCGGAGCGGGAAGGGCCGAGCTATCTCACCTTGCGGGGGCAGGGTGGGGAGGAGATCGCGTTCGCCGTATGGGCCACACCCGCCGGCACCCGGGTCCGTGTGTCCACCCTCTTCTTCGATCAGGTGGTGGACCGGTTTCTCTCCACGCTACCCCTGCCATCCGAGCACGTCGCGTGACCGTTCTGCCGCTCCGAGTCATGGTCGAGGACGTGTGGGACGAGGTCTTTCTCGAACTCCCCGATGAGCTTCCCGTCTCGGAGGTCAAACGGCAGGCTCTCGAGCTCACTCGAGTGAGAGGGGATCCTTCCGAGTACGTCCTCAAGTTTCGCGGGGCCGAGGTCTCCGACGAGTCGGTATCGCTGGCGAACGCCGGCCTGGTGCCGAACGGAGCGCTGATCGTTCTGGCGCGCCGCCGCCGACCGGTCCGCTAACGGCTCGCCCGTGTCGCCGACTGCATCTCGCACTCTCACGATCGTCGCGGCAGCAGTGCTTACGTTCGACGGAGCAGCCCTCCTTGGCTTCGGCGCCTGGAGTGGGCGGGTGATGCTGGTGCTCGTGGGCGCGGTCTTCTTTCTGTCGGCACTGCTGGTGCTGCTGTCCTGGCGCTGGTACCGGCGGCGGCTCGCGGACATTACTGCAGCTCGTCGTGCTCTGAGTGACGAGGCGCGGGCGATGCAGCGGTCTTTACGTAAGAGGTGAGAAGTGAGAAGTGAGAGGGGCCAGTTCGATTCAGCATTACCTCTCACCTCTAACCTCTCACCTCTTACTTTTACCTCATGCCGGTCACAGTCTTCACCCATCCCAGCTGCCTGAAGCACGATCCCGGCCCCGACCACCCCGAGACCCCTGCCAGGTTACGCGCGATCCTCGAGCGGCTGCGCAAGGATCAGAGCGTCGCAGTTCGGGAAGCGGAGCCTGCCGGGCTCGACCCACTGCTGGCGGTGCACCCGCCGGCTTATCTGGCTAGCCTGGAGGCGATGAGCGCACGCGGCGGCGGCGCGCTCTTTCTCGACACCGTCCTCAGTGGGGACAGCTGGGCTGCCGTACTCGGCGCCACGGGCGCCGTCCTGGCCGCCGTAGACCAGGCACTCGAAAGGGGGGCACATGCCTTTGCGGCGGTGCGGCCACCCGGCCACCACGCCCTTGCGGCCCGGGGGATGGGCTTCTGTCTGGTGAATAACGTGGTCGTTGCCGCCCGCTACGCTCAACACGCAGGCCGCGAGCGGGTGCTGATCATCGATTGGGACGTGCACCATGGTAACGGGACCCAGGCTCTGGTGGAGACCGATCCCGCTGTCCGCTATGTCTCACTGCACCAGTATCCCTGGTACCCGGGTACCGGAGCCGCCGAGGAAAGAGGCGTCGGCAACGTCTTCAACGTGCCCCGCGGGCCGGGTAAGCCGCCGGCACTGTACGTCGGAGATTTGTGGTCTGCCATCGTTGCGGCGACGACCGATTGGCCGCCGGCCCTGGTGCTCGTGTCGGCAGGCTTTGATGCGATGTCCGGAGATCCGCTCGGAGGTTTTACCCTCGAGCCTGAGCATTACACCGATCTGACCACGCGGCTGCGTGACCGATTGCCGGCGGTCCCGATCGTGGGCTTGCTCGAGGGCGGTTACATCCCCGAGCGCCTTGCGGCAGGGGTGGCCGCTCATCTGCGCGGGCTGGCGTGATGCGGACTGTCCCCGGTCGGCGTAGCACCCTATAATCCAGCCGACTCCGCACCGACCCTTTTAATCCGAGGACGCTGTGCCCCACGCCTTGCGGATGGAGATCGAGTTTCTCGAGCTCCGCACCAAGCATCCCTTTATCATCGCCCGCGGCGGACAGAGCGACTACCGCACCGCGTGGGTTCGCCTCACCGACCAGGACGGGCACGAGGGATGGGGTGAAGCCGCGCCCAGCAAGTTTTATGGCGAAACGGCCGACAGCGTCGCGGCGGCGCTCAAGTTCTATGGCTCGGCCTTGCCCGAAGATCCGTTCAATCTGGAAGACACCGAGGGGCGCTGGGCGACAATGCTCCGGGGAAACGCGGCCGCCCGCGCCGCCCTCTCCGCGGCGCTCCATGACCTTGTGGGCAAGCGGCTCGGCGTTCCGGTGTACCGGCTCTGGGGACTCGATCCATGCAAGGCTCCGAAGTCCACCTTTACCATCGGACTGGATACTCCGGATCGCATCAAGGCCAAGGTGCGGGAGGCCGAGCAGTTTCCCATCCTGAAGGTGAAGCTGGGCACTGATCACGATCTGGAGATCCTGCGTGCCATTCGCGAGGCGACGGACAAGGAGATCCGGGTAGACGCCAACTGCGGGTGGACGGTGAAAGGCGCCATCCGGATGCTGCCGGTGCTGGATGAGTTTGGGGTTACCGTTCTCGAACAGCCGCTTCCTCCGGAAGACCTGGACGGCCTGGCAGCCATCACGGCTCAATCGGACATACCCGTGATCGCGGACGAAAGCTGCAAGACCGTCGCCGACATCCCTCCACTCGTCGGCAAGGTGGATGGGATCAACATCAAACTGGCGAAGTGCGGCGGCCTCCGCGAAGCGCTGCGGATGATTGCCGTCGCTCGGGCACATGGGCTCATGGTCATGGTGGGCTGCATGATCGAGAGCTCACTGGGCATCACCGCGGCCGCGCACGTTACTCCTCTGGTGGACATCGTGGACCTCGACGGAGCGGCGCTCCTGGCCAACGATCCGTTCGTCGGCGCGCACATCGACGGCGGTCAGGTCACTTTGCCGTCGGCGCCGGGACTCGGCGTCAGGCGGCGATGACGGAGCGCTTCGCTCTCGTCGCCCTCCCGCTCCCGCTCGCCAACCCATACACCTACCGCATTCCCGAGACCCTGGGCGACCGGGTCGCTCCGGGGACGCGCGTGGTGGTTCCGGTACGCCGGCGCGAGCTGATCGGGCTCGTAGTCTCCCTGGACGCGGATCCACCTGCCGCACAGGCGCGAGACGTGCTGGCGGTCCCGGACCTTGACCCGGCATTGTCTCCGGCCCTCCTGGCCACCGCGGAGTGGATGGCCGGCTACTACGGAGCTCCACTCGGTCTTGCGCTCAGATCGATTCTTCCCGGCGGCATGTGGGGCGAGTCGCAAGTCATCGTGTCGCGTCACAACGGCACCCGGATCACCGGAGGACTCGCGGGCGAGGTCCTGTCGTGGCTGGAGCAGAAGGGCGGGGAAGCTCCCGTCCACACGGTCGCACGTGCCCTCAAGCGGCCGCTCTGGGAGGTGCTCGAGCGACTCACCCGGGTTAACGCCGTGTCGCTCCGGGTACAGCCACCCGATACCGATGCCGCACGACTCACCGAGCGGGTGCTCTCCCTGGCCGGTGAGAGGCCCACGCTGCTCGAGCGGGAGACGCTCTTCAGGCGCCGGCCTAAACAGCGAGAGCTCTACCAGACGCTCGAATCATTGGGCGGCAGCGCCTCGATCCGGCACTTGTTCGAGCAGCTCGGCTTCGGAGACGGAGTCCTGCGCGCTCTCGTCCGGCAGGGCCTCGCCAGGGTGGATCAATCCGAGGTGTTGCGGGACCCCTTCGCGGGCTCGCCAGTCTCGTTGCCGCCGGCCCACCCTACCCCCGCGCAGACCACCGCAATCGCGGCAGTTGCCGCGCTGGATCCGGGGCAAGGCGCGCTCCTGTTCGGCGTCACCGGGAGCGGCAAGACACTGGTGTATCTGGAAGCCGTCCGCCGTGCGCTGGCCTTGGGCCAGGGCGCCATCGTGCTCGTGCCCGAGATCGGTCTCACACCCCAGACGGTGAGCCGGTTTCGCGGCGCCTTCGGCGACGAGATCGCCGTTCTGCACAGCGGGCTCTCCAATGGCGAGCGAGCCGACGCCTGGCGACTGTTGCACCGCGGCGAACGGCGGGTGGCGGTCGGTGCTCGCTCAGCCGTCTTCGCGCCGGTGGCGCGGCTGGGTCTGATCGTCATCGACGAGGAGCACGAGGCGAGCTATAAGAACGGCGAGACGCCACGCTACCACACCCGCGATGTCGCCCTCGTGCGGGCCCGCCTGGAGGGAGCCCGCCTCCTCCTCGGGAGCGCCACGCCGTCACTGGAGACCCTGGTGCGGGCCGAAGCCGGGCTGGGGCTGCTCCGTTTGCCCGAGCGGGTTGGTGCGCGGCCGCTGCCGCCGGTCGAGATCATCGACCTCCGGGTCGCGCCCAAGGTGTCGGGCACGGGTCCATTGGCGTGGTCTGAGGCGCTGGACGCCGCGATTCTCGGGACCCTGGCACGTCGGGAGCAGGCCCTCCTGCTGCTCAACCGTCGAGGGTATGCGGCCTTTCTTCAGTGCCCGGATTGCGGTGAGGTATGGCAGTGCCCTCGCTGTAGCATTTCACTCACGGTTCACCACTCGCCACCGGCTCTGCGATGCCACTATTGCGGACACGAGGAACCGCTGCCGTTCAGCTGCCGGGCCTGCGCCAACCCCGTACAACAGATGCGAGGAGTGGGTACTCAGCAGCTGGAGCGGATGCTGGCGGAGCGGTATACCGAGGCTCGGGTGTCCCGGATGGATCTGGACACGACGAGCACCAAATGGTCGCATCAACGAATTCTGGGAGCCGTGGAGAAGGGGGAGGTGGATCTGTTGATCGGCACGCAAATGATCGCGAAAGGGCTGGACTTCCCCAATGTCACGCTGGTCGGGGTGGTGGATGCCGACACCGGTCTGTACCTCCCCGACTTTCGCTCGGCGGAGCGGACCTTCCAGCTATTGGCCCAGGTGGCCGGGCGCGCTGGCCGAGGCCCCAAGGGCGGACGCGTTCTGGTCCAGACCCGGCATCCAACGCACCACGCGCTGGTGTGCGCGGCGCAGCACGACACGGAGGGTTTCCTGCGGCAGGAGCGGGTACTTCGAGAATCGCCTCCCTATCCTCCCGTGACATCGCTGGTAAATCTGCTGATCTCGGGCCCCAACGAGGGTGAGGTCAGCCGGCGGGCCGCGGCCCTGGCCGACTGGTGCACTGCCTTGATCGAGCGGCATGATCTGCCGATCTCCGTCCTCGGGCCGGCGCCGTGCCCGCTGGTCCGCATCAAGGACCGATGGCGCTGGCATGTGCTATTGAAGGGACCTTCGGAGGCGCTCGGGCGGGTGGTGCGGTATGCAGCGAGGCGGCTCAAGCGGGAGGGGAGCACGCGTCTGGTTATAGACCGCGATCCCGTGTCATTGCTTTAGTGCCGCCGCATAACCGATCTCGGTCCCGAGATAGATGATCCGCCGCGGAGCTGGCTCGAACACCCGCCCACCGACTCCATTCAGCGTCACCGACCCCACGTAGCGGCGATCCCAGAGGTTGTTCACTCCCAGGAACGGCGCGATCTCGAGCTCTCCAGTGTGTCCACCCCAGCCCAGCCTCAGGTTGGTGATCCCGGCACCCCAGGCATCCACCCAGATGGTGTTGGCGTCGTCGGCCAGAATCGAAGAGCTGATGGTGTGGTCGGCATCGAGGTAGAAATCGGCCGGTAGCGAGGTGCGGAGCCCCAGCCGCCAGAAGTGCTCCGGTACGCCGGGAAGGCGATTGCCGTCCAGCACGGTTCCGTCCGCGAGCTGATAGGAGGTGAACCGGTAGCGGGCGTAGGTGTACGCACCGTTCAGGGTGAGTCCTCGTACGGGGGCCACGGAAATGCCGACCTCGGCACCGTCGTTGTGGGTTTTCCCGGCATTGCGGAAGAATGCTCGACCGCCGACCTCGGGTCCCTGCACGATGGCGTCCGTGATCCGTCCAAGGAAGAACGCCACTGAGTAGCCGATGCCCGCCAGCGGCTGGCCCCGAGCGCCGATCTCGTAATTGACGGCTCGCTGCGGCCCGAGCGCCGCATTCAGTCCTCCCGACCCGTCCGGCTTGTTCACTAGCTCTGTTGTTGTCGGCGTCTCAAAGGAGGTCGAGACGTTGACGTACGGAACCAGTTGCTGCCCGAAGGACCAGCTCATTCCGACGTTGCCGCTCAGAGCCGCCATGGTTCGTCCGCCGCTGTCGTCACCATCGGTGAGGAACTTGTCGTCCAGATCGAACCTGACCCAGTCGTATCTGGCGCCCGTGCTCAGCAGCAACTGCTGGTTGGGACTCCATTGCACCTGGGCAAACGGTCCGAACTCCGTCACCTGCTCACGTTGATCGAGGAGAGTGACATCGGTACGCCGGCCGGCGTCGGACACAAGGTTCTGCCGGTCGTCGCGCATGCGCTGAAGGTCGACTCCGGCAGTCACCCTGGGTGATTGCTCGCCCGCGCCGAGACGGCGGTTGATGCCTGCTCTGGCGCCTCCGACGGCCCGGTCGATTGCTACGTAGGTGCCCGCGGTCAATGGGGCACCATTGAACGGTGGTGCCGCGAGGGGGTTGGCCAGGTCGCGGATGAGCCCGAAGATCGTGGCTTCATACTCATTGCCCGAGGCATCGAAATGCCGGAGACCCAGGGAAAGCTGGTGCTGCTGGGCATCCTTGTCGGCTCCCCGGCGGATGTTGTTACCGGCGGCTGAATCCGGGTTGACGGTGTATTCGGGCAGGGTCAGGGCACCCGGATTCTGCGCCCTCGGACTATCGGCCAGATTGACCCGCAGCCTCCCGATTGTGGAACCGGAAATCGCATAGTCCACACCGGCATTCAGGTGGCGGAACTCCGCCGCACTGTGCTGGCGGAAGCCGTCGGCCTTGAATTGCGAAATGGAAAGCGTCCCGCTGACGTTGCCGGACCGGGCGGAGGTCCAGCTCTGCCACTTGTAGAACCCGTCATCGTCGCGCTTTCCATCACCCCCGTGCACTCGCACCCGCTGGGCGAACGGCCCTGGTGCAGCACCCTCGGACTGAAAGGAGATGACTCCGCCGGATGCGTTTCCATAAAGCGACGAGCTGGCGCCGCGCAGCACCTCGGCCCGGTCGATGTCGGCGAAGTCGACGTTGGTGAGCTGGCTCTGGCCATCGGGCAGCGTCTGGGGCACGCCGTCGAGCAGGATCTTCAATCCCCGCACACCGAAATTCGAGCGGCTGCCGAACCCACGGATGGAGATCCGCTGGTCGAGGGAGAAGTTGTAGCGGTTGGACACGACCACACCGGGCAGGTTGTTCAGCGCTTCATCCAGACCGATGGTGGCCTGCCCCCGTTGTATCTCCGTGCGGTTCAGAACACCGACCGCGTACGGGACCTTCTGGAGCGGCTCCTCCGTCCGGGTCACCGTGACGGTGACCTCGGGGAGCTCCTGTGCCCGGCTGCTGTCCCGCGCGACAGTATCGGACTTCGCCGGCTCTTGCGCGTCGGCTGGAACGACTGCTGCCACGCCCAACAGCCCAACTATCAGAGTCAATCGGCAATGCATTTATGGGCTTCTCGTTGAGGGCGGAAAAGTAACCCCTCTATGCCGATGGGCTACGGTGCTTGAATACCCCCCAACGGCCCTCTAGCTTCCTCCACCGTATGCACGCCCCGACTACTCCCGACACATCCCCGGATTTCAGCCAGCCCCCATTCGCCGGCGCGCCGGACGCCCGGTTTGCACCCCTTCCGGCCGACGGAGTGCTGCCCGAGGGCTTCTTCTCGACCTCCAATCTGCCCACCTACATCCGAGTCGATGGCAAATGGCTCGCGCCGGTCCGCCCCCGGATGGACTGCGTGGTGGTGAAGCGAACCGGTCTGCTCGAGACTATCGAGCCCCGCCGCCTCAAGCGCGGGGACCTCATCGCCATGGGCGAAGCAGAGGACGGCACCGAGGGGATTGTGGTGTACACCCGGGGGTTCCTGGGCGGTGTCCATGGCGCGAACGAGTTTCGCTTCATGTCCACCGAGGTGAGCCGGGAGCGGCCGGTCAATTACGAGGAGCTGGCGGCGCGCGTCGGCGAAGAGAAGCGACGCGGTGGGTATCTGGTGTGGGTCGTAGGACCTGCCCTGGTGCACTCCCGCGCCCGGGCAGACTTCGAGTGGTTCATCCGGAACGGCTACGTCCAGGCCGTGCTGGCCGGCAATGCGGTGGCGGTGCACGACATCGAAGCCGCCATCTTCGGCACTACCCTGGGCATGAGCAACACTGGTCAGCCCACGACAGGGGGGCATGGCCTCCACATGCGCGCGATTAATCGGGTCCGCGCTGCCGGCTCCATCGAGAAGGCGGTGGAAACCGGGTTGATCAAGAGCGGGATCATGTACGCGCTGGTCACCAACCGCGTACCCTACGTGTTGGCCGGCTCGATCCGGGATGACGGCCCGCTGCCCGGAGTCTACACCGACAATCTCCAGGCCCAGGACGCCATGCGGGAGCACACCGTCAAGGCCACCGGCGCGATCTTCGTGGCCACGGCGCTTCACGCGATCGCGGTGGGCAACATGCTCCCTGCGTTCCATCTCTGCGACGGCGCCCCGTTGCCGCTCATGACCATCTGCGTCGACCAGACCGAGTTCGTCGTCAACAAGCTCAGGGACCGGGGTACCCACCAGGCGTACGGGGTCGTCACCAATGCGCAGGACTTCATGCACGTGCTACGGTTTTATACCGAGCAGTGGGAACAGCTCCAGACATGACGATGCCAAGAGGCAGCGACGGGACGGCGGGCGGCAGCGGGTGGGAGCGCCTGGCCCAGGCGGTGTCGGAGGTGCTCCCTCCGGCCGAGGTGGATGGTGTATGGATCTTCGCTCCACTGCGCCGGGAAGATCGTGAGTGGGGCACCGCCGTACTCTCCCGGGTGGACGGCGACCGCCGCCGCATCTACACCGCGCGGTACGTCCTTGCAGTTAAGGGAAAGCAGCGCGGGAAGTTCGAGTCGACCATCCAGGAGGTGGGAAGCGGCCCACTGGAGGCGCTCGCCAGGGTGTTCCAAGAGGCCCAGCGAAGGATTGATGACGAACATCCTCCCTCGTCGGTTGCGCCGGAGTCGTGGTTCTCGTCCGTCGTCGCCCCCGCCGATGGCACGCCTCGATAAGGCAGAGGGAGCGGCCCTTCTCGAGCGATTTCGCCGACATCTCCGCGAGCACCATCAACCGGTCACCCGCCAGCGCGAGCTGGTGGCCCAGGTCGTGTTCCGATCCGAAGACCACCTCTCGGTGGATGGAATCCGGCGCGAGCTGAAGCAGCAAGGCGAGCGTGTGGGTACGGCGACGGTGTACCGAACCCTCGAGCTGCTGGTGGAAAGCGGCCTCGTACGGGCGCATGAGTTCGGTGAGGGTTTCAAACGCTACGAGCCGATGGCTGCGCAGGCAGACCACGAGCACCTGATCTGTGAACGGTGCGGCCGGGTCGTCGAATTCGCCAACGAGCGTATGGAGCGGATGTTGCCGATTCTCGCCGACGAGCACGGCTTCCAGCACCGCCGGCACCGGGTGGAGATCTACGGCGTCTGCCGCGAGTGCCGCCAGCAGGAACTGGGCCCCCTATGACTGAGCCCGCTGCACTGGGCTTTCTGGTGGCCTTCGCCGCGGGACTGCTGAGCTTTTTGTCCCCCTGCGTACTCCCGCTGGTCCCCTCCTATGTCGGGTTCCTGACCGGGATGACGCTGCCCGAAGTAACGGGGCGGCGCCGAGTGGCACTCACGCACGCGCTGCTGTTTGTGAGCGGGTTTTCCCTGGTGTTCATTCTGCTTGGAGCCAGCGCCACCGCGCTCGGGCGGGCATTGAACTACTACCAGGTCTGGCTCCAGCGTCTCGGCGGAGCCCTGATCATCCTGTTCGGGCTGCTGTGTCTCGGGGTTTTCAATCCGCGGCTGCTGAGCCAGGAGCGCCGGCTCCACCTCGAGCGGAAGCCGGTAGGGTATCTCGGCAGTGTCCTGGTCGGGATGGCATTCGCTGCCGGCTGGACGCCCTGCATTGGTCCGGTCCTCGGCGCCATCCTCGGACTCGCCGCCACCTCCGCCGATGTCTCCCGGGGCATGCTGCTGTTGGCGGTCTACTCGGCGGGACTGGCGCTGCCGTTCCTGATCGCCGCCGTGGCGGTCGACTCTTTCCTCGATTGGTTTCAGCGGTTCCGGCGGTTCTTGCCTTGGGTGATGCGGATCAGCGGGGTAATGCTGATCTTCGTCGGAATTCTCCTCCTTACCGGCGAATTCACGCGGCTGGCCGGGTGGCTTCAGGGTCTGACACCGGATTTTCTGAGGGAGCAGCTGTAGCCTCTTCCAGTTCCTCCTCCATCTGCTGCCGGCGCAGCAGCTCCCAATAGCGCCCTCCCGCGGCAAGCAGCTCCGAATGAGTACCCCGTTCCACGATGCGCCCGCCATCCAGAACCAGGATCATGTCCGCGTCGCGGACGGCGACCAGCCGGTGTGACACGATGATGCTGGTGCGGCCGGCCAGCGCATCGCGCAGGCCCGCGAGAATGCGTGCCTCGGTGTTCGTGTCCACTGCGCTCAACGCGTCGTCCAGCACGAAGAGGGGCGGGTCCTGCGCCAGGGCGCGGGCAATCGCGGTCCGCTGCTTCTGGCCGCCGGAGAGGTTGATGCCGCGCTCGCCGAGCAGGGTGTCGTAACCCTCTGGCAAGGCGGGCAGAGCTTCGGTGAGCTGGGCGACCTCGGAGACCCGTTCCAGGCGCCCGTCGTTCGGCGCACCGAGCAGAATGTTTCGCCGGAGCGTCTCTCCGAAGAGAAACGTCTCCTGGGGCACGAAGCCCACCGTGTGCCTGAGCTCCTCCAGCGATAGCTGTCGTACATCCACCCTGTCGATGAGCACCGCCCCACGATCGGGGTCGTAGGTGCGGACGATCAGGTCCACCAGGGTGGACTTGCCCGAGCCGGTAGCCCCGACGATAGCGAGTGAGGATCCCGACTCCACTCTGAAGGTGATGTCCTCGAGTACCCACCCCCTCTCCCGTGCTCCCGGATAGCTGAACCAGACGTTCCGGAACTCCAGCCCCCTCGCGCCGGCCGCCGGGGGCAGCGCCATCGGGGACGCCGCGCCGGTGATGGCGGGCCTCTCCCGGAACAGCTGGTTGATCCGGCCCATCGAGGCGGCCCCGCGCTGCACCAGGTTCACTGCCCACCCGAGCGCGATCATCGGCCACACCAGCATGGCGAGGTAGACGCCGAACGCCACAAACTCGCCTACCGTCACTGCTCTAGACATGACCAGCATGCCACCCGCATAGAGCACCGTGAGCCCGCTCAAGCCGCCGAGCAGCGACAGCAGCGGGAAGAACGACCCCTGCACCCGCGCCAGGCCGAGGTTGCGTTCCTGGTAGATGTCGTTCAGTGCGCGGAAGTGCGCGATCTCCGCGCTCTCCTGGCGATAGGATCGCACCACCCGCACCCCCGAAAGGTTCTCGTGCGCGTGGCTGGTGAGCTGGCTGAACTGGGCCTGGATCGCCTGCGTCCGCTGGTGAATCACGCGGCCAAGCACCACCATGGCGACCGGAAGTCCGAGCAGAGGAAGCAGCGCGAGCAACGTGAGCCGGGGGCTGATCGCCATCATGGCGGGTGCAACCAGCAGCGTCCTGATGGTAGTATCCACCAGGTACATGAGCGCGGGACCGGCCACCATACGGACCGCAAGGAGGTCATTGGTTGTGCGGGCCATCACATCGCCTGTCGGGTACCGGTCATAAAATTCGGCCGACATCCGCTGCAGGTGGTCGTAGAGCTGGTCCCGTAAATCGGTCTCAACGCGGCGACTGCCGCTGTTGAGCAGTTCGCGCATGCCGTATCGCGCCACGCCTCCGATCAGGGCTACGGCCAGCAGGAGCAGCACTGCACTCTGCACTTCATGAAACTGCCCGCCCCGTCGGAGGGCGTCGATGCCGTGCTGGAGGAACCTGGGTCCTAAGGTGGCAAAGAAGTTCGACACGACGACCAGCGTCAGGCCGAGGAGATAAACCCAGCGATAGGGTTTGAGATAGGGAAGAAGGGACCGCAGCTCATTCATACGAGAGCCTGGAATTTCACCGGGTCGCGGAACCCGAGCAAGTCACATCCAAGGAGGGTTAGATGTCGAGAACGATGATTGCAGCGCTCACGTTGGCGGCGGTCGCAGCCTGTGGACGCGGGAACGGGGGCGACACGGCCGCGGCGGACAGCCTGAGTCGTGATCTGCAGCTGGCCCCGGTGGACACCACCGCCCCGCTCAACGACCGGCCAACGGCCACCGCAGCGGCACCGGCTGCGAAGACCCCGACTCGACCGAGCCGTCCTGCCGCGTCTCCCAGCAGCGCTTCCCGGAGCCCGTCCGCGGCCGCGCCGTCGGCCCCGGCCACGAGCCGGAGCCTGTCGACCGGCGCCACCATCAGCGCTTCGACCACGGCCGAGATCAGCTCCGTCAAGAACAAGGTGGGTGATACGGTGACGGCCACGGTGGCGAGCGACATCAAGGATAACGCGGGCCGTGTGGTCATTCCTGCCGGTTCCGAGGTGGTCCTCAAGATCACGGCGATCAAGGTATCGGAGAACAAGAGCGACAAGACGGGGACCCTGACGCTTCAGCCGACCTCGGTACTGGTCAACGGCACGTCCTATCCGCTCTCGGCCAGGATCGATAGCGTCGGAACCCATTTGCAAGGACGGAAGACCAACGCCGGCGACATCGCGAAGCCGGCCGCGGGAGCAGCGGTCGGTGCGGTCGTGGGTCGGGTGTTGGGAGGCAGCACCAAGGGTGCGATCATCGGTGGGGTATTGGGAGGGGCGGTAGGCGCCCAGCGCGCCGTTGAAACCAAGGATCGCGACGTGGTCCTGCCGGAGGGAACCACCATCGTTCTGGTGCTGGAGCAACCGTTCAAGTCGTAACAGGAAAAGCGTAAGCGGGAAAGGCAAAGCGTAGGCGGTAAGCGGGAACTCATCGACCGAAGACTCCGAGAGTTCCCGCTCACGCTTTTGTGTTTTTAATACCCCGCTCCCCCTCCTCCCTGGCGGGGGTCGCTCACCCCCTGCCACCCGGTGGGGGTCCTGATGACCGCTTCGACATCTCCCCAGTGGCCCCGGGCCGCGACCCCGTGACCTCGAGCGCGTAGGCTGTCCAGCGTCTCGGGCAGGAAGCCCTCGGCCTCGACCTGGAGGCTGTCTGGCAACCCCTGGTGGTGCATCCGGGGCGCCACGACTGCGTCGGGCAATGCCATCCGGTGATCGATCACGTTCGAGATGACGTGGTACACCATGGTGATGATCCGGGGACCGCCGGGCGTTCCGACGACCAGGTACAGCTCCTTTCGGGGGTCGAGCACGATGCTTGGTGTCATGGCGGAGAGCATCCGCTTGCCGGGTGCGATCGCGTTGGCTTCGCCCTGAACCAGCCCGTACATGTTCGGCTCGCCTGGTGAAGTTGCAAAGTCGTCCATCTCGTCGTTGAGCAGGAAGCCCGCGCCGGTCACAGTCACCGCGCTTCCATAGCTGTTGTTGAGCGTGGTCGTGCAGCTGACCGCGTTCCCGTCGGCATCGATGACGGAGTAGTGCGTGGTGGAAGAGCCCCCCGGCGCTGAAGGGTCGAATCTGGGCGTCACCGAGGCTTGCTCCCCGATCTGCTTCTGCAGCTCGGCGGCGTACGCCTTGGAGAGCAATCGGTCGACCGGGTTATGCACGAAGCCCGGATCGCCCAGGTACCTGTTCCGGTCGGTGAAAGCCCGCCGCATTGCCTCGGCCTCGCGATGCATCAGCGTGGCGGAGCCGAAGGGAGGCAGCGGCCCGAAGGCCTCCATGATGTTCAGAATCTCACCCATCGTCACGCCGCCGGACGAGGCCGGTGGCATCGAGTAGATGGTATAGGCCCGGTAACTGATCTCGACCGGATCCCGCCAGATGGCGCGGTAGGACGCCAGATCCTGGTGGGTGATGATGCCGCCTCCTCGCCTCATCTCGGCGACGATGAGGTCAGCGACCCAGCCGCCGTAGAATCCGGCAGCGCCGCTGTCCCGGATTGCCTCGAGGGTGGCGCCGAGCTCCGGCTGGTTGAAGGTCGTTCCGGGGATTGGCGGTCTGCCGTTTGGCAGGAATGTCGCGCGCGATGCGGGGAAGAGCACCAGCCGCGCACTGTCCTCTCCGATCGAGGAGCTGCGGTACTCGTCCACCACGAAGCCTTCATTCGCGAGCCGGATGGCCGGCCCGATCACGCTGGCGAATGGCAAGCGCCCGAAGCGGCGGTGGGCCTCGGTCAATCCCGCGACTGCGCCGGGGACGCCGACCGAGAGATGGCCGGTCACGCTCGCATCCTCACCGGCGGCACGATACATGTCACGACTGGCGCCGGCCGGTGCCGTCTCGCGATAATCGAGTGCCTGGACGCTGCCTTCGCTCGGACGAATGATCATGAACCCGCCGCCGCCGATGTTCCCGGCTTCGGGATGAACCACTGCCAAAGCGAAGCCTACGGCCACTGCCGCGTCTACCGCGTTGCCGCCCTGTTGCAGGATATCCCGGCCCACGTCACTGGCAATCGGACTGCCCGACACGACCATGGCCCTGGCCGCGTTGGTTACCCGCGCCTTGCCCAGGTACGGCCAGGTCCGCGCGGTTCCTGGCATCGGCGAGACGCCGGGCGACTCGCGCCGGGCGCAGCCGGGCAACAACACGAGCAGGACCACCAGAGAACTGACGGGAGCCATGCGCACGGGAACTCCACGGAGTTGCTAGGAACCTCGCACGGCCTCTAATTTAGCCCGTGGCTGACGCTTGGATACTTCTATCCTCCGGTTTGCGTGGCTGACGACTACCTCGACCCGCGCCTGACCGAACGGCGCAACCCCCGCAGCTCCACTATCGATACCGCTTCCGCGCTGGAGATCGTCGATCTCATCGGCGCCGAAGATGCCGGTGTGCCGGCGGCAGTCGCCAAGGCCCGGCTGGAGATCGCGCGCGCCATCGAGCTGGTAGAGGCGGCGTTCCGGGCCGGCGGCAGGCTGATCTATGTTGGGGCCGGCACCAGCGGCCGCCTGGGTGTGCTCGATGCCACCGAATGTCCTCCGACGTTCGGCTCTCCTCCCGAGATGGTGGTGGGCGTGATCGCCGGCGGGCCTCCGGCACTGGTACGCTCGGTGGAGGGAGCCGAGGACGACGTGAATGCTGCCCAAGAAGCGATAGACTCGCTCCAGGTTGGGCCAGACGACGTGGTGGTGGGCATTGCTGCGAGCGGCACCACTCCGTTCGTCCAAGCCGCGCTCACCCGGGCGCAGCCTCGCGGCGCCCGGACGGCGCTGGTCTCCTGCTCGGAGCCGCCTCGCGAGCTTACCGGAACGTGCGATGTCTGCATCACGGTACTGGTTGGGCCGGAGATCGTCACCGGCTCCACCAGAATGAAGGCCGGCACTGCCACCAAGCTGGTGCTCAACACACTGACTACCGGTGCCATGATCCGCCTGGGCAAGATCTACGGCAATCTCATGGTGGACCTTCGCGCCTGGAATGACAAGTTGATCGACCGGAGCCAGCGGATCGTGATGGAGACCACCGGCCTCGACCGCGGCGCGGCCAGGCGTGTTATTCAGGCCGCCGAGGGCAGCGTCAAGACCGCGATCGTCATGGCCCGCTGTGGAGTGGCCAAGGATGAAGCGGAGCAACTCCTGGTGGAGCATGCCGGGCGTCTGCGTCCCATCGTCGGCGATCCCCCTCCGGTGCGAACGAAATGACCGAGCGCCCCACCCTGGCTGTTGGGCTCATGTCCGGCACCTCGCTCGACGGCATGGATGCGGCACTGGTGCGCCTGGAAGGCCCTACCCATGCCACGTTGCTCGACTTCGTCACCCGGCCATACACCGATGAGGAACGGGCTCAGATCCGGGGCGCGCTGAACGGAGCCACGGCCGCTGAGTTGGCGCGGCTGCACGTGCGCGTCGCCGAATGGGCCGCGGAAGCGGTGCAGGCCGTCCTGGTGCAGGGTGGTGTGCCGGCATCGGAGCTGTCTCTGATCGCGTTTCCCGGGCAGACCATCTGGCACGAGCCGCCGCTGGTGACGTGGCAGTTGGGCGAGCCGGCCGTTCTGGCCGAGCGTTTCGGCGTACGCGTGGTGAGCGGCTTTCGGGCGCGCGATGTCGCCGCCGGTGGACAGGGCGCTCCGCTCGTGCCCATGGCCGACGTGCTCCTGTTCGCCGCGGCCGACGCGCCCCGGATCCTGCTCAACATCGGCGGCATGGCGAATCTCACGTATGTGGAGCGGCGAGCTCAGGAGGTCGGTGTGCTCGCCTTCGACACCGGACCCGGCGTTGCAGTGATCGATGCGACGGCCCGGCTGGTGGATCAGCGAGGGTCGTACGATCGGGATGGCAAAATCGCCGCACAGGGCCGGCCGAACGCGGACGTGCTCACCGCGCTGCTGGCCGATCCTTTCTTCTCGACCGAGCCTCCCAAGAGCACCGGCCGCGAGCGTTTCGGCGACAGCTATGCTAAGGCGCTCCACCAGCGGCTGCCCGGGCCTGACGCGGTGGCGACGGCCGTCGAGCTCACCGCACGCAGCGTGGCGGATGCCGTCGGACGCTGGACTCCAGCGGGAGTCGAGGTCGTCGCGTCCGGCGGAGGATGCCATCATCCCGGGCTGATGGCAGCGCTCGAGCAGCACCTCGCCTCGCGAGGGAGCCATCCGCTCCGTCTCTTCGACGATCTGTTCTTTCCCGGTGATGCCAAGGAGGCAGTGGCCTTCGCGCTCCTCGGATATCTCACCCTCCATGGTCAGCCGGGCAATGTTCCTGCCGCAACCGGTGCCGGCGGGCCCCGCGTGCTGGGCGCGGTGACTCCCGCATGATGCGCGCGATGACCCGGTGAACCCCGCCCGGCTGATCCTTCCTGCGCTGCGGTCCGATGCCCTGAGCGGCTTTGCTCATGAGGCGAGCCGCATCGCCGACGCACTCGAGATCGGTGTCGGGGGGTTCATCATCTTCGGTGGAACGGTGGAAAGCGTTCGACGGCTCACCGCCGATCTCCTGCGCAGGGCCGGCCGCCCGCTGTTGCTCGCCTCGGACCTTGAGCGAGGTGCCGGCCAGCAGATCGGGGGGCTCACCGAGTTCCCGCCTCCCATGGCCCTCGCCTCACTCGGCGACCCTGCGGTGGTCCGATGGGCCGCCTCCGTTACCGCCCAGGAAGCTCGTGCGGTAGGGATCAACTGGGTCTTCGCTCCGGTGGCCGACCTCGATGTGCTGCCCGACAACCCCATCGTGCAGACGCGAGCCTTCGGTGCGGACGCCAACGAGGTGGCCACCCACGTGAGGCAATGGGTGGAAGGCTGCCAGGCGGCCGGGGCGCTCGCCTGCGCCAAGCACTACCCCGGTCATGGCAGGACCACCGTGGACTCGCATATCACACTTCCGGTCGTGGAAGCATCCGCCGCCACGCTTCGCGCCTCCGACCTGCTTCCGTTCACCGTTGCGATCGAAAGCGGTGTCGCCTCGATCATGACCGCACATGTGGCGTACCCCAGTCTCGATGCCTCGGGGCTGCCCGCTACGCTATCCCGTACCCTCTTGGGCGAGCTGCGCGGCCGCTCCAGGTTCGATGGGCTGGTGGTGACGGACGCCCTGATCATGGACGGCGCTCTGCTCGGCCGCCGGGAGTCCGATGCCGCGGTCGAGGCGATCCAGGCGGGCGCTGACCTGCTTTTGTATCCCAATGATCCGCACCGCGTGCGAGACGCGTTGCAGGCCGCACTCTCGAGCGGAGCGCTCTCCGAGGCGCGGCTGGAGGAGTCCCTGCGGCGCTACGACCGGGCCCTCGCCCTTGCGACGGCGCCGACGCCTCCCGTTACCCGGGGGCCATTCGAATCCGCGGAGGCGCTGGCGGATGCTCTGCTGAAGGGGGGAATGGCTCGAGGCGCGCCACCATCACTCACCGGGCCGCTCGACCTGATCGTAGTGGATGACGACGTCGGTGGTCCCTATCCGCCGGGCCCGAGCGACTACGCCCAGCGGGTGCTGGGTCCCGAGCTGATCGGCCGCTACACTGGCGGCTCGAGGGTCGTGATGGTGTTCATCGAACCCCGGGCTTGGAAAGGTCGATCGGGGTTTGGGGCCGGGACTCGTGAGGCACTGTCGCATCATGGGTCAGGCGCCGATCTGATCGTGCTGTTTGGGCACCCCCGCATGCTGGCCGATCTGCCGAGCCAGGCGCCGGTGCTGCTGGCCTGGCACCGCCAGCGGCTGATGCAGGAGGCAGTCGCCCGGTGGCTGCGCGGGAGGCTCGGCTAGGCCGAGGCTCGGGCAGTGCGCGAGGCCTGGCGCAGACGCGGGATGAGCAGGAACGCCGGGAGGCCGAGGAAGAACGTCGCCAGGAAGTAGTTGGCGTAACCGAGCCGCTCGGCCAGCCCACCCGAGTATTCGCCGGTGATGTAGCGAGTCACGGCCAGGAGGGCGGAGAGCACGGCGAATTGCGTGGCCGCGTAACGCTTCTCACAGATCGACATCAGAAACGCCAGATAGGCGGACGTGCCGAGACCGGCCGCGAAGCTCTCGAAATAGGCGGCGAGGACCACGAGCGAATTGGAGGACGCGAACGTGGCAGTCGCCCAGTACACCAGCGCCGAGAACGCCTGGATCAGGCCGAGCACCCAAAGACCGGTGAAGATCCCGTAGCGGGTGGTGAACACACCGCCTGCGGCCGCCCCGGCAATGGTGGCGATCAAACGGCCAGACGCCACCACCGCTCCAATTTCCGCCAGCGAGAGGCCACGGTCCACCCAGAAGGGCCGCATCATCGGCTCCAGTGCGGCGATGTCGAGCTTGAAGATCAGAGCGAAGACGATCACGGTCGCGATGCCGGGTCGGGAAAAGAGCTCCCTGAGCGGTTCCCCCAGGCTTGCCGCTCGTCCTGCCGCACGGTCCACTGCCGGCACCAGGAAGGCGCATAGGGCGAGCGCGGCGAGCACGACAGACCCCACGGAGAAGCTCGCCGACCATCCGATCCGTCCTGCCAGCCAGACCAACAGCCCACCCGCAGTAAGCATCGCGACGCGGTACAGGGTGATGCGCACCGAGTTCGCCACCCCCAGCTCGCGAGTGGTGGTCGACTGGATGGTGTAGGCGTCGATCGCCACATCCTGGGTTGCCGACAGCAGGACGATCAGCACGAGGATTATCCAGAGCCCGGCCCCGAGTTTACCAGGCTGGAGCGTACCCAGCGCAAAAGTGAGGGCGGCGAGCCCGGCCAGGCAGCCGGCAATCCACTGACGTCTCGTGCCGTGCCGGTCCACTAGCGGAGCCCACAACCACTTGATGCTCCAGGGCAGGCTCAGCTTGTTCAGCTGTCCGATCTCGACCAGTCCGACGCCGTGCGTGCGGAAATAAATCGGGACGGTCTCATTCACGAGGCCAAAAGGAAATCCGGAGGCAAACGCGAGGGCCGCGATCCAGGCAAGGCGAGCTTTGAGCGGTGAGGAGAAAGCGGGCTCCTCAACCCGGCTCTGGGGTGTGGCCAACGCTCAGCGCCACACTGCAAGCAGGAGCATGAGCACGCCGAGAATCACCACGATGAGCCCGAGGCTGCGGAGGTGCTCGAGTGTTGGGGACGAGTTGGAGGTGCGCGGCTGGAGCGACTCCAACTCTGTCGTGGTGTCCGCGTCAGGCTCGGCCGTATCTGGCGGAAGGTGGTAGGTGCTATAACCAACACCGTCCGCGTCGTCCGCTTCCGGCAAGCCCGCACCCTCGAACCGGGCCGCCACCACCGTGATGTTATCCGGACCACCCCGCCCGTTCGCGAGATCGATCAGTGCAGAGCAGAGGGCGGGCAGATCGGCCTGCTCCCGAGCGAGCTCGGCGAATTCCTCCCGGCGAACCAGCCCCGAGAGTCCGTCCGAGCACACGATCAGCGTATCGCCGCCCCGGAGGGACTGGTGGGTGAGATCGACCTTGACCTTGGGATCGGGTCCCAGGGCCTGAAGAATGATATTGCGTCGCTCGCTCTGCTCGGCTTCGTCTTCGGTGAGCTCGCCGGCATCGACCAGGCGCTGCATGAGGCTCTGATCCTTGGTGAGCTGGATGGCCTCCGGGCCCCGCACGAGGTACGCCCGGCTGTCGCCGATTTGGGTGACATACAGATCGCTCTCGTAGACACCGGCCGCAGTCACGGTCGTTCCCATACCCCGGACCTCGGGATGCTCCTTGGCGTAGGAGTAGATCCGCGCGTTGGCGAGCTCGACCGCTTCCTTCATCCGGTAGGCGAAGCGGGCGGCATTCTGGGTCGAGTCGCCGGCCCAGGCCGTGATCATATGGCGATAGATGAGATCGGCGGCCATGGCGCTGGCCAGCTCGCCGGCGGCCGCTCCGCCCATGCCGTCCGCTACCATGAAGAGGGAGCCACGAGGGCCGACCTCGTGACTGCGCACTGCGGCTTGCAGGCTGGCGTTCCCCGTGCTCAGATCGGCCACCAGGAACGTGTCCTCGTTGTGATCGCGGGCGCGGCCCAGGTCGGTCTTGCCGAAGACTGAGACGCGTACCGAACCGCTGCTCACGGGCTCCTCGGGCAGATGTACCACCTCCAGGGATGAGTCACACCCAGTCCGGTCCGCCGGTCCAACGAGGTTCGAGGTCTGACGAATCTAGAGAGCGGCGTTGGGAGCGTCAACGTGGTCTTGGCGTAAGTCCCAGCCACTATATACCTTGCAACTATGCTCGTCAGACGATTCTGGGGGATGGCGCTGGCGCTTGCCGTCACCGCTCCGGGCTGCTCACGCCAGTCCCACACGACACCCTCCACCGCAACCGCAGGTTCATCGGTTGCCGTGCGGTCGGGCTCGCCCATGAGCCGGGCGGAGCTTCCCGCGGCGCCCAGAGTGCCCGATCCCATTGGGCTGAAGGTGGTCTATCCGGCGCTCACCGATCTCGTTCGAGTACGCGATTCGAGCTTTCTGTTCGGCAACGTGGCGAACCACGACGTCCGGTTGACCATCAACGGCACCCCGGTGCGCGTCTGGCAAAATGGGGCATGGCTCGCCTGGGTTCCGTTCCCCTCTGACACGCTGATGCGGTTTCGCATCGAGGCGCATTTGGCCGCGGACTCATCGGTCCTGGTCTATCCGGTGCGACGGGATCTCCGATACTTCCCGGGCGTGATCGCGAAGGGTAATGCTTGGATCGACTCGATGGCGCTCTCGCCCCGAGGCCAGGTGTGGCTTCCGCCGACTGAGTACCTCACCCTCTCGGCCCGTGCCGCCGAAGGCTCTGTGGTGCGGCTGCATCTTCCCAGCGGGGAAATCATCCGCCTGCTGCCGCAGAGGCAGCCGGAGGAACTGCTCCCTGCCACCCGAGCGTTCGAGCGGGACACCACCAAGCTTCGCACGCCGGACGAAGTGCGATACGTTGGTGTCGTGCGCGGCCGCGAGATGGGGCCCGATCCCGGCCCGGTGCTGCACGGACCGTCGGCGTCGCTGGTTCGGGTGCTGGCTCGTGCTGTGCTCCACTGCGTAACCGGTACACGGTGTCCCGCCCCGTATGACGAGCTGGTTACTCCCGAGGGCTCCTGGTCAGTGCTCGAGGCCGCACGGGACGGCGACACAGTTCGCATTCGCTGGCCGCTGCAGCTGGCCCTCCTCGACACCCTTCCGATTGTCACCGAGTTCGACGACGACACCGCCGGTTCCGGACCCACCGACAGCGTTACCATCGGCCGGGCGGTTCCCGGTGGTACCTACCACTGGTTCTTCCCGACCGGCACCCGCGGAGCCGTCACGGGCCGGATCAATGACGACGTGCGCATCCGCCTCTCTCCCCAGGCCGAGGCGTGGGTGCCGGTGGCCGATGCGCAGGCGCTCCCGGCCGGGGTGCCCGCCCCCCACGCGATCGTAGGCGCGGTAACGCTGACGCCTGGGGCCGATCGAGTGACGCTTCGGATCCCACTCAGCCAGCGAGTGCCGTTTCAGGTCCTCGAAACTGAGAACAGCCTTACCCTCCGGCTCTACAGTGCGGCAGGAGACGTCAATTGGATGCGGTATGGGCGCGACTCTCTCGTGGCACGCCTGAGCTGGGCGCAGCCCGAGCGAGATGAGGTGACGCTCACCGTCAATCTCACCTCGCCGGTTTGGGGCTATCGCACCCGCTGGAGTCAAAACGATCTCCTGTTCGAGATCCGGCGCCCGCCCAGGATTATCCGGAGTCATCCGTTCCGAGGCCGGATCATCGCGGTGGACCCCGGTCATCCACCACTCGGCGCCACCGGACCTACCGGCCTCCGGGAGGCCGAGGCCAACCTGGCCGTGGCGCTTCAGCTCCGGAGAATGCTGGAGTCGGCCGGAGCCCACGTGCTGATGACTCGCACGACCGACACTGCCGTGGATCTCTGGCATCGAGTGGCTCTCGCCGATACCGGCGGTGCCGAGCTGCTGATCTCGATTCACAACAACGCCCTGCCCGACGGCGTCAACCCCTTCACCAATAACGGCACCAGCGTATTCTATAACCAGCCGCGCAGTGTGCCGCTCGCGACCGAGGTCCAGACCTCGCTGGTCCGCCGACTCGGGTTACCCGATCTCGGCATCAGCCGTGGCGACCTCGCGATGGTGCGCCCCACCTGGATGCCCGCGGTCCTCTGCGAGGGAATGTTCCTGATCATGCCGGATCAGGAGGCCGCGCTCAGGTCGGCTAGGGGGCAGTGGCTGTACGCCCGGGGCGTGTTCGACGGGATTGGTCGCTTCCTCCGCGACCGTGCAGAGGCTCAGTCCTCCCGCCGTGTGGGGCGCCCGCCGCCAGGCGCGTCTCCTAAGGCGAATCCCACCACGTCGCCCGGTGCGCCAGCGGCCGGTGCCTCGAACGGCGATATCGCTCACTAGAGTGTAGTCGAGGTCCGGGTGATGTTCTCCCCTATTATGCGGCTGAAAAGTCCAGCGTGCCTCTTCCCTCCGCGCTGCTGGAACATTGCGGGCACGCTCCTGTTGGCTCTGCTGCCGACCATCCCGCGCTCCATTCAAGCGCAGAGTCCGGCCGATCGAATCGAGTTGGAACGGTTCCGCGATTCGCTCGCGGCCACCTCGGATTCCACCGGTCTTCTGGTTCTCGAAAAGCGGATGATAGACTCCGCCAAGGTCGAGCGAGGAAACAGCCTGCTTCACCTCGAGCTCGGATTTCTGTCACTCCGGCTGGGTGACCTGGGCGGACACTCGCACTATGATGACGCCGCCTCGGAGTTTCAGTGGGCCATCGATCTCCAGCCCAAGTGGCCCTATGCCTGGTATGGCATGGGGCTAGCCGAATATGGAGTGGGCGATTCCCAGATTTCCTTCGTGACCGGCCTCAAGACGATGTTGGGAAAGGACGCGCTCACCCGAGCGGCGGTGGCCTTTGCAAAGTCCGCCGAGGTAGATCCCGGGTTCGTTCAAGGGCTGGTGGATCTCGCCAATACGGCGCTCCGGCAACGCGTCAACATCAAGCTCGGCGTCGCGCTCGAGGCTCTCCGGCGGGCCGGTCACACGGCGGCAGGGGGCGATCCTCAGGTTCTGCTGGCCCGGGGCAGGGTCGAGCGTGAGGTGGGCGATGGTGACTCCGCGCTCGCCGCTTTCAACGGCTATCGGCAGTACGGACCCAACCGCGGCCTCGGTTTGCTCGAAGTCTCCCGCACGTTGTTCCTGCTCGGCCGCTTTGATGGCTTGACACCCTACTTCCAGGGTGCCGCGATCGACGATTCCGTGTCGGTTGCAGGCTACCGGGCCGATCTGGCCACCATCGCCTCGGACAGCGCCCTCCAGGAGTTTGATCAGCAACGGGGTCCCCGCCGCACCGACTATCTCCGGCGGTTCTGGGAACAGCGGGACCGGGTCGAGCTTCGCTCGGAGGGCGAGCGGCTGCGGGAGCATTACCGGCGGCTGTTCTATGCCCGGAAGAACTTTCAGCTGACGTCGAACAACCGGCACTACGACATCGTCGAGCGGTATCGATCGGGCAGCCGGGATTTCGACGATCGCGGCGTCATCTACATCCGGCATGGTGAACCCAGTAAACGGGCAAGTTACGCGGCGCCGGGCCTGGAGCCGAACGAGTCCTGGCGCTACAGCCGACCTGATGGAGACCTGCTCTTCCATTTCATTGCCCGGGAAGATGTCCAGGACTTCAAGCTGGTCGAGAGCCTCTTCGACGTGCTCGGATTCAGCGATGCGGTCAAACTTCAGGGCCAGACCAACGGAGCGGCAGACAACGCAGTGGCCGAGCAGCTCATGCTGTCCCGGGAGCAGCTCTCTCCGATCTACCGACGGCTGCAAGGTGCCGGGCACATGAGCGCCGGCCGCTACCAGACCCAGGAGCGGCGGGTAGGGCAGGAGAGCATCGCGCTGGGCACCAACAGCGACAGCTATGAGCTGCAGTTTCCCAAGGAGCTCAAGGCCCATTGGGAGGTCCTCGCCGTGGGACAGGACTCCGCCGGCCATCAGGTGCAGATCGCCTATGCCATCGCGGGTTCCAGCCTCGAGCCCGTGACCGTGACCAGGGGCTATCTCTACAGTGTTCGGCTCCGCTTCGCGGCAATGGACCAGCACGGTCAGGTCGTGGCCTCGCTCGACACCACCCGGCATTTTGTCGCGCCTGCACCCGTGCCCCCGAATGAGCACCTGGTGGGCCGTGTCGCGGCCACGGTTCCGGCCGGCTCCATCCACTACCGCCTCGCGATCCAGCAGGGCGAGGACGCCGGCATCACTATCCCGCGCGACAGCGTGCGGGTTGGCCCCGTGAATCCGGCAGCGCTGAGCCTCAGCGATCTGGTGCTCGGCACCCGCGCTGCCAACCTCGACTGGCGCCGTACCGCCGACGACACGGTGCTCTTCAATCCGCTTCGCACGTACCGGCGCAGCGATGAGATGGAGCTCTATTACGAGATCGAGGGCTTGAAACCGACCCCCTACACGGTGGAGCTCACGGTTCGGAAGAAGGGATCAGGCGGGGGGTTGTTCAAGAAGATCTTCGGGGGGGGCGGGGCGGCGCTGCGCCTCAAGTTCGAGGAGCAGGCCACCACGTCCACTGTCAGCACGCACCGGCGGCTCAAGCTCGACCGCCTTAAACCGGGGAATTACGTCCTCGAGCTGGGGGTGGCCGATGCGGAAGGCCGAAAGGACCGCCGCCGGCAGGAATTTCAGGTGGTGGAGGAGAAGAGAGAGGTAAGCGGTAAGCGGTGAGCGGGGTTCACACAAAAGCAGAACCCTCCGTGTCCATGCACCCGGAGGGTTTCTTTTGTCGGAGCTGCCCGCTTACCGCTCACTGCTGACCGCTTTACACCCTACATCGGCCAAGCTGCCGGTCGGCTGGGCGTGAGGATCAGGAGGGGCTGGACCAGGCTCTCCGCCCGGACCACCGCCTCCACCTGGACGAGATGCTGGGTGACGCCGGTGCTGGTGTCGAAGGTGGCGATGTGCATCAGCATGGAACTGAGCGGCCGGTCTGCGGGCTTGGTGCGGCCACCTTCCCCCGGGTTGATCGAGGTCCCCGGCATCAGCGTGATCCGGGCGTGACCAAACAACCAGAGCGGAAGGCCGTCCAGAGATTTCAGCAGGCGCTCGTTGAACGCAAGGCTCTCCCCGTGCAGGGTGATCAGCCCCAGGGTCGGCCGCTCGCTCTGCCGGCGAGAGTGTACCACGAACCCATAGTTGAACAAGGGTTCCTGGCCCGCGGCACGGCGCAGCGCGGCCCTGAGCTTCTGTTGACTGAAAGCGATCGTGTGATACGGTACCACATGCTCTCCGGGGTGATGGCGCGAGTTCGTCGGGGTCAAGTTTCTGCAAGTGAGGTGCCAATTAAGGCGGGGCAGCGGGGGGGCGGGGGGGGGGGGGGGG
>JBBQXQ010000019.1:0-33968 GCA_038209515.1 Gemmatimonadales bacterium
GCAGGCGAGGCGCAGCTGGACCGGCTCGGCCAGTCCCTGATCGAGACGCTCCGGACGTTCAAGGTGGAGGGCCGATCGGGCCAACGCACAACCGGGCCGGTTGTGACTCAGTTTGAGGTCTTGCCGGCACCGGGGGTCAAAGCCGGTCGGATCGGTGCGCTGGCCGACGACCTCGCCATTGCGATGCGGGTTCCGTCGGTCCGGGTAGCTCCGATTCCGGGCAAGGGCGCGGTTGGGGTCGAGATCCCCAATCCGACCGCGCGTATCGTCACGCTGCGGGAGCTGTTCGAGTCGCCCGACTGGGAAGGACAGCGGGCCGTATTGCCGATTGCGCTGGGACACGACCTCGAAGGGAAGCCGGTGATTGCCGATCTCACCAAGATGCCTCATCTGCTGATCGCCGGCGCGACCGGCACCGGGAAATCGGTGACGATCAACACCATCATCACCAGTCTGATCTATCGCTACACCCACAAGCACCTGCGCTTTCTGATGATCGATCCGAAGATGGTCGAGCTCTCGATGTACAACGCTCTGCCCCATCTCCGCCACAAGGTGGTCACCAATAACCACGACGCCGCCACGGTGCTCAAGTGGGCGATCTTCGAGATGCAGCGCCGCTACGAGCTGTTCCAGGCTAACGGGGCGCGCAACATCGCCGACTTCAACCGCAAGGTCGAGGAAGGAAAGACGCTCAGGAACCCGCCCCGCCCCAAGCCGACGCTCGCCTCCGTGAATGCAGAGGGCCCTGACACTCCACCCCAGCCGCCGGTGGAGGAGGTCTACAGCGAAGGAATACTGCCATTTATCGTCATGGTCATCGATGAGCTGGCGGATCTCATGATGACGGTTCAGGGAGAGGTGGAGACGCCGCTGGCCATCCTGGCGCAGAAGGCCCGCGCGATCGGCATTCACCTGATCTTGGCGACCCAACGTCCCTCGGTAAACGTCATCACTGGCCTCATCAAGGCCAACTTCCCCTGCCGGATCGCCTTTCGGGTGGCGTCGAAGGTGGACAGCCGCACCATTCTCGATCAGAACGGCGCCGAGGCACTCCTGGGAAATGGGGATATGCTCTTTTTGCCACCGGGAAAGAGCGAGCCGATGCGACTTCAGGGAGCGTATATCGGCACCGACGAATCGGAGCGGGTCATGGAGTGGTACGTTGGCCGGCGCGCGGCCCGGCGCGTGGCGTTGGAGGCCGCGGAGGCACAGGAGGCCGATATCCTCGAGCTGGTGCGCGCGCAGGAGGTCGAAGGAGAAGCCAGCGGGCAGGTCGACGAGGGGGACCGGGATGCGCTCTTCCGCGAGGCCGCCGAGGCCTGCATTCAAAACCAGGGCGGGTCCACTTCGCTCCTTCAGCGCAGGCTCCGGATCGGTTATGGACGCGCGGCCCGGATCATCGACCAGCTGCACTACGCCGGAATACTGGGTCCTCCCGACGGCAGCAAGCCTCGGGACGTGCTGGTGGGATTCGATCAGTTGGACGAGTACTGCGGGTAGGCGTTTAAGCCTTCTCCGGGACGACGAAGGGTTCCAGTTGATTAGACGCTGCGACGTTGCCGCTTTGCTCCCAGCAACCGGCCTCTGCTTGCTCCCGGCGCCCTGCGCCAGCCAGTCTGCCGGCGCCCGCACCTACTGTAATCCCATCGACCTCGACTACAAGTACAACTTCGAGCAGCTGAACGAGGGGATCTCCTATCGCTCCGGCGCCGATCCGGTGATCGTCAATCACAAAGGGGAGTACTATCTCTTCGTCACACTCTCCGGCGGCTACTGGCGCTCGAAGGATCTCCTCCACTGGTATTTCGTGACCCCGAGCCGCTGGCCCTTCGAGGATATCGTCGCCCCGGCCGCGCTCTCGACGGGCGACGCGCTGCTCCTCATGATGTCATCATTCGACCAACGACCCATCCTCTACTCCACCGCGCCGGCCACGGGACGGCTTGAATTCTATAACCGGCTGCTCCCCCCGCTGCCGAACTACGTGAGCGACTCGCTGCCGGGCCGTCCCGGAGCCGGGGGCCCTTGGGATCCGGCATTGTTCCGCGATCCCGATACCGGGCGCTGGTTTCTGTACTGGGGCTCCTCGAATGTGTACCCGCTGTACGGGGTCGAGCTCGACCCTTCACGCCGTCTGGTCTACATGGGACAACCGAAGGAACTGATCCGCCTCCATCCTGACCAGCACGGCTGGGAGCGGTTCGGTCAGGACCACCGCGACACTCTCACACCGTACATCGAGGGTTCCTGGATGACGAAGCATGGCGGCCGGTACTATCTCCAGTACGCCGCTCCCGGGACCGAGTACAACGTATACGCGAACGGCACCTACGTCGCCGCCGACCCGCTCGGTCCTTTCACCTACGCGCCGTACAATCCGCTCTCCTACAAGCCGGGCGGATTCATGACCGGTGCCGGCCACGGGAACACGTTCCAGGACAACTACGGCAACTGGTGGAACACGGGGACGCCCTGGCTGGCGATCAATTGGAGGTTCGAGCGGCGGATCGCGATGTTCCCCGCAGGCTTTGACGCCGATGGCCAGATGTTTGCCGACACGAGATTCGGCGACTTCCCGCATTATCTCCCCACCCATAAGTGGGCCGACCCACACGAGCTCTTCACCGGCTGGATGCTGCTCTCCTATCGGAAGGCGGCCACCGCGTCCTCGACCCGGGATACCTTCCCCGCCAGTAACGTGACGGATGAGGATCGCAAGAGCTTCTGGGTGGCAGACAGCAACAAGGCCGGCGAGTGGTTGACGGTCGACTTGGGCGGGGACCGGATAGTGAAGGCGATTCAGGTCAACTACGTGGATTATCAGTCGGACCTTTTTGCGAGCGACTCGAGCGTCTACACCCGATTTCGGGTGCTCCACTCCCGCGACGGCAAGCGGTGGGAAACGATCGCCGACCTCACCAGAGAAAAGCGAGACCGCCCGAACGCCTACATCGAGCTGCCCCGGCCGGTGCTGACCCGGTACATCCGCTACGAGCATGCATATGTCGCTTCACCCAACCTGGCGATCGGCGACATCCGCATCTTCGGCAATGGAGATGGGGGGCGCCCTGCCACCCCGGCCGGGCTCAGCGTGCGACGCGCCGCCGACGCTCGTGACGCGCTCATCGCCTGGAAGCCCGTGCGCGGCGCGGTCGGTTACAACGTGTTGTGGGGGATGGCGCCAAAGAAGCTCTACCAGACGTACCAGGTCTTCGCGGATAGCCTCAATCCGCTGGAGATCAGGGCACTCACAGTGGGGCAGGACTACTGGTTCGCGATCGAGACCTTCGACGAGAACGGGGTGTCGAGGCCGAGCAGGCCGGTCTTACTGAAGTAAGGGACGTCGCTCCCGCGACTCTTGCGAGCACCAGCGCTGGTTGCGTACATTCGGGCTAGCGCGCCGGCAGAGCGCGCCCAGTCCGCGGGAAGGGCCGCGCCCATCTGCCGGTCGAACGCAAGCCGCAGGCCATCGACCTCTTTCTGCCCGCCGTGCGGACGCCGGGCGTACTCGAAGGAGGTCTCCCATGTCCACCCCCTCGCCTCGCGCGCGCGCACTTCCCACCGTCCCCAATCTCGAGCAGCAGAGAAAGCTCGCCCACGACCTGCTGGAGACGGTCCGGGCGCACGATCCTGAGGCCCTGGCCCGGGTCCGTGCGCACCACCCGCGCTTCGCGGCCGGGCAGGCTGCCGAGCCCGACCTCGCCGCCTTCTCGCTCCATGACGCACAGCTGGTCCTCGCGCGGGAGTACGGCTTCCCCAGTTGGCCCAAGCTGAAGGCCCACATCGAGGCGGTCGTCGCCTCGCGCCGGACCTACCCGCTCGAGCGCAACCTGGCGTACTATGACGACCGCGCTCGGGGGTTGCTCACCGTCCTCGCCGACGGGGCGCCCAGCACCCTGGAGCAGGTTCGCGAATGGCATCCGGAGTACGCCGGTGCGCCGGACCAAGCGATTCGCGCGGCCACTGCCGCGGGGACCTTCGGCCTCGACGACGCGCGGCTGGTCTACGCCCGGGAGCACGGCTTCGCCACCTGGGACCGGCTCGCCGAGTACCTGCGGCGCCTCCAGGCCGGGAAGGTGACCGAGCCCTTCGTCGAGCTCCTGGAGGCGGGAAAGGACGCCGACTGGAAGAAGGTGACGGCGATCCTCCAGTCGCGCCCGGAGCTGGTCCGGGCGCGCGGCACCAACGGCAACTCCCTCCTGAGCCTCGCGTGCGGCATGCTCCCGTGCCCGGGGCAAGGCGTTACCAGTGCTGTCGCGGCGCTGCTCGGCCGCGATCGGCTCGGGCCGGTGCGGTTCCTCCTCGCGGCGGGCGCGGACCCCAACCAGGCGAACGACCGGGGTTGGACGCCGCTGCACGATGCCGGCTACCGCAACGACGCGGAGATGGCGGCGCTGCTGCTCGAGGCCGGTGCCCACCCGGATCTGGAGGCGCACGGCGCCGGCGGGACCCCGCTCGCCGTCGCGCTGTTCTGGGGCAACCGGGAGGTGGCGGAGACGCTGGGCGGGGCCGGGGTGCTCCCCCGCAACCTGCGAATCGCGGCGGGGCTCGGGCGGCTCGAGCTTATCGCCGAGTGCTTCGGTGACGAGGGGCGCCTCTCTGAGGCGGCGCGCGCCGGCCGGGGGTTTTACCGCCCCCACAGCGGCTTCCCCACCTGGCGGCCGTCGGACGAGCCAGGGCAGGTGCTCGACGAGGCGCTGGTGTGGGCGGCGAAGAGCGGGCGCACCGAAGCGATGGCGCTCCTGCTCGACCGCGGCGCGCGTCTTCACGCGGATCCCTACCGGGGGACCCCGCTCCTCTGGGCGGCGGCCACCGGACGCGTCGCCGTCGCCGCGTGGCTGATTGACCACGGCGCCGATGTGAATCAGCGCGCTTCCTTCGGCGGCCCGGCGCATGGCGATGGTGTCACCGCGCTCCACCTCGCGGCGCAGAATGGCGACGTCCCGATGATCGAGCTGCTCCTCGCGCGCGGCGCGGATCGGACTATCGAGGATTCGTTGCATCACAGCACCCCAGCGGGGTGGGCAGAGCATCACGGGTTCGACGTCCCCGCGCTGCGGGCAGGACGACCCTGATGGCAAAGCCGGCCTTCATCCTGCACACCAAATCATAGTCCTAATAAATTCCAGTGGTGTAGAAACGGGATCATGAGAGGGGCGACCAGTGCCGCTGTGCTGTAGTGGATTCGCCGTGCCGTAGACCAATCGCCACGTTTCCAAGCGATGCCAGCGAATCCTGAGAGCGTCAGACCAAGTAGCGCGGCAAGCAAGAGAGTGCCCAAAGAGATATGAAGCGCGATTCTGAACTGGGACGGGCGTGGATGCTCACCGAATAATATCCATGGCAGCACGGGCACGGGCGTCAGGATCACCAGCACGCTCACCAGCATCGCCGTTTGCCAAGCGAGACTTGTTTTATCGGCTACACCCCCAAACCAGCGTGCCGCAAAGCACCCTCGTACCAGTGGAGTCGGTCGAAGAGTGGGGAAGGTTAAGGGTCAACGTTCCGTCGCCGTTAGACACCACATGCGTGTTCAGCTCCAAGACTCACAAGTTCGATTGTGGTGCTAGAAATGAAGTTCGGGCGATACAATCCAGTGAATGCTCAGCTCGTCGACTGAAGCCGACGGTGGGCTCGGGAATCTGGATTTCTGCGTTGCTGGGTAGTAACGGTCGAGGAATGCTTGTAAAGAGCGTTTTCCGAGTCCCTCTTCGATTGAGCTCGGGCGTTAGGCGGTGCGTGGTCAGACCCGGAGGGCGTTATGAGAGAGCAGTCTAAGATCGCACCGTTGTCCGCTCTCGCGTTGCTGCTGATCATGGCAACCAGCCCGCATGCGAGCGCGCGAACAAGAGCGCCCCAGATCCCGAAGCCAGGATTGGTGTCCGTGGACTCTTTAGTGGTGGACTCCTTCGACTCCGTGAGCCAATGGAGCACCAACCCCGCGGACGGGGTCGAGATCACGGTTCATTCGGACAGCGGGCGGCATGGGCTCGGGATACGACTGGACTTCGACTTCCACGGCCACGTGCGGCAAGACCCGCGTACTGGTAGCGGCGGATATGCGATCATTCATCGCCAGGTGGACCTCGACCTGCCCGCGAATTACGAGTTTACGTTCGCCGTGCGCGGAGAGGCGCCGACGAACACTCTCGAGTTCAAGCTGGTCGATCCCACCGGCGCAAACGTGTGGTGGTCGAACACTCCCAACTTCAGCTTCTCTCGTGAGTGGCGCACGATCGCGCGGAAGAAACGCCAGATCTGTTTCGCCTGGGGCCCGGCAGGCGGCGGCGAGATCCACCGTGTTGCCGCGATCGAATTCGCCATCACCGCAGGCTCGGGAGGAAAGGGAAGCGTCTGGATCGACGACCTCGCGCTCACTCCGCTCGACCCGGATTCGCCCTTCGATGTGACCGCCCCCGTCGTGTCGGTTCCCATCGTCGGCACATGGGAAGCGGCGGCGACCTCCTATGGAGGTAGGGGGTTTACGCTGGACTTCACTGCGGACGGGTCGCTTAGCTCGACAATTGGCGGCATGGGGAAGTTTAGCTATTCCGTTGCGGATAACCGGCTAACAACGACCTTCAAGGACCCCAGTACCGGAAAGAGCGACGACCACACAACTCCGATACGCATTGAGCAGGACACTCTCACCCAAAAGGACGGCAACGGTCCCGGTAATGACGTTACGATGAAGAGGATTCGACCCGCGAGAGAGGGCGACGACCCAATCATCGGCGTTTGGAGCTACTCCGTCGACGCAGGTACTGCATTTGTTGCCTTCACTAAGAATGGGCGAGGGCTGTTTCGGTTGCCGATGAGCTCCTGCTCTGGAACTTGGACGGATTCTGGTAACGGGCACCTAACCGCAAGCATTAACGGGCGAGTCTCGGAGGCGAAGTACTCGATCGAGAATGGCGTGCTGACTATTAGGAGCGGTCAGGGTAAGGAGGTCAAGTACAACCGGTTGGCTCCTCCCGAGTAAGCATGTCGCAGTGTTCAGCCGGGTACGACGTCCCCGCGCTGCGGGCGGGACGATCCTGATTGCAAAGCTGGCTGAGAAAGTACCCAGTTCTACAATTCGTCGGACCGACACGCTGTTCTGGGAGTATGCCTGTGGGAGAGACGAGACAGCGATCGGATCGCTTGCAGTACCAGCAACCACATAGGCGGCAAGACAAGTAGTATAGTTCGCGGGTCGGCGGACAACAGCCATGCGTCGTCGGTCTGGCACGTTGAAGCATTGGTGGAAGCGTTGCCGCGCCCGCTCAGGGGCGCGTCGCGCGATCCGCGGCCAGTTGCTCGCCGCGGATTGGCCGGAGGTGCGCACCGCCTACAACCGACTGCGCGCGGCTGGGCTCTCCGACCGGCAGGCCGTCGGTCGGCTGGTGGCGGTGCTCGAGCGCGAGACGGATCGCATGGTCGACCACTGGCGGCCGTTCGACCGGGCCGCTTACGCCACTGACCTCGCCGCGCTCAGCTAGGCTGGCCGTGCGCCGTCAGACGGGCGTCTCCCGGTGTCGCGGCGCGAGGCGCGCCTGCCGCCGGACGAGGCGCTGCAGCTAACAGCGGCGCTAGTAAAGTGACGCCTGCGGCGCCACATTCGCAGGAGCGTGGCTTTCCCCTGGAATGGTTACGGCTCAGCAGAGCCAACCACCCAGGCGCCGTATTCCGATCGGGGCGCGAGCCCCTGTTCACCACCGTGGGCCGACTGGGCGTGTGGACCAAGGCGGATTCGCAGACGCTGTTCGACGACCTCGTGGCCCGGCCGCTGGGCAGCGGGTCGCGAGAGGCAGGTGCTTTGATGATGGAGAGGGGCAGGCGGATTCTGATCTCTTTGCTTCTCGCCGTAAACGCGGCCGCATCGGCCCAGCAGACTAGACCGCAACCGGTGACATGGTTCCTGTCCCTGTCCGCCGTGCCGCAGGCCGGTGCGGGACTGGTGGGTGTGGCCGAGCTGCGGGCCAGGATTGACGCGGGCTGGCACCTGTACTCCATGACGCAGCCCCCAGGCGGCCCGCGCGCTACCCGCATCGAAATCCCGAGTGACTCGCCCTTCCGCCTTGCCGGCCCGATCCAACGGCCTGCGCCGGATACCATCCCCGACGCGAACTTCGGCATCATGAGCGAGGTTCACGACGACTCGGTCACCTTCCGCCTGCCGCTCGCCTCCGGCCCAGGGCCGCGTCGAGGCACGAACCGACTGGTCGTCGCCGTCACCTGGCAGGCCTGCACCTCCCGCTTGTGTCTGCTGCCCCGCACCGACTCCGTTACCGTGACCGTCCGGCGTACTCGCTGAATACCGTCTTCGCCATTCTCCGCGAGGCGTTCATGCGCTCGACCCGCTTCTTCTGCCTGGCTCTCCCGATCCTCGTCGCCATGCCCGATGCACGCGCCGACGCCCAGGTGGCCGCCGGAAACCTCGCTGACCGGCTCCGCTCGTTCAGCTACGCTCTCGACTACAGCAGCGGCGTGGCCACAGCGCGGGCGAACGCGCGCCAGCTCAGGAACTCGAGGGCGCTCGCTTGGTACGCCCTCCTGCTGGCCCGTAGCGACCAAGCGCGGTCGGCGCTGGCCCTCGCCGACTCGCTGCTGGCAGCCGATCGTCGGTCGGCTTGGAGCTGGTTCGCTCGGACGGCGGCCCTGGGATACGGCTACCGCGATTCGTCCGCCGCCGCCGTGACCGCAAGTGCGGCGATGTATCGCCGCGCCCCACGCCACCCAGACGTGGTGTGGCTCCGCGCGGCGACACTGATGTACGAAGGCCAGCCTGCGGCCGCCATCGCGGTGGTGGACTCGTTCCTGGCGCGCACCCCGGCGTCAGTGCCTCACCTCGGGCTTCGCGCCAAGGCCGCGTACGACCTGGCAAACCTGTCGCGGCCACCCAACCAGGCGCAGAAGGACTCCGCCATCGCGCTCTGGGCCTGGGTTCGGTCACTGGACTCCACCGATCTCGAGGCCTGGTTCGCGCCGGGGAACCGATTGCTCAACGACGGCAGAATCGAGGAAGGGACCGCCCTCCTGAGTCGCGCCGCCGAACTGGCTCCGGACTTCCCCTGGATCAATCAGGAGTATTGGCGCGCCCTGCGCACCCTTCACATCCGCCACCCCGAACGGGCCCGCGCCGTGGCGCTGCCCGGCATCGAACGGGTGCTCGAGGCCCGAGGGTCCGATCCGGGCGTCCTCGGTATGATCGCGTGGGAGTACGGGAAGTTCGGGATGCCCGAAGCTCAGCGGGCGATGGAAGACCGAGTGCTCCGCGACCACCCCCGTTCGGCAGAGGCCGAATGGGTCCTGGTGAGCCGCTATCGCGCGGTGGATTCGATGAGGCGGGACACGACGGTGCGGGACCCGGCGCTAAAGAATACCTACCGCCACCTGCTCCAGGAGTTCGTGGCGCGCCCGACCCACGTCAATCAGCGCCTCCTGGGGGAGACCTACATTGAGCTGTTCCATCTCGCCGATTCCACGACTCATCCCGACACCCTGCTGTCCCTCATTCTGGGGATGGAGCGTTATGAAGGTAAGAATCTCTACATCACCTTTGCCGAGGGCGCGATCGCCCTCGCCGACCGCCGGGTCCACCTGGACCAGGCCGAGCGCCTCGCGCGCGAGGGGGTCCGCGCCGGAAGACGGGTCATCGACCGGACGCGCCCGCCGAATGAGGGCATCGGGGAGTACGCCCAGGCGCTCGACCGGATGACCTCCACCATGGCGGATGCGTTGGGCTGGGTGTACTTCCGCGCGGGCCGGCTGAAGGACGCCGAGCGGGAGCTCAGGAAGGCTCTCGAGCTCGACCCGAGGAACGTCACCGCGCTCCACCACCTCGGGCAGTGGTTTGAGGCAGCCAACCGGTTGGACTCGGCGGAGGTGTACTACAGCAAGGGCGCGGTGGTCCCCGCACTTCAATCGAATCCGAACCACGAGGCCCTGCGGATCCTATACCGGGCGCGCCGTGGCTCCTTCGAAGGCTTCGATGAGTACAACGCCGGGATCAAGGATAGGGACCGCGCTCGGCGCCGCGCGGCGGTCAAGGCGGAACTGCTAACGACTCGGGACAGCGTGCCGAGCTTCACGCTGGTCACGCTGGACGGGGTGACTGTGCGGTCTGACACGCTGCGGGGCCGACTGACGGTGATCAACTTCTGGGGCAAGTGGTGCGGCCCCTGCGTCGCCGAGCTGCCGGAAGTGCAGCGGTTCTCGCGACACGTGGCGCCTGACACCACGGTGCGCTTCATCACGATCAACAACGATGAGAACCTACAGGAGCTGCGCGAGTGGATGCGGCGGAACCGGTACGACATTCCGGTGCTGGTGGACGGCGGCTATGCCAGCCGGGCGCGCGTGCACGACTACCCGACCACGTGGTTCCTCGATCGCGCCGGCCGGATCGCCTTCGTCAAGGCCGGCTGAAGCGAGGAGCTGGCGGAGGAGTTCGGGTGGCGGCTGGAAATCCTGAAGGCGGAGCAGTCAGCCCCGGTTCGTTAGACCGATCCAGATATCCTGCGGACGGAGGGTGAGGCGATGGGTGTCTCCGCTCACCCGCAGCGTAACCGGAGCCCGCGTGGGAGCGAAAGGTCGTCGCGCAAGGCCGGGGGGTGCGTCGGGGCTGCCACCCTGGCCCCTACCGCAGCTCGAGCGTCGTGATTCGAGGGCGCGCACTCCGGCCGGTATCGGCGATGACTGGTGAATCGTAGAACAGCAGATGTATCCCGCCGTCGACACCTGACCACATCACTGGCAACGCACCGATTCGGTCTGGGAATAGAACCGTTAACGGAGCCCACGAGCCTCCCTCGAGTCGGGTGTATCCCACGCGAGGGCCGTTGGCGCGGGACGAGTGAAGGTCTACTGCAACGTGGACCGTACCACACCGGTCTACTACCGTAGCTGTGCGACTTACCTGCACCTCCAGCGGAAGGCGGGGTTCGGAGATCCAAGTCCTACCACCGTTGCCTGAGCGGGCGTGCCATAAGCCCGTTGTGACGTTTCTACGCTCGACGTGCTGGGTCCATATGACGTGCAGTTCTTCGCTCTCGCCCTTGAGAAGCACGGGCTGGAAGGCGGGGAACTGGTCGGCGCTTCCGACCGCAACGGCTTCGTTCCAATCTACGGCGGCCGCGTCTAGGGCCGTCACAAAGACGGTGCTTTGCTGTCCCTCATGCTCACCTGGAGGGGGTAGCGCGGCGGCCACGTAGGCGACAGCGAACCCGCCCCGATCCAGCGCCACGACGTCGGCGTACGCGGCTCCGGTAGGATTGGGGATTTCTCTCGTTTTCCAGACGCCACCGGTGAAGGTCAATAACACGACCAGTCCGGGTGTCGCCGCACCGTGAACCGGAAATGCCAGGGCGAGGTCACTGGCGGTGGCGATCAGCTTGGAGGTTTGTACCAATCCCCACTGGATGCCCTTTCTGCGGTAAACCGACCTCGGCCGACTCCACCTCCATTGGTGCCATGTGGCGTGCCATAGCGACGTCACCGGCAGCTCTCCCAACGTTTCCTCACTGCGCACTGCCGATGACGAATCAGGCTCACCCCACACAACATGGAGATTGCCCTGACTGTCTACCGCTGAACGGGGGTACACAAATACGAAATTCCCGGGTGGGGCGCCAAGGGATTGTCCGCTCAGGGTGACGACACGAAGAAAAGATGGAAGGCGGGGTCTCGGCTCCACCGTTCCAAGGGTTCGACGAAACGCAAGATCGATGGTGCCGACGACGAAGCTGCTATTTTTTCCGGTCGCGACGCCGGCGTAGTCTATCCGGGTCGCCGAATCGGAAATAAAAGATTGCGGCCGCGACCATGCCCCGTAAGTGCAGCTCAATGACTGTTGACCCTGCCCCGCGAGAGCGGAGAAAGGCATGAGACTGACTACGCAAATGATCCTGCTCCAATTGCGCGTCAGCTCGGCCACGAACACCGAGACCCTGGCTCCTCGACTGGCGCTCATTGCGCGTGACTAGATCCTAGACCGGTAGGCGTTGGAATACTACAGGCGCAGGACCCACTCGGCCCAGAAGGCGGGCTCCTCGCCGAGATCCCACCCACTCAGGCGGACGAGCAAGCGATGCGCGGGTGAGCGCAGTCGCTCGAAGTTGGTGCCCAAACAGCCCACAACGAGAAAACCGGCTCCCTTGAGTAGGCGTGCGGCTAGCGCCGGACTGACGGTGCGCGCGAGCGTCTCCAGGACTTCAGGAAGGACCCAGGGATCTGCGCCCTGAAGGAGCTCCCGAATGAGAGGAGTGACGGGCCCCCAGTCCACCGGGCGCGGCGAGCGGGCGGCGAGGGTGGTCAGGGTCCTCGCGGCCGCGTCGGTGACGACGTCCGACCGGTCGCGCAGTGCGTCGACGAGGACCCACCAGGTCGAGTCGCTCGCCGGGAAGTTGGCCAGGACGGCGGCGGCGGCGATCCGATTGTTCGCGTTCCGATCGTGCCGCAGGGTCCAGAGCGCTAGCTTCCGGTGGGCGTCCGCGGTGTCGGCGGCAAGAGCTCCCCAAAGACGCTCCGCGCCCTCGGGACTCGCGGCACCAAGCACGGCCCGCCGCGCCGAGTCCGGCCATCCCGCACGGAACGCCCCATAGCCTTGCAGGGCATTGGTGAAGAGGCCACCCGCGAGTTGGCCACTCGTTCTGTCGCGAAACGGTGCAAGCGCATCGTGCCATTCAGCGCGATCCGGGAGCGAATCGGCGGCCAAGGGTGAGCGCCGCGCGAGCAGGGAGTCCTGAGGCTCCAGGACGACGAGCACCAGCCCGTCGGCCCACCGGCCAGGTGCGGATTGGTAAGCGAAGGACGCGACTGCCGGAAATCCCAGCTTGGTGCGGAGCGCGCCGGCGCTGCGCTCGAGCGGTGTGCCCGGAGCGTACACGGCCAGTGAGTCCACAATCATGGGGACAGTCCACCGCCGGAGCCCCACGAATTCGACGTTCCGCCCGACACCTGGGATTTGCGCGCACAGATGACTGGCGCAGGCAAGTGTCGCCAATGAGCCGAGGGCGAGTAGGGCGACACCAAGACGCGATCTCGGGGCGAACAGGAGCATAAACGGTTCCAGGTGTGACGCGCCGCCTAGGCTCTGGACCCGCAGCGCGCCCCGGTGGGTCACACCTTTCCTCTTGACAGGATCCCGCTCGATGGTGTTAGGCCTCATCTACTTGGCTCACCATGTCGTCACCCTGAGCGAAGCGAAGAGGTGCGAGCTTCGGTCCCTTCGCCTGCGACTTAGGGGTGACAGGGTGTTGACCGGCGCTGGTGAATCTGTTAGCGGATCCGGACCTCCTGCTGCCGGCCCGCCTCCGCACGGTGACGATCCCGCGGGCGGAGTCGTAACTGTAGCCTTCACCCGGGTCCTCGGCACCGGACTCACTGAGCGCGCGCCCGTTCAGGGTCACGGACCGGGGCGCAGTGCCTACGTCGTGCACCCGCAGCCGGTCACGATTCCAGGCAGGAGCCCCGTTACTGCTGCGGACATGAGGCGTAATCTCAGCCTGTGGACGGCACCACGTCGCACGCTCAGCCGGTATTCCGGAGCCCCTGGGCGACGCCGTTCACCGTCGTGCCGATTGCAGCGTCAATCGCCTTGAGCGCCGCATCTGCCGGCCCGAGCCCGCGCTTTCGGCTCAGAAGCGCCACCTGCAGCAGCGACAGTGGATCGAGATACGGGTTCCGCAGTCCGATCTGCGATTGCAGCAGGGGATTATCGTGCAGCAGATGGTCGGCTTGCCGCACGAGGAGAATGCCGCGGACCGTGCGCTCGAACTCCGCCTCCAAGCGCTCGAGGAGACCCAGGTCACCGTCCAGCTCACGGACATAGAGCCGGGCGATCTGGAGATCGCTCTTGGCGCAGACCATCTCGATCTTGCCCAGGAGATCATCGAAGAAGGGCCAGGCCGCCGCCATCCGCCGCAGGACCGCGAGGCCTCCCGGCTCGGTCGCCACCCGCTCCAGCGCCGTTCCCACCCCGAGCCACCCGGGGAGCATGAGCCGCATCTGGGTCCAGCCGAAGACCCAGGGAATCGCTCGGATGCCGCGCATCGTGTCGCGGCCCACGTCGCGGTACGCCGGTCGTGACCCTAACTGGGCCTGGGCCAGCTCGCGCACCGGGGTGGTCTCCAGAAACAGATGGAACACCTCCTCCCCCTCGACCACGAGCGCACGGTGGACCCCGAGCGCGTGCGCGGAGAGCAGATCCATCACTTCGCGGAACCGCGCTTCCTCTCCCGGCAGGAGCGCGGTGCGCCAATCCTCGAAGCGGTGGAGCAGCGTGCCGGTGACCATCACCTCCAGGCTCCGCTCCGCAATCTCGGGGAGGCTGAAGTTCTGGGAGATGATCTCCCCCTGCTCGGTGATCTTGATCCGCCGACCCGTCGTCCCGGGCGGAAGGGCCGCGAGTGCGCGCCGCACCGGCGAACCGCCGCCTCTGCCCACGGTGCCACCTCGGCCGTGGAACAGCGTCCAACCGACCCCTGCGTCGTGACATGCACTGGCAATCTCCTCCTGGGCCCGGTAGAGCGCCCATGCCGACGGGAGAACGCCGGCGTCTTTCGCCGAATCTGAGTAGCCGATCATCACCTCCTGCGTGCGACCGCGTGCCTCCAGGTGGCGCCGCCAGAGCGGGTCGGCAAGGAGGCCGCGCACGATTCCCGGCGCCCGCTCCAGGTCGTCCAGCGTCTCGAAGAGTGGCACGACGTCGAGCCTGGAACGGGGCGGGCCCGCGGCCAGGTTCACCAGCCCGGTCTCGCCCGCGAGGAGGAGTACCCGGAAAAGATCGTCAGCCGAGGTGGTATGCGAGACGATGTAGCTCGAGAGTGCCTCCTCGCCCAGCTCGTCCTGGACCTCGCGGATCACGTGGAAGACGTCGAGGACACTCCGGTCGGCCTCACTAAGGGGCACGCCGACGTTCAGCGCTCCGGGGCCGCCCGCGAGACCCTGTCGCAGCGCCGGGCCCTCCAGCGTGCGGCAGCCGGCAACGCCCGAGATGCGGGCGAGGGCGCGGGTGTGGACCGAGGCATCCTCCCGCACGTCGAGCCGATACCCGTGGAAGCCGTGCACCCGCACCTGCGCGAGCAGCGGATCCACCAAGGTTCGCCGTGCGTGCACCGCGCCGGCCGCCTCGAGCGTGTCGGCCACGAGCTCGAGATCACGGGCGAAAGCCGGTGCGTCACGGTAGTGCCCCGGCTCCGAGTCGGCGGTGCGTCCGGCTTCGCGGGCGGCGTACAGGCGCCCGGTGGCCTCGATTCGGATCCGCATGAAGGTCAGCTTGAGCCGGAGCGGCCGGTCAGCGTAGCGGCGGTGGTCCCACTCGGCCGGCAGCTCCGCTTGGTCCCGCTCGAGCGAGGCCTGGAGGGCGGCGGGCGCCGCCAAGGTGAGCCGCTCCGGCAGGGACAGCCGCGACGCGAGAGTGGACAGCGCGCGGGCATAGTGTCCGAGCACGGCGAGGCTCGCCCGGCGGGCGGCGCTCCGGGTTGCCTCCGGCGTTACGAACGGATTGCCATCGCGGTCCCCGCCCACCCAGCTGCCGAAGCTGAGCAGCGTCACCGCGCCAAGCGGTTGGTCGAACTCGTCCTCGAACGCATGCATTAGTCGCTCGCGCACTCCGCCGTCGGCCTGGAGGAGCCGGTCCTCCAGGTACCAGAGGACGGTGCCGATCTCGTCGGAGACCGACGGACGGTCCCGGCGGATCTCGGAGGTGAACCATAGCAGCTCCACCTCCGTCTCCAGCCGCTCGTCAATCGCGCGACGATCGGCTCCGGCCGCCGTGTCCCGCTCGAGCAGCCCCGCGGCGATCCGGCCCTGGAGATCGAGAATCCTCCGGCGGGTCGCTTCGGTCGGATGCGCGGTCAGCACCGGACGCACGTCCAGCTCCCCGAGCGCGCCGGCCACCTCCTCCGCCGTCCGGCCGGCGGCCCGCAGGCGCCGAAAAGTCCACTCCGCCGATCCCGGCTGCGCCCCGGTTGCCCGGTGCTGCCGCCGCCGTCGCGCGCGATGCACCTGCTCGGCAGTGTTGATGAGCAGGAAGAAGAGGGTGAAGGCCCGGGCGGTGACCGCCACAGTGTCCAGTGGGAAGGAGCGGGTCCAGTGAAGCAGCACGTCCAGGCCCGGCGCACCGACACGGCCGAGACGGCGAGCGCGACAGGCCTGGCGCATGTCTTCCACCATGCGGAACGCCTCCTCGCCTTCGAGTCGCCGGATCACGCGGCCAAGAGTCCCGGCGAGCCAGCGCACGTCCTGGCGTAGCCGGGCGTCCTCGGGACGCGCCGTTGGTGGGGGAAGGAGTGGCGTCAGCATCAGAGAAGGATATCACGCCCGTCGCCTCGCTGGTCCCCATCGTCAGCCGCTCACTATCCGCGTCCCACCACAACTTCCGGCGCCATTCCCAGAAAGAGTCCCGTCTCCATAACGCCCGGTCTCCTCGCCAGTGCATCCGCGAGCGCATGCGGGTCTTCGATCCCGCCGGAAAACCGCGCCTCGATGATGTAGTGCCCGTCGTCGGTCAGGACCCGCTTCCCCATGAGGCAGCGCGGGTTCGGCGCCGAGCTCGCGGAGAAAGTTGAGGTGCGTGGTCCATCCGAAGAGCACCACCTCGATCGGAAGAGGGCGCTCGCTGGCCGAGCCGTTGGACCAGCTTGCTCTCCTCCACCACGATGACGAGGCGCCGCGAATTGACGGCGACGATCTTCTCGCGCAGTAGCGCCCCGCCGAGCCCCTTGATGAGATCGCCGGTTGGGGTCACCTCATCGGCGCCGTCGATGGTGAGGTCGATCCGTGGGTTAGCCGAGAAGTCGGTGAGCGGGGCGCCTGGCTCGCGCGCCAGGTCGCAGGTGGCGTTGGACGTCGGTATGCCGACGATGTCGGAGGGCTGGCCCTGCCGCCAGCCGTCGCCCGATCTCGCAACATCGGCCGGCGCTTCCGCCGTCACGGCTGGCGCCAGCGACCGCCGTCCCGCGCGATGAACTCGTCCGCGATCGCCGGTCCCCAGCTCCCCGCCGCATAGTTGGGGAAGTGCTCGGGGTCCTTCTCCGCCCAGGCCTCGAGCACGGGATCGACTACCTCCCACGCCGCCTCGACCGCGTCGCCCCGAGTGAAGAGCGTGGCGTCGCCCACCATGCAGTCGAGCAATAGCGTCTCGTAGGCCGAGTGGGTTGCCTGGCCGAACGCCTCGGCGTAGCTGAAATCCATCTTGGCCGCCGTCATCTGGACGCCGACGCCGGGCACCTTGATGTCGAACGCGAGCGAGATGCCCTCGTGCGGCTGCACCCGGATGGCGATGACGTTGGGTGTGATGGTCTTGCCGTGCTCCAGCGGAAACATGAGGTGCGGTGGCTCCCGGAATTGTACCGCGATCTCGCTCACCCGCCGCTCCATCCGCTTGCCCGATCGGAGAAAGAACGGCACGCCCTGCCAGCGCCAGTTGTCCACCAGGAGCCGGAGCGCGGCCCACGTCGGCGTGTCGGACTCCGGATCGACCTCGGGCTCCTGCCGGTAGCCCGGCACCGCCACGCCTTTGATGGTGCCCGGTCCGTATTGCCCCCGCACCGAGTAGTCGTGCATCTCCGCGGCCGAAAAGCGGCGAGTGGCGCGGAGGACCTTGGTCTTCTCATCCCGCACCGCGTCGGCCTGGAACGCGACGGGTGGCTCCATCGCCATCAGGCACATGAGTTGGAGGAGATGGTTCTGGAACATGTCGCGTACGACGCCGGCGTCCTCGTAGTAACCCGCCCGATGCTCCACCCCGACCGTTTCCGCCGCGGTGATCTGCACGTGATGGATGTGATGGCGATTCCACACCGGCTCGAAGATGGAGTTCGCGAACCGGAAGACCATCAGGTTCTGCACCGTCTCCTTGCCGAGATAATGGTCGATGCGGTAGATCTGATGCTCCGCGAATGCTTTCCGGACGATGCGGTTCAGTAGCTTAGCGCTGTGCTGGTCGTCCCCGAAGGGCTTCTCGATGAGCACCCTCACCCACGGCCGGGTCGACTGCCGGATGATCCGCTCCGCTACCCCGCTCTGCGCCAGGTGGGTGACGGTCTTGGCGTAGATGCTGGGGGGAATGGCGAGGTAAAAGAGCCGGCCGTCGCTGTGCGCCCGGGCCGCCTCGATTGCGCCGAGCCGCTCGCCAATGGCCGCGTAGGTGGCACTCGCGGCGAAGTCGCCCTGGACATAACTCACCCGCGGGGCGAACCGCGCCCACGCTTCGTCGTCGATCTCCCCGGCGGGGCTGGGATCGTCGGCATCACGCACCGCTTCATAGACGAGTTGCCGGAAGGCGTCGTCCGTCATCGCATCCCGCGCCACCCCGACCATCGCAAAGTCCTGGTGCAGCAGGCCGTCGGATTGCAGATGAAAGAGCGCCGGAAAGAGCTTCCGCTTGGCCAGGTCGCCGGCGGCGCCGAAGATCACCACGGTACAGGCGTCGCTCCGCTTGAGTGGCTGCGCCGCCGCGGGAGCGTCGGCCCGGACCGTCGCGGGCACCTCGACCGAGATGGTCATGCGCTGTCGGCAAAGGCCAGCTCGGACCACCCCACCAGGCGGCAACTCGCGCCTCGCGGCGGCCACCTCCTCGGTGACGCGGCGCCGCTCGACCTCCCGGTCGAACAACCGGTTGCGCGCCCCCGGTACTCCGCTGTCTCTCCGGGAAACGAAGGATTCATCGCTCCTCTTCTTCGTTCGACGTCATTCGCATAAGCTGCCGCAGGCCCACAGCTTCATGCGCTGGTCAGGCGCCCGCCTCTCACAGCTCGACGGGGACTGCCCGGATGCTGTCCGGCATGAACCCGGTCTCTCCTCCCGGGACGAGGTGCCACCAATAGACGATTGCCTGAGTTGCACCGGCTGTATAGCCAGCGATCTGAGTGTATGGCATCTCTCTGGTTCCCCCGAGCTTGATGCCACTGCAGCGTGCTGGATCAGTACAGGGCGCCCAGTTGGTGCGGGCGGCGGTCTGAGCTTCGATTGTGAAGGTGTAGATGACTGCCGGACTCTCGTTGCTGAGCTCTAGGATAGGCGGGGCCGCCCGCACCGTCAGTCTGCCGCCCAAAGGACCTGTGGGGGTTCCGCAGGCTAGGGCCAACCCAAGGATCAAGCCGACGAAACAGGATCTCACATTCCCTCCCGAGCATGGTGGTTCGTTGGCGTGGTGCCACCGGGTCAGCCGGAGCGACGCCCAAGTGCCTCCAGAAGAAAGGGTGCGACCGTGTATCGCACCTCTTCTAGATCTCCGTAGGTCGTCCACGGTCCTCCCGTACCATAAGAGATCTTGCCGCGCCCGACGTCGATCAGCTCGACGGCAAGTATGAGGCGCCGGTCGCCCCTCTCCATGTTCGTACCAGCGCGAGTGCGCGGCTCCATTAAGATATGTAGGTAATGTGTTCGTGCTGGTGATAGAGGTAAAGCCCAAGTGGCTGGCTCTCACTCCCTCGCCCCCTAATCTGGAGACCACCACGTGCCGACTGAGTTCCGACGACCCGCCGTGCTTGCTGCGACGTTGTTGACTCTCCTCGTCACCACATCGAGCGCCGCCCAATCCTCCGGAATCCGCACCTACTGCAATCCCATCGACATTGACTACAGGTACAATTTCGAGCAGCTGAATGAGGGAATCTCCTACCGTTCCGGCGCAGACCCGGTGATCGTGAATCACAAGGGCGAGTACTACCTCTTCGTGACGGTCTCGGGTGGCTACTGGCACTCGAAGGATCTGCTGCACTGGCGGTTCGTCACGCCGAGCCGGTGGCCGTTCGAAGACATCGTGGCGCCTGCGGCTGCCTCGGTGGGAGACACCCTGCTGCTCATGATGTCCTCCTTCAGCCAGCGGCCGATCCTGTATTCCACCACGCCGGCCACCGGACGGCTGGAGTTCTACAACCGGCTCCTGCCGCCGCTCCCCGACCATTCCGCCGATTCGCTGCCAGGCCGCCCGGGGGCGGCGGGCCCCTGGGATCCGGCGCTGTTTCGCGACCCTGATAGCAGACGTTGGTATCTGTACTGGGGCTCATCCAACGTGTACCCCATTTACGGCATTGAGCTCGATCCATCCCGCCGCCTGGCCTACATGGGTCACCCGAAGGAGCTGATCCGCCTGCACCCCGATCAGCATGGGTGGGAGCGGTTCGGCCAGGACCATCGGGACACGCTGACACCCTATATCGAGGGCAGCTGGATGACCAAGCACGGCGGCCGCTACTATCTCCAGTACGCCGCGCCGGGAACCGAGTACAACGTGTACGCCAACGGAACCTACGTCGGAGACCATCCCCTGGGTCCGTTCACCTACGCACCCTACAACCCGGTCTCCTACAAGCCTGGGGGGTTCATGACCGGTGCTGGGCACGGGAATACGTTCCAGGACAACTACGGCAACTGGTGGAACACCGGCACGCCCTGGCTCGCCATCAATTGGACCTTCGAGCGGCGGATCGCCATGTTTCCGGCCGGCTTCGACCGCGATGGACAGATGTTCGCCGACACCCGGTTCGGCGATTCTCCCCATTATCTCCCCACTCGAAGATGGAACGACCCCGACGAGCTGTTCACCGGCTGGATGCTGCTTTCCTACCGGAAGGTGGCGACCGCCTCCTCGACCCGCGACACCTTCCCGGCGAGCAACGTCACCGACGAAAACCGCAAGAGCTTCTGGGTAGCGGATCGTAACAGGGTAGGCGAGTGGCTCACCATCGATCTTGGCGGTGAGCGCACGGTGCGGGCGATTCAGGTCAATTACCTGGATTATCGGTCGAACATCTTCCAGAGCGATTCAACCGTCTACACCCGGTTCCGGCTCAAGCATTCGCGCGACGGGAAACGGTGGGCGCCCTTGGCGGACCTCGGCAGTGGAAAACGTGACCGGCCCAACGCCTACATCGAGCTGCCCCGCCCGGTACGCACCCGGTACATCCGCTACGAGCACGGCTATGTGGCGTCGCCCAATCTGGCCATCGGCGACATCCGGATCTTCGGAAACGCAGACGGCCCTCCGCCGGCGACGCCCACCGGCCTCAGCGTCCGTCGTGACGGCGATGCCCGTAATGTATTCCTCAGCTGGGAAGCGGTTCGCGGCGCCGTGGGTTACAACGTTCGCTGGGGAATTTCGCCCGGCAAGTTGTATCAGACGTACCAGGTATTCGCGGATCGCCCGCTGCCATTGGAGATCCGGGCGCTGACGGTGGGACAGGACTACTGGTTTGCCGTCGAGGCCTTCGATGAGAACGGAGTGTCGAGGCCGAGCCGGCCGGTCTTGCTGAAGTAAGTCCGTGGCTCCCGCCAGCCACCGAGGCCGATGTCCGTTAGGCCGCAGCGAGACGTCCCTGAGGGTTTACGGATCTCATCGCCAGCGCCATATTGCCTTCAACTGCTCCTCAGATGATCCCGATGACCCAAGCATTCGCCCCGCGCCCGCTCCCCTCCTTAGCCATCGTGCCCTATCTCCTGACGCGGCGGGATACGGATGTGGAGGGGGTGGCTATTGCGGACGCTCTGGCGCACGTGCTCAGTGCGGCACTCGTCGCCCAGGGTGTGCAAGGGACCGTACACCGCACGGACGTGACCCTGTTCCCGGAGCCGCCCAACGGGTACAGACGCCCAGTACCGCGACTCATTCAGTTCCTCCGCTCAAGAACGTAAGGCCGGAATCGCGGCGCCGACGAGGAGCGCGCGGGGAGGGTGCAGTCGAATTGTCGTTAGGTGGCACGGCGCTCATGAATCACCGCTCGCGAGACTACAAACAGCCTGCGAGACCGAAGGGTAACCCAGCACTCGGGTGGGAGGCAGCCATGTTCCAACTTCATGCCACAGGGGGCAGGCCGATCCCGCTCCTGGCGCTCCTCCGCCGGAGCCGACCTCGCGCACTTTCGGTTCGAGCACTCACATTTGCCGTGGCTGCCGCCGCCGGCTCCCTGGCAGTTGCGTGCCAACCAGCTGGCCAACCGGATGCACGCCCAACCACCAGCGCAGCCCCTCCAGCCGGGTCCAGCAGTGTACCGCAGGGGTTGCGTGACGGCCCACACGACGTCGTGATCAACGGCGTGCGTCTGTGGTACCGCGTAGCCGGGAAACAGGTGACAGGCGTGGCGCCGGTCGTGTTCCTGCACGGCGGACCCGGCCAGGGGAGCTACCACTTCGCCGCGCTCGCAGGTCCGTACGTGGAGCCCACCCTCCGTCTGGTGTATTTCGACCAGCGCGGGAGCGGCCGGTCGGAGCGGCCGTGGACTGGCGAGTACGGCAAGTCGACGCTGATCGAAGACATCGAAGGCCTCAGGCGAGAGCTGGGAGTGCAGCAGATCGCTCTCATCGGGCATTCATTCGGCGGCACTCTCGCACTCGAATACGCCGCCAGGTATCCGGAGCACGTCTCGGCGGTGGTCTTCGTCGCCGGCCTGTGGAACGCTCCGCTCCAGCTCGGTTACCGCTGCCAGCGGATCAGGGCGGCGTACCGCGACGCGCCCGTCCTCCGCGACTCGGCGGTGGCAGACAACTGCGACTGGGTCTGGAAGCTTCCCGACGCGCGGCGCCAAGCGATCATGCAAGGCCTGATGTTTCCCGACTCCACGGTGCGCCTGCGCCTCGACAGTGTGGAGAAAGCGAGCGGGCTCAAGTACGGAGGTGAGCTCGACGCCGCGACCTTCAAGGCGTTCCTCCAGTATCGCTTCGCCGCGCACCAGCGGCTGACGATGCCGGTGCTCGTGATCGCCGGCCGACATGACGGCGCGGCCGCGAGTGAGGGCCTGCGCGACCTGACGCGCCTGCTGCCCAATTCGCGCTTACTGGAGTACGAGCGGAGCGGTCATTTCGCCTACCTGGATGAGCCCGAACGCTTCGCCCGGGACGTGACTGTTTTCCTGACCTCGCAGCGGATAGGCATCCCGAACGTTAGGTGGGCGTAGGGGACGACCGCCACGTTTCGCTCCACCCATCTCGACGAGGCAATCCCGGGCGGACCAGCCGCTCGAGCTGCCGGATCTGGTCGGCAAGCAACGCGATTTGCGCCGCGTGCGCCGCGGCCTGAGCCTGGTACAGCGGCGGCAGCTGGTCAACGCTCGCGACATTGAACTTCTCGAGCAGCCGGTCCACACTGTTCTGGCAGCTGGTGCGGCGTTGGACCAGTCGGAGGCAGGTGCGGAGCACGTCGCGCGGCCCCCGCAACTCCTCCGAGATCATGTGGGCCTCGGGGATGAACCCGGTGCGCAGCAGCTGCCCCAAGGTACCGGCATCGATGGCATCGGTCTTGACCTTGGCATAGGCGATCGCCTTGAGGAACTTGGCGTGAGCCAGGCGGAGGTCAATGCCCTCCGCGACCAGCAGGTCGTGAAGCCAGTACCAGCGGCCCGTGGCTTCCACCACGGCCTGATGGGGCCCGGGCAATTGCGCGAAGTAGCGCCGGAGGCGCTGGGGCTCATTGGGCAGCGTGGCGCACCCGACGACCCGGCCGTCCTCGGTGTTGGTCGTGAGCACGGACGAGCGGCGGTGCTGATCGATGCCAGTGTAGAACACAGGCGGCTCCAAGCGAGAGATGCTCCATGCTACGCACGATCCCGCTTGGAAGGATCAAGCGCATGCAGCTGCCGGCGCTTCAGGTCTAAGGAACGTAGGATTGTGCGTAGTTGAGAGTGACCGCCTCTCAAACTCGATAGGATACTGGACATGCGGGGTTTATCGCGATCGCTCCTGGCAGCTGCGATTACCGGCGGGCTGCCGACCGTCGTCAGCGCACAACAACCCGTCGATCTTCGACTCCCCGTAACCTTCTCCGACGGGATGGTGCTCCAACGCAATGCGCGCATCCCCGTGTGGGGACGCGCGGCCCCGGGCACGCGAGTGACGGTGCGTCTTGGTCAACATCGAGCGAATGCCATCGCGGACGAGAGTGGTGCCTGGAGGGTGACGCTGCCTCCGCTCGGGCCCGGCGGACCATTCGAGCTGGTGGTCGACGACGGTCCTCAACGCGTCACCGTCCATGACCTGCTGGTTGGCGACGTCTGGGTCGCCTCCGGCCAGTCCAACATGGAATGGAACGTTGCCGCCGCGAACGATGCCGCTCACGAGATTGCGACCGCGCACGACGACTGGTTGCGGCAATTCAAAGTGCCGACGTCGTGGTCATGGACTCCGGAGACGGAGTTGATCGGTGGAAGTTGGACGCGGGCGGATTCGCAGCACGTGAGCGGCTTTAGCGCCGTGGGCTACTTCTTTGCGCGCCAACTGCGCAGGGAGATCCAAATTCCGATCGGCATCATCAACACGTCGTGGGGCGGAAGCGCGATCGAGGCCTGGATCAGTCGCAGCGCCCTCGGCTTAAGTGACAGCTCCTGGGATGCGGTTCAACGTCGCGAGCAGGACTACCAGAACCGTATTAGGGACGCGCTGCGGGCACGAATTGGGTCACTGCCAGGCATCGACAGCGGCACAGGGGACGGCAGCGCACACTGGGCCGACCCCGGTCTCGACGACGCAACCTGGACAGACCTCCGCGTTCCAGGATCCTGGGAAGAGGCCGGGTACGCTGGGCTCGACGGCGTGGCCTGGTATCGGACGACCATTACTTTGACGGAAGCCGAAGCTCGGCAGAACGCGCGACTCAGTCTGGGCACCGTGGACGATGAGGACGTCACCTGGGTAAACGACGTCGAGGTCGGAAGAACTGCGGTGTACGACGCGCCCAGGGTATACACGATCCCGGCATCGGCGTTGCGCCCCGGTCGCAACGTACTCGCAGTACGCGTGACCGATACTGGCGGAGAGGGCGGCATCCTCGCGGAGCCGTCCCAGGTATTCTTCGAGAGCGAAGGGGGTACGCGGCGATCGCTTGCAATCCCATGGAAGTTCAGGGTCGCCGCGGTCTGGATGGCCCAGGACGGTCAGCGCATGAACCAGATTCCCGCCGTTCTTTACAACCGGATGGTGCACCCAATCGTTTCGCTTCCGATAGCCGGCGTGATCTGGTATCAGGGAGAGTCGAACGCGTTCAGCGAGGCGCAGGCGGCGGCCTATCGCGCACAGTTCGAGACGCTCATTACGAGCTGGCGCCGCGAGTGGAGTGGCGGCCAGCGGGGGTTCCCTTTCCTCTGGGTGCAGTTGCCGAACTTCGGTGCGCCGGATACGGTACCACCCGTAACCGCCGCCTGGGCCATCCTGCGCGAGTCGCAGGCCGCGGCGCTGTCGCTGCCTCGCACCGGTCAGGCAGTGACCATCGACGTCGGCAACCCGTCGGACATTCATCCTCGCAATAAGCAGGACGTGGGTCGCCGCCTCGCCCTGGCGGCGGAAGCCGTGGCATACGGAAAGCACGTGGAGTTTTCAGGACCCGCGTATCGGACACATACCGTGCGGCAGAATCACGTCATCGTGACCTTCAACCATGCTGGTGGCGGCCTCGTGACACGCACCGGCGGCGGCACCGCTGGCTGCTTTGCGATCGCCGGCGCCGATCGGCGCTTTCTATGGGCGCGGGCGAGAGTCGAGGGCGACAAGGTCGTCGTCTGGAGCCACGACGTTCCCCAGCCGGTCGCGGTGCGGTACGCTTGGGGGAACAGCCCCAAGAACCCGTGCCTGTATAACCGCGCCGGTCTGCCCGCCGCTCCTTTTCGTTCCGACAGCTGGTGATGCGAGGTTCGGCCGCTATGGCTCAACGTCATCGTGCGCTGCACCCGATTTGTCACAATATGGAATTGGCGCAACAGAATCTGGAACTCCAGAGCTGAGTGGATGGAATTTGTGAGCGCTTGCCACCTAACGAACGTTGCAGCTGATAGGTTTTTATTGTTCGAGTGTTGCGCCCGCAGCTGATGCGCGATCCGTTAGGCAGCCACCCCGAGGCTATTCAGCATACGACTATGACAACGAAGGCAAAGCACGAAGCATCGATACCCAATCCTGCGCTCCAACCCTTACGCGTGTTGGTTGGCAAGTGGAATAACCGTCGGAACACACCCTCTCTTTCCGGGCACTACGTTTGATGGCCAGACCTCCTTCGAGTGGCTTGAGGGAGGAGCCTTCCTGATTATGCAGTCGGAGATCGAAGAACCGGGCATTCCTAGCGGTATCGCCATTTTCGGCAGTGACGATGCGACTGGCGAATATTTCATGCTCTACTTTGACGAGCGGGGTGTTTCAAGGAAGTATGAGGTTACGATGCGTGACAATAGGTGGAAATGGTGGAGAAACGCCCCTGGCTTCTCGCAACGCTTCACTGGTGCGTTCGTGGATGATGGCCGTACGATAATCGGCAAGGGTGAGTTGTCTAAAGACGGTTCGTCTTGGAAAGAAGATCTTCAATTGACCTACACCCGGACCGAGTAAGCGAGACTGAGTTGCCATGCCACTGTGGACTCAGGGTTCACTCTGGAGACCATATGTCAATTCGGCGACCTGCCCTTGCGGTTGGGGTGCTGCTGATGGCTTTGGCCCTGCCAGTGGCCGCCCAGCGCGCACCCCTACGGCCCGACTCCGCCCGCGCCCAGATTCGTGCCCTTCGTCATACGCTGCTGCTGCGCCAATGACGTGTCTTTCGAGCTCCCTCGCCCATGGTCGATGAGGCGGCCATTCGGCTCGACGGCGATTGGGCGGAGGTATCCGTTCCGCTGAGCGGTGAATTACAAGATTGCTGGCGGTCCCTCGGTACTTCGAATGATCAAATGGCGTGGTCAAGCAGAGGCCCGTTGTAGCCAGGGCGCCGGACTGTCAGGAGGACGGCTCGAAGGTCAGCGAGCCGGTGCACGTCCGCGGAGCCGGGACCTCCGCTCGGCACGGAGCCCATAGTAGCCCAGCACCAGACCGAACAGTAGCATGAGGCTTCCCCAGACACTGTTCAAGTGTCCGGCCATGGTCCCCAGCCCCTCGAACGCCACCCCATAGCCGAGTAGCAGCAGGCCCACCGCCAGGAAGAGCCCGCTGATCGGCAGCCGCACGTCAATCGGCATGTTCCACCTCTCGACTGAACCAAATGGCCGCGCGCATCACCAGAACACGATGTTCAGGATGAGCGTGGCGGTGAGCACGAAAACCGCGAGCACCTTGGGACGCGCATACCAGGGGAGGAGATAGTCGTCGCCCCCGACGCGCGGGGTCATCGAGTAGACCAGGCCGCGCAGCTCGTCGATCGGACGTGGCCGGGTGACCAGACTGATCACGATGGTGACCAGGGCGCAGGTGGTGAAGGCGGTGATAGCGGTCCAGAAAGTTTGGGCCAGCTCGCTGGGGAAGGTGTGCAAGAGGCCGAAGTAGCCGCCTTTGACCCCGGGCGCGGCGCCGGCCGGCAGGGTCAGCCCGTGGTGGACCGCCGCGCCCAGGGTGCCCGCGGCCAGCCCGGAGAACGCCCCATGGCCAGTGCTCCTGCGCCAGAACATGCCGAGGGCGAAGGTGGCGAACAGGGGCGCATTCACGAACGCAAACACCAGCTGCAATACATCCATGATGTTGTTGAAGGAGCGCGCGACGTAGGCTGCGCCGATCGAGAGCAGCACCCCGCCGATGGTGGCCGCCCGCCCGACCCAGAGGTAGTGGGCGTCGGACGCTCGGGGACGGAGGTAGCTCTGATACAGGTCGTAGGTGAACACGGTGTTGAAGGCGGTGACGTTCCCCGCCATCCCGGACATGAACGACGCCAGCAGAGCGGTGAGCCCCAAGCCGAGCAGCCCGTTGGGAAAGTAGTGCAGCAGCATCGACGGAGTGGCGAGGTCGTAGTCCAGCACCGGAAGGCCCCGCGCATCGAGGAGCGGCTGCAGCGCCGCGTCCAGTTTGGGCGGGATCAGCGATGGCCCGCCGGTTGCAGTCACGGCAAACGCGATCATGCCCGGGAGAATGACCAGAGCGGGGAAGAGCATCTTCGGCAAGGCGGCGATGAGCGGAACCCGCCGCGCCGCGGTGGGAGACTCGGCGGCCATGGCCCGCTGTACCACCAGGAAATCGGTGCACCAGTAGCCAAACGAAAGCACGAAGCCGAGACCCATCAGCAACCCCAGCCATTCGACTCCCACCGGGTTCTGCGACGGGTCGCCCAGATACCTCCAGGCGTGCGTGAATGATCCCGGTGGAAAGCCGCGCCCCACCGCTGCCTCGGCCAGCCGCGCGGACAGCCCATCCCACCCGCCGACGTTGTGTAGGCCGAGAATGACCAGCGGGAGCAGTCCCGCCACGATGAGACAGAACTGGAGCACTTCGTTGTAGATGGCGCTGGTGAGCCCACCGAGCGTGGTGTACGCGAGCACCACGCCGGCAGCGGCCAGCATGCTCGCATCCATGTCCCAGCCGAGCAGCAGGTTGAACAACTTGCCCATGGCGTACATCGAGACACCGGAGGAGAACACCGTCATCACCGCAAAGGAGCCGGCATTGAAGGCCCGAGTCTTCTCGTCGAACCGAAGCCGCAGGTACTCGGGCACGCTGCGGGCCCGCGATCCGTAGTAGAACGGCATCATGAAGAGCGCGACGAAAACCATCGCGGGGATGGCTCCCACCCAGTAGAAGTGCGCCGTGGCAATGCCGTATTTGGCGCCCGAGGCCCCCATCCCGATGACTTCCTGAGCGCCAAGGTTGGCGGAGACGAACGCCAGACCCGCAACCCAGGCGGGGGTTCGGCGGCCGGCCTCGAAGAAATCCTTGCTGGTATGGACCGTACGGCGGACCAACCAGCCCACGCCCAGCACGAACGCGAAGTAGACCGCGATCACGGCATAATCCACCCCGGCTAGACCGCGAACCGCCACTGCCCCGGCGGTCATCTGAGCCTCGGCGGGGGCGGCGCGAGCACCAGCGTGTCACCCACCACCTGGAAGTGACCTTCCAATCCCCCGGCTGAGCTCCCACCGACGAACACGGTGAACCCGCCGGGCTCGACCACCTTTCGCATGGTCAGGTCGTAGAGGGCCAGATCATCGGAATGCAGTGTGAAGGTCACGGTTCGCGTCTCTCCCGGATGAAGTGTGAGACGGTGGAAACCCTTGAGTGCCCTGACCGGCCGCGTGACGCTGGCAGCATCGTCGCGTAGGTAGAGTTGCGCCACTTCGTCACCCGAGCGACGGCCGCTATTGGTGACCCCCACAGAGACGTTCACGCTGTCGCCCGCGCGCAGCGTACCGGCCGGCAGTCTTAGGTTGCCGTATTCGAACCTGCTGTAACTCAAGCCGTGGCCGAAGGTCCAGAGCGGTGTCCAGGGAACGTCGATGTACTTGGAGGTGAATTGATCGCTCTCGGCCGGTGGGCGGCCGGTCCGCTTGTGGTTGTAATAGATCGGAACCTGGCCGGTGACCCGGGGAAAACTGACCGGCAGACGCCCGCTGGGATTGTAGTCGCCAAACAGGACATCGGCCATGGCGGTGCCGTGCTCCACGCCGAGAAACCAGGTCTCCAGGATGGCAGGGACGCTGTCGGCTAACCATTGGATTGCAAGCGGGCGGCCATTGAGCAGCACGGCGACCACCGGCTTGGCGGGATCGGCTGAGCGGGCTGCCCGCACCACTGCTTTTGCCAGGTCGAGCTGGGCACCGGGCAACTCGAGAGAGGCGCGGCTTGCGGCTTCCGCGCTCATGTCTGCGCGCTCGCCCAAAACGAGCAACACCGCATCCGCGCTGCGGGCGAGCCGCTCGGCTTCGGCGAAGCCACCGGTCTGGACGGTATCCACTGGGGCCCCGCGGGCGTAGAGTATCCGGGTCCCAGCCTTCATCGCCTTGCGGATGCCGGCCAGTGGTGTAATCACGTCCTCCTTCCGGCCGGCGCCCGACCACGAGCCGAGGACCGATGCCGAGTCGTCGGCGAGGGGACCGATCACGGCAATGGTGTTCAGGTCGTTTCGCAGTGGCAGCGCGGGCGATCCGCCCGGCAGCGGATCGTTCTTGAGCAGCACGATGGCCTCGCGCGCCAACGCCCTGGCGGCGGCACGGTGCTCCGCCGTGAGCGTCACCTGGCGCTCTCGAGCGGTGTCGCTATAGCGGTAGGGATCGTCGAAGAGGCCCAGCGCGTACTTGGCCCGGAGTACCCGGTGGACCGCTGAGTCGAGCGTGGCCGATGAAATCCGCTTTGCTCGAAGCGCAGCCGGAAGATCGATGCGGTACAGGTCGGTGGACATTTCGATATCGACCCCCGCCTCGAGTGCCCGAGTGGCTGCTTCCTCCCGGGTGGCGGCGATTCCGTGGGAGCCGAGCTGCTCGACCCCGGCCCAGTCGCTGACCACCATTCCCTTGAAGCCCCAGCGATGGCGCAGCACATCGGTGAGCAGCCACCGGCTCGCGTGCGCCGGGGTGCCCCCGATGTCGTTGAACGCCGCCATGATCGACCCGGCGCCGGCTCGCACCGCGGCCTCGAAGGGCGGCAAGTACACCTCCCAGAGAGTGCGCTCGGAGACGTCGGCGGTGTTGTAGTCGCGGCCACCTTCGGCGGCACCGTACGCCGCAAAATGCTTGGCCGTGGCCATCATGGTGTTGGGCGCGGCGAGATCAGTGCCTTGAAACCCGCGGACCCGTGCCGCGGCCATCACCGATCCGAGATAGGGATCCTCTCCCGAGCCTTCCACGATCCGGCCCCAGCGGGGATCGCGGGCGATATCGACCATGGGCGCGAAGGTCCAGTGGACACCATAACCCGTGGCCTCGACGGCCGCGATGCGAGCGGAACCTTCCACCGAGGCCGGGTCGAAGCTGGCAGCCTCGGCCAGCGGAACGGGGAAGACCGTGCGCCAGCCGTGGATCACGTCGTGGGCGAAGAGCAGGGGTATGTGAAGGCGCGATTGCTCGACGGCGACGCGTTGCATGCGGCGAGTTGCCGCCGCCCCCCAGAAGCCAAGGAACGAGCCGATCTGACCCCGCCGAACCTGCTGTTCATCGCCAGCGGCCGCACCGGGGCCGGTCTGGTTCGCTTCGCCGGGAGCCATGGTGAGCTGGCCGAGCTTTTCTTCGAGCGTCATGCGGGCCAGCAGCGAGTCGAGGAACCGATCCATCACCGATTCCCCTGCCGGCGGCGCGGCTCGGACAGCTTCCCGGGCGGAAGCGCCTACCCCAGCCCCGGGCGGGCTCGGGCGAAATCCCGCGCCGAGGAGCCCGACGGCGGCCACCAGCGCCAGCTTGGGTCTCATCCGACCGACCTTGATCGGGCCACGGTCGAGCCGGTGGCGCCTTTCATCCTCAGCGGCAGCACAACCAAGGCGATTTCGAAACTTCGCCGCGCGAGGGTCAGCAAGTCGAGGTTCTCGAGCAGAAAGTGCCATTCGCCGTAATGAGAAGCTGATGAACCGGGAAGGCAAGGGCCGGGTTGGCCAGCCCATCCAGCCAGCAGCGCATTCACACCGCTGACTCGACCCATATGTCCATTGGCTCCCTGCGGTCAGGGCTGCAACTCGAATGGATCTGAGACCCGTTCCGGCTCGGGGACCAGTCGATGTCCCTTGGGGTCAAGCGCCACTTCGAAGACAAAGCGGTAGATACCAGGCCGCTCGGCAACGTAGGCGAAGTCCATCGGCAAGGCGACGAGACTGTCGCCGGGGGCAACAGGGAAACTGATGCCCACTCCGTCGACGGAGAACCAGGCATGCCGATTGCCCCACTCACCATCGCTGAAGCGCTCCACGTAGACGAACTCGTTCATGGGGGCGTAAATGGGAATCGGTCCGTGTTGACCAGCGTCGTTGTGGCTGCGGTGTCGGCGGCGAGGGAGTAGACGGCCTTGTCGGTTAGCACGAGGAGCTCAACCACTGGTTCAGCGTCCGGCCCCGTGCTGCAGGCGAGGCCACCGACCAGGGCGAGGGCAAATGCAGTGTGCAGGGAGAGGACAGTAGTGGGTCGCACGGTCGGTGCCTCCAGCCACCCGGATGGGGTCGTTCAGAAGATGCATCCCGGCTCGGTCGCTGTCGAGTTCTCTGTCTGGAACGCGGAAAAGGCCGCTAGGAAGTGAGTCGAACGGCTCGTTGGACGCTACCGCGCCGACCGGGTCGCGAGCAGCGAGCGAAACTCACCGAGTCATCGTTGTCAGCCGGGCTCGATCCGGGCGCGCAGTTCGGCTACTCCCACCGCTACCGAGGCACCGACCTCGGGCACCCGCGGCGATTGACAGAGACCACGTCACCGGTCGCTCTCTACCTGCGGATATAGTCGGCTCTTAAGCGCGACAAGATGGGCGACCAACTCCTCGGCGGTCGCATCACCGGTCCAAGAGGTTGCAAATCTGGTGCGGCTCCTGAATGGGTCGTGCGCGATGGCTCGGAAGGTGGCGATACTTCGGTCGAGTCCGTCCGACCCGCTGTCTTTGGCCATGCCTAAGAACCGTACAGAGGATCCAAGATTGATTGGGAGTGGTTCTACTGGTTGCTCGGTTTGACAGGCAGAGAGTCCAATCAGGCTCAACGCAACAAGCAACCACTTCGAGCTGGATACTATTCTGGCGCATGACAGGGGAGCCATTCGTTCCTCCGGGGGCTCCTACGGTTTTGTCGGTCTGAACGACGACAGATACATGCTGCCAGGGACGAAGCGAACCCTCGCAGCGGCATAGCATCCACCTCCTTGTAATCGTTTACATTTTTCTGCAATTTTGTCAAGTTGCCGGCCACAATGATCGCGAGTCACGGCCTCAAGGCGCTGGAGGTTGCCGGTTCGCTCCCCTGGACGAGGTATCGCATGAACCGATCGAAGCGCCGCCGGCTCGCTGTTTTCGTGTTTGCATCCGTGCTCGCCGGCACCACCGCGGCGGCGCAGCGGCCGTGGATGAACATGGCGCTGTCGCCGGACGCGCGCGCGCGGCTGGTTCTTGCCCAACTGACGGGCGACGAAAAGTTCCAGTTGATCCGCAGCTATTTTGGCGCCGATCACGACGGCAAACCGAAACCGGCCGGTGCGGTCGGCTCGGCCGGCTACGTGCCCGCCATCGCTCGACTCGGCATTCCCGCGCTGCAAGAATCGGATGCCGGCCTGGGCGTGACCAGTCCTGGGGTGCAGAAGATCGGCTCCACCGCGCTGCCCGCGGGGATCGCCACGGCGGCGAGTTTCGATCCGTCCGTGGCGTACGCTGGCGGCGTGATGATCGGCGGCCAGGCGCGGCGCAAGGGCTACAACGTCCTGCTCGCCGGCGGGCTCAACCTCGTGCGCGATCCGCGCAATGGGCGCAATTTCGAATATGCCGGCGAAGACCCGCTGCTTGCCGGCGTCATGGTAGGCAACACCGTGCGCGGGGTGCAGAGCCGGAAAGTCATCTCGACGGTGAAGCATTACGCGCTCAACGCGCTGGAAACCGGGCGCAACACCCTAAGTGCCGATATCGACCCGGTTGCGTTGCGGGAGTCGGATCTGCTCGCCTTCCAGATCGCGATCGGCATCGGCGATCCCGGCTCGGTGATGTGCTCGTACAACCGGATCAACGGCATCTATGCCTGCGAGCACCCGTGGTTGCTCGATCGCGTGCTCAAGGGCGACTGGAGCTACCAGGGCTTCGTCATGTCCGACTGGGGCGCAGTGCATGGCGCGGCTGCCTCGGCGCTGGCGGGCCTGGATCAGGAGTCGGCCGGCGAGGTCTTCGACCAGGAAGTGTTCTTCGACGGATCGCTGCGCCGCGCGGTCGCCGAAGGCAAGGTGCCGATGTCGCGCCTCAACGACATGGTCCACCGCATCCTGCGCAGCATGTTCGCCAACGGCGTGATCGACGATCCGGCCGTGCCGGCCAGGATCGACTTCGACGCGGACGGCAAGGTGTCCCGGCGCGCGGCGGAGGCCGGCGCGGTGCTGTTGCGCAACCCGAACGAACTGTTGCCATTGTCGCGCAAACTGAAATCGGTCGCCGTAATCGGCGGGCACGCGGACAAGGGTGTGATGGCCGGCGGCGGCTCGTCCGCCGTCACCGACGTCGATGGCGACCCGGTGCCGGGACTCGCGCCGCTTGGCTGGCCCGGCCCGCAGAAATACCAGCCGTCGGCGCCGCTGAAGGCGATCGCGAAACTCGCGCGAGGCAAGGTCGCCTACGCCGACGGCACCGATGTCGCGGCCGCGGCGAAGCTC
>JBBQXQ010000020.1:0-33770 GCA_038209515.1 Gemmatimonadales bacterium
GCGGCCGGATTCTGTATCCGTGCGTTCGGTGCTCGGGCCACCCACAGTGCAGGAGGTCATCGCCGAGATCACCGAACCAGCGGGAGACGGCGCTGGGGGCTTCGCCCGGCGAACGCGTACCGGAGTCTACCGCGCGGTGCGGATGCCGGTCTTCGATCGGTTCGTGGCGGCACGCCGTGAGGCGATACCGGCCGCCTACCTGATCCCTCCGCGATTACGTGAGATCGTCGAGCTGTTGCGGCGCCAGGGAATCGTGGTCGAGTCGCTCGCGAAACCATGGCGGGCGACAGCGAATGATTTCCTGATCGACAGCGTGTCGGTTCAGCCGCTGTTCGAGGGCCACAGAACCGTTCAGGTGGAAGGCCGCTGGCGGGCTGAGCCCTTCGATACGGCCCTTGTCGCCGGGTGGCACCTGCTGCGCACCGACCAATCCCTTGGCGTGCTGTCCTCCTATCTCCTCGAGCCTGCTTCCGACGACGGCGTGGTAACCTGGAACTTCCTTGACCGCGAGCTGCAGCCTGGTGCGAGGTATCCCATCCTGCGGCTCCGTGACTCGCCCCGGGTGCCGGCAACCGCCGTTCCCTAAGTCACCGGCCGTGGTGGTAAATTTCAAACCTGTCTCCGACCTCCATTGAATTGAGGATGTTCCTTCATGACTGCGCGCACCGCCGAACACTCCCGGTCCTTCGTGATCTGGATCTGGGACTGGACCAAGTCGATCGTCGTGGCACTCGTCGTCTGGTTCTTTCTCCGGACGTTCCTGGTCGAGGCGTTCCGAATACCGTCGGGCAGCATGGAGAACACGCTCCTCATCGGGGACTTCCTCTTCGTCAACAAGGCGCTCTACGGGGCGGAGGTGCCCATCATCCACGCGCGGCTCCCTGCCGTGCGGGAGCCACACCGGGATGACATTCTAGTCTTCGACTCGGTCGAGGAGCAGGGGCTCAAGGTGGTCAAACGGCTGATCGGCATGCCGGGCGATACCCTGAGCATGGAAAACGGAGAGCTGTTCCGTAACGGTGAGAGGGTCAACGAGCCCTACGCCGTGCATTCGGACCCGACTCGCTCGGAGGACCCGATCCAGCGCGCCAAGATGCGAGAGTGGCAGCTGCCGCACTTGGTACACCGGGACCCGAGCTCGTATCAGCCCGATCTTCAGGAGTGGGGTCCGATCGTGGTGCCGCCCGATTCCTTCTTCATGATGGGCGACAACAGAGACAGCTCGTATGATGGCCGATACTGGGGTTTTCTCCCCCGGAAGAACGTCCGGGGGCGCCCCCTGGTGGTCTACTTCAGCTACGACCCGGGCAGCTGGCGAGCGATTCCGTTCCTGACGGCGGTACGATGGGGACGGCTCTTCACCTCGCCCAAGTAAGGACAACCCCTCATGCAGCTACGCTGGTTCGTGTGGTCGAGGTGCTTCGGGAAGGGAAGATCGGTTAAGCGTACGGGCGATGTAGGCGGCACTCCGGCTGCAGGCGGTACAGTGTAGAGTGACTCGGCCGCCGGGCGCATCCTCAGAGCTCAGTCGCTCGGGCACTCGCTCGACGTCCGCCGAGCCGCAAGAGGGGCAGACCAGAGGTTTCTGGTCCCGATCCGCCCCGATCAGAATCAGCGCTTCCGGCGCTCGGTACTCCTTAATGCCCCGACGTCCCACAGTCGGCCCTTCTGGTGGGGACTAGTGGCACGAATCTGGCTACCCCACCCACACTCAACTTACGGAAAATTCTACCGGGGCGCAAAGGCAGGTCTCTCGTCTTCCTGGCAACAAACCTGGAGATCAGATGCACAGCTTTCTCAAGACTACGGTGGGCTCGCTCGGATTCCTCCTCTCCACGGCCACGCTCGCGGTGGCTCAGCGAGTTCACGAGATCCGGATGGATGCCAACCCCGCCAAGGAGATTTACCGCTTCACCCCGGCCCAGGTGACTGCGCGCCCCGGCGACGTGCTCCTCTTCAGGGTTGCCAGCGGCTCTCCCCACAGCATCGTGTTCGAGGGCACAGGTCTCTCCGAGACGGGGCGGGCGGCGCTGAATGGCGCCATGAGCCGGCGTTCGGCGGACCTGAGCAGTCCCTTGCTCACGACAGAGGGAGCCGAATACCGGATCGTGGTCCCCGCGATAGCCCCTGGCAACTACAGCTTCTTCTGTCTGCCCCACCGCGCGTATGACATGAGGGGTCAACTCCGAATTACGAAGTAGTCATACGTACTACTAGCGCTACCCTGTCCTCAGTGCGAGAATTCGTCCCTTCACGCCCCCAGGCGGAGGTCGGAGTGGGGTGGGAGTCCCTCGGGGCGGCGCGTCAAGGAGGACATGTGGTGTCGGAACTCGGCGGTTCACAGATCTCAACCCTGTTGGAGACCCTTCCAGGGATCGCCAACGTCTTGCGGAGTCCGGTCGCGGATGCCCTCGGTAGCGTCATCCGGGCGGCGGCACGGGTGGGAGACTTCGAAGTGGCCGACGCAGAGGAGCTGGTTCGCTATGCCACTCGGCGAGGCCTGCTGGGCATGGAGGAGGGCGATCGACTCCTGGCCGAAGTCCATGCTGCCCAGCAGAAGCGGTTGGATAAGGCCGCGGATCGGGAGCGGGCTCAGAAGGCAAAGGCCAAGGTAAAGGCGAGATCGGTCAAGCGAATGAAGCCGGTGAAGGCTGTGAAGAAGGCGGCCAAGGCGAGCCGCAAGCGATAGCTCCTTCCTCAGGTCTTGAAGTCCTGCATCAACGCGGTGAGTCGGGTGGCCCCTTGAAGTAGGTCGCCCGCAGCTGCCGCCATCTCCTCGGTCGAAGCGGTCTGCTCCTCTGCGGCCGCAGTAACCTCCTCGCTGGCCGAGGCATGCTCGGTAGCGGCCTGGCTCACTTCCTGGGTTCTCTCCCCGAGTTGGGAGACGATCTGCCGGTTGGCTTCCGCTTCCCGTACAACCTCGCTTGCTGCCGTATGCACCTCCTGCACTGCCGCGGCGATGTCTTCCAGCGCCCGGGCTGCTGCCATGGCCACCGCCTCGATGCCCTGAACCCGGGTCGAACCCACGTCCATGGTATCGGATACATCGCGTACCTGATTCCTGATGAACTGAACCGTCTTGGCCACTTCCTCCGCCGCGGTGGAGCTGGAGTCGGCCAGCCGGCGCACCTCCTCGGCCACCACGGCGAACCCGCGTCCATGTTCCCCGGCCCGCGCGGCCTCGATAGCCGCGTTGAGCGCCAGCAGGTTGGTCTGGGAGGAGATCTGGCGAATGAGGTCGATGAAGTCGGTGATCGGTTCGGACAACCGGGCGAGCTCCTGTACTTGGCGAGCCGAAGTGCCCACAACTTCACGGATAGCGAGCAGCGTCTGGCCGGCGGCCGCCACGTCCCCCCGGTGGCGCGCCGCGAGGTCCCGGATGCGCTCGCCCAACTCCACCATCCGGGCCGAGGCGGTGGCGTTGGTCTGCGCGATCTGCCGGAGATTGAGCAGCAGGGCATCCGCCTTCTCCATCCCTCGCACCTGCTGCTCGGCGCTGGAGGCGATCTTCACCATGGCGGTCGAGATCTCGCCGCTGCTGGCGGCGAGCTCCTCACTCATCGCCGAGAAATCGCTGGCGCTGTTGCCTATCTGGCTGGCTTCCTTCACCACCGAGACCACCACGCCTCGAAGGCGCCCGGCCATGCCGTCCATGGCACGGGCCAGCTGGTCGAGCTCGGTGGGCATCTTGTTTAGCTGAACCCGCCTTAGATCGCCGGCCCCGAACCGATCGGCCGCGGCCACGAGCCGCCGGAGCGGTCCATCCACCGAGCGCACCGTCCAGACCGATGTGCCGATGCCGATTCCGAGCGAGGCGAAGAAGAGCAGCCATAGAAGCGACCGGCGACGTCCCGCCTCCTGCCGGAGCTCGTTGCCTCTGGCAAGCGAGCGGTTGGTTTGCGCCAGAGCCAGGGCGCGCACGTCTCCCAGGAGCGTGTCCGCCGGTGCCCTGGCATGGTCCGCCAGGCGGCGTGCGTCGTCGAGCCTTCCCAGATCGGTCAGGGCATGGGCCGTCGCGTACGTCACCTCCAGCCCTGCCTGATTGGAAGCAATCTTATTGACGATGTAGCGGTCCGAGGTGGTCAGCGCTTTGAGGGTCCGGTAGCGCCGCTGGTAGACGTAGGCCGAGTCCCCATCATCGATGAATCTGCGCCGAACGGTCTCGGAGGGGCGCACCATGTACTGTTCGGCCGAGCGGACCTCCGAGCTCAACGATGCAATGAGCCCGTTACTGAGATCCGTACTCTCCAGCAACAGCGACAGCTCCTGGTCAACCGAGCGGTCGAGTGATCGGATCGTCCGCACACCGATCAGGGCAATGGCGAACACGAGGGCGATCAGGAAGACCATCCCACTGAGCACGCGGCTCCGGAGGCTCCGCAGCATCACTGGTTCCCGGCCAGGCGCACGGCCCCGTCACGTACCATGCCGATGTACACGGCCTGGTTAGGAACATCGCCCCGACTATCGAAGGCGACCGTCCCGGTGACGCCCTGAAACGCCGGCGTCCCGGTCCCGACCTGCGCCAGCTCGCGACGCACGGCCTCTCGTTCGGGTCCCGACCGGGCAATGACGCTCCGCAGCAGATACACCGCATCGTAGGTCGCCGCGGCCGGCTGGTTGGGCAAGCCGGTGGTGGGGAACTTCTTGCGATAGGCCTGAAGGAAGGCCCGATTGGCCGGTGATGCGATAGTGGGGAGGTAGGCGGACGAGAGATAGACACCGTCGGCGATCGCGCCCGCCTCTTCGATCCCTTCCAGTCCATCCCCGCCCAGCACAGGCATCCGGAGTCCTCGTTGCCGGGCCTGGCGAAGGATTTCCTCACCTTCGCCCCGATTCCCCGCGACCACGAGGAACTCCACCCCGCCGATCTTCGCCAGCCGGTCCAGGTAGGCTCCTACATCCGGGATATCGCCGAGGTAGGGGTCGATGGCCAGGAGGACTCCACCGCGGCGGGTGAACTCCCGCACGAACATCTGGCGGACGCCACGGCCGTACTGGTCATTCAGGTAGAGCATCGCTCCGCGCTCGAGCCGTAGGGTGTCGCGCACCCAACGAGCCAGCGCGAGGCCGTGGGCCAGGTCGCTCGGGCAGATGCGAAAGGTGTAGTCCCCGGCGGTGGTCACGTCGGGGGATGACGAGGATGGTGAAATGGCGGCAACCGGCGCGGAGCCGCCGTTGTAGACCGGAGCCGCGGCCAGGGTGGTGCTGGAGAACAGATGGCCGATCACGGCCGACACGCCAGCCTCATAGAGGTCAGTGGCGACAAAGACCGCGGAGTCGGGATCGGCGTAATCGTCCCGCTCGACCAGCTCGAGCGGACGGCCCTTGATTCCACCGTCCGCGTTGATCTGCTCGACGGCCAGCTCGGCCGCGCGTTTCATGGGCAGGCCCACCGGATCACTCAACGAGCCGGCCAGGCCGATCCGAATGGGATCCCCAGAATAGTTGCAGGCCGAGAGGACGAGCGTCAGCCAAGACAGGAGTGGGCACGCGACGCGCGCCCAGCGCGTGCTCCGGGAGCCGATGCGTTTCGAATGAAGTCCGACAGCCTGCGAAAAGTGCACGTAGGTACTCCCAAGCTGGACGGGGACGGCTGATCCCCCACAAACTTCCGTCATGCGCGACTGGACCGACCGCTCCGCCGATGCCACCTTCGATCTGCACGGCCAGACAGTCCTGGAAGCAGCCGCGAACGCCGAGCGTTTTCTCCGGGCCCAAGCCAAAGCCCGGCCGGGCGCAGTCGTTCGGCTCATCACTGGCCGTGGACGAGGCGGCGGGGGTGCCCCGATCCGATCTCGGGTGCGCGGTCTGCTTCAGACATTGAAGGCATCGGGTGCGGTCGTCCGGGACTACACCTTGGAAGAGACGGAGGGGAGTTACCTGGTCCGGCTCACGAGCTGAGGCCGGCGGCTTCCTTGGGTGAAGGTCGCGCCGCCGGAGAAGGGCGGGCCCGCCCCCAGTCATCGAGCACCCGTCCATCCACCAGGCTCACCGACGCGATCTTTCCCGTGCCTTCCAGTCTCCATGTCAAACGCAACATCCGGCCCCGCCGCACCCACTGCAGCATCCGCTGGGTACCCTGCACCTTCGGCCCCACCCGTCCGTATCGCTCCTGGAGGGCCTGGCGCCAGCGGTCGAGCTGGTCCGGTGCCACTGCGCCGGAAAGGGTGATGACTCCGGCGGCGCTGTCGATGGCTGAGACCCACAGTTCCACGGCACCGCCAAGTTCTGGCTCGTGCAGCCTAGCCCGGCACTCCGTGACCCGGGGATCTACCCTGGACCGCCGGCATCGTAACGGACCGCCGCCCATGCGCTGCAGCTGTGCACTCAGCTCGTCCAGCCTGGCGCCGGCCCGAAATCCGAGGAACTGCAGCGCCGTGGTGTCGGGTTGTGCCAGAGCGACCGTAGCGGGGCCCGCGACGAGCAGCAATAAGAGGCTGGCGAGCGCGAGCACGCGGCCCGGTACGAGCATGCGATAGCACGACCTCGATCAGATGGGACGCTCCGGATTACGGTCTGGATTATCGGCTGGTTTGGTTGGAACTGGAGATACCTAGGCCCCCGCTGGCTGGGAGCGGGGGTCTAGGCTGGTTTGAGAGCCTAACGGGAAGGGCGCTGGGGTGTTCAGACCTTACGGACGTTCGAGGCCTGGAGGCCTTTCGGGCCTTCAACCACCTCGAACTCGACGTTGTCTCCTTCGGACAGCGAGCGGAAGCCGTCCGCTATGATAGCCGTGTGATGCACGAACACATCCTTACCACCATCCTGCGCGATGAAGCCGAACCCCTTTGCGTCATTGAACCACTTGACCGTGCCCTTCGCCATTGCTGCAACCTCTTGAAAGGGAGCCCGAAGGCTCCGGGGGAACCCCCAGCCGGATTGGCCGGGTTAAAAAACCCCTAAAAAAAGCCGCCCGGACAAATTGTCCGATCGGCCAGACCTCTTCAAAAATAAAAGGGAGGCACCGCGTCTTGCATTTCATAAGGTCATGCTTGGAAACGGTTTTGTCAACTGTTTAGCTGGGAGCTAGGAGCTCGGAGCCAGGAGCCGACAGTTCGAAATCGGAGTCAGAAGGGGTAACCACCAAGCTCCCAATTCCCAGCTCACCTCAGCACCACCCCCGCCGCCCGCAGCTCGTGGTCGAGCAGCCAGCGCTTCTTGGCGATCCCCCCGCCATATCCGACCAGGCCACCATCCTTCCCGACCACCCGGTGGCATGGGATCAGGATGGCGAGATGGTTGGCCGACACCAGCCACCCGATCTGTCTCGGGTGAAGCTTGGTGGCACGAGCGATGTCGTCGTAGGAGCGAGTCTCTCCCAGGGGGATCTTGCGCAGGGTCTTGAACACTGCCGTCTGAGCCGGCGAAAGGTCGAACCAGCGCTTCAGGTAGTCAGGGTAGGCCCAGGGCCGGGGTGAACCTGCAAAGTATTCATCGAGCCAGGCGGTGGTGGTCCGGCAGCTGCCTTGAGATATGTGCAGCTCGGGTACAGCGGCTCGCAGACGCACCGCCCACTTGATGGTGACGGCGCGATTGGGAAACTCGATCACGAGCGGGCCGGCTTCGCACTCCACGACCGTCAACGCGCCTATGGGCGAGCTGTACGACGTCCATTCCACCCGCATGGGGGCTCCGGATTTTGCGGATCTTCTCTCGTAAGTTAGTGGTTCCCCGCTCCCACCGCATCGTGTACATTCCCGCGACCAAATCTCCCCTCGAGAACCCGTTTCCCCGAGGATCAGATGTATCACGTCCTATGGACGCTGGCTGCTCTCCAGCAGCAGCCCACCGTCTCCCCACCGGTCCCGCCAGGCCTCGCAACCGTGAGGGTCGAACCCGCCGAAGTCGCCGTCCAGGTGGGCGACACGGTCCGACTCACGGCTACGGCGGTAGACTCGGCCGGCCACCCCGTGAGGGACGTGGTCGTGCGGTGGTTTCAGTCCGGAGGTCACTTCGAGGGAAAGGTCGACTCCACCGGGCTGGTCACCGGCGGTTCGACCGGGACCCTCACCGTCAGCGCCCTGGTGAGCCCGCGAGCTGGGGGGCGCCCCGTCCCAGGGTTTGCCCGGGTCACTGTGCTGCCCCAGCCGGCTATCCGTCTGGAGCTGGATCGGGCGATCCCCCGGCTCTACGCGGGGCAGTCGCTCACGCTGGGCGCAATCCCCTACGCAGCCAACAATGACCGCCGATACGATCAGGTCGTGTGGAGCTCTGACGCCCCGGCGGTCGTCGCGGTAAGCGCCTCCGGAAGGGTGAGCGCGGGCCGTCCCGGCCGGGCCAGGATTACGGCGCAGGCCGGCAACGCCACCCGCACGTTTGGAATCACGGTCGCCCCGAATCCCGTCACCAAGCTGCGGCTCGACCCTGCCTCAGCCTCGATTCGCACCGGCGAGGTGGTCCGTCTTGCCTTCCAGGCTCTCAACCGCAGCGGACGCGTGGTCGCCGACGCCGCTCCCGAGTGGAGTCTCAATCCGGGCAACGGACAGGTCGACGCCAATGGATTCTTCGTCGCGGATGTCCCCGGCACCTATCGCGTCACGGCCAGCTTTGCGGGCCAGGTGGTCGAGGCCACCATCGACGCTCGGCCGCGCGACGTACGCCGGCCGGCAACGTTGGTGGGACGGGTACCCCTTCGCTTCCGGGCTGCGGAGTTCTGGCTCCATCCGGACGGGCGTCACGGTTATCTCAGCACGATCGGCGACCGGGTCTACGCCATCGACGTGAGCAATCCGGCGGCGCCGGTGATCACCGATTCCGTGGTGGTGGACGCCCGGGTGATCAACGACATCATGACGACGGAGGACGGCAAATTCGGCGTGCTCACCCGGGAAGGCGCGTCGACTCGAAAGAACGGCATCGTCATCCTCTCCTTCGAAGATCCCGCTCATCCCAAGCCAATCGCAGAGTTTACCGAGACAGTCACGGGCGGTGTGCACAGCACGTTCATCTATCGGGGATATGTGTATCTCACCGATGACGCGACCGGATCACTCCGCGTGATCGACATCCGGGATCCGTACAAGCCGCATCAGGTGGCGCGCTGGCAGACCCGGCCGGACGAGGCTGGAAACTTCCTTCACGACATCGATGTGAAGGACGGCCTGGCCTACTTGAGCTACTGGAACGAGGGTCTGGTCGTCCTCGACGTGGGCAAGGGGATCAAAGGCGGCAGCCCGGAGAATCCCCGGATCGTGTCTCAGTACAAATACGACCTGAACTCGCTGTACCGGGATGTCGAGGCCGTCGGAGGCCCGGGGTTCATTCGCGGCACCCATACCGCCTGGCGTGCGGGCAAGTACGTGTTCCTGGGCGATGAGGTCTTTTCGGCCACGCCGCGTTCCACCGAAGGCGGCGGGGTGGTGGGTCTGGGCCGCGCGTTTGGCCGGCTTCATGTGGTCGACGTGTCGGACCTCGAGCGGCCCACGGAGGTGGCGTATTACGAGCCCAAGGACGGAGGGAGCCACAACGTCTGGGTGGCGGGTGACACGCTGTATCTGGGCGATTACCAGGGCGGGCTCCGCGTGCTCGACATCTCGGGCGAGCTACGCGGCGACCTTCTTCGACAGGGCCGCGAAGTTGCGCACGTGGTGACCGGCGACAGTACCGGCGTGGTCCCCAACGCCCCCAATGCGTGGGGTGCCATCTACCGCAATGGCCTGATCTATGTGCCCGACATTAACTCCGGGCTCTGGATCGTGAAGGTGGAGCCCAAGTCAGAGTTGGTGCCGTAGGTGTCCGGCCGTCCGCCTGTCACGCTATATTCCCGATCTATGGCCACTCCCCAAACGCTGGTCGTCCGCACTTTCACCGATCGTGCGGAAGGGCTCTCACACTTTCTGCTCCGGGCCGGCGAAGCTCCCCGCCTGGTGGCCTTCGACGATGCCCTCGGCTGCCCGGTGGAAACTGCCCTTGCCGCGCTGGAGTGGACTGGCGCCGTGGGCATCCTTCAGGATGATGATTTGCTGCACGCCGCACGCCTCACGAGTGAAACCGCGGCTGCGGTGATCGAACGTAAAAGCCAGGCCGGCCGGCGCTATGTGTATCTGGGCCCGCGGCTCGATGCACCGCCGATGGATGTCTTCGAGGGAGCGATCCTGTTCGACGAGCCCGGGGTCAAGGCAGTCGAGTTCACCCAGCGGGCCCATGGGCTGGCGCACTTTCTTCGGGCGACCGCGGGCGCGGGCGCACTCCTGGCTCTCCTCGGGCGCCGCGCGCCGGAGGTGCGGCATCTGCGCCGATGGCTCGGATCCATCATTCAAGAGCTCGATCTTCCGCGCCCGTTGGTGGCAGGGTGGTTTGCCGCGGGCTCCGCGGGCTGCCTGTTCTCATCGCCCGAAGGCGAGCCCACCTACCGCTATATCGAAGTGGGAATGGAGTCATGACCCGGTGGAGCTGGTTGCTGCTGGGAAGTCTGGTCTGGGCCGGCCCGGTGAGCGCCCAGTCCGTCGTGCGCCCCGACCCTCCGCCCGATTCCGCCCGTGCCGCGGTGCGCGATGCAGTCCTGATACTGCGGGATTCGCTGAATACCATCGATGGGGCGGCAGCCCGGCTCCAGCGAGATTTCCGTCAGGCATCGGGCCCCTCCCTGCTGTCCCGCGCTCGCGTCATGCGGGAGGCGTGTGCCCGATCCGAACGCACGGTAGCACCGACCCGAAGGGCGGTGCTGGACGTAAGACTTCACGAGCCGCTTCGAATCAGGCACCGGAGTGAGCTTGTCGGAGCGATGGACCACCTGAGCGGCGCCCTGGCCCGGTGCGAGCAGGACTTTGCTGCCATGAGCCGGCCGGGTCAGGGCGAGACCGTTCGAGGCTACGGCAATGACCGAGCGATCCGGGTCCAGTCCGCCTTGCGGAGGTACGAGAACGCCCTCCGTGGGTTCCTCGGGGTCATGGGGATCACGGTCACACCGCTCGGCGCGAATCCAAGGGCTTCGGCCGGATAGCCCGGAAAATGTGGATTCACATGTCCACATTTTGTGGAGGAACGAGGGTATGGCAAGCGGCGCGTGATGGTTAGGTTTCCACATCAAGTCCACCTCCGAACGCTGTAACCCGAAGAAACATAGGCACTTGCGACTAGATTGCTGGTGCCTATCTTTGTGCCACTGCCTGAAGGATACGTGCTGCGACCCCGTGTTTCAGCGGCGGCTTTGAGGCAAGTTCGAGTGGGATATCAGGGGAGAGTGCCGACGCAACCAAGGGCTCAGGTGCTCGTCGATCCTGGTGATCACTCCGACTCGGACAGGTGAAGCCAGTCGCGTGCTTCATCCACCCCGATCTGGCGCCTCGGGGTGCAGTGCGAAGGGTCAGTCCGCGACCCGATCCGACTCGCAGCGCTCGCATAGACGAACCAGGTAGGATGGCCATCCTGGCCTGGGGATGGACGCCAAGGCTTCACCGAGCCCTCCCGAGCGGCGAATCAGCCAACCGGTGGCAGGTGAGAGAAGAACGGCGGCAGTGATGCTCCGACCTTGGATAGTCAATGTGTGGGACGGCCGTCTAGCCACGACTAGACGGCCCTTCCGTTTTTATGTGGGGTCGATGGCCTACGCAGCCAATAGCCCATAGCCAGGAGCGTCTGTACTTTCAGGCATGAATCCGCTTCTCGTTCTGGTGCTGGATCGGGATACCGAGCGCCGCCAGGAGATCCTGACGCTCCTGCGGCAAGCCGGCCACCAGGTCTCAGTCACTGACGGTGCCGCAGCAGACGAGACGATCGAACTCCGCAGGTATGACCTTCTAGTACTCGATCCCGCCCTTCCGGGTGTCGACTGCGACGCCCTGTGGCAGGCCATTTCCTCCGCCGCGCCGGCGATGCCCGACTCGCTGGAGGACGCAGAGCGCCGCCACCTGGCCCTCATGCTCCGGCACACCTCCGGCAACAAACGAAAAGCGGCTCACCTGCTCGGCATATCGCGCTCAACGCTGCTCAACAAAGTGAGGAAGTATGGGCTCGAGGCCTGAAACGGTGGCCGGCAGAAGAGCCGGACTGCGAGGGTGGGGCCTGGTGGTCGTGGTGCTGGTGATGCTCTCGATGAAGACGACGCCGGAGGCAGTGGCACAGATGCGTGGCCCCATTCCCAACGGCCGGCTCACCTCCGGCATTCTGAGCTTCGACGGTCACGCCACCATGGGGGACTTCACCGGCACGACCAGGACAGTGACCGGGCAGTTTACCGGCGCGCCCGACATCAGCACTGTGCGAGGGTGGGTGGAGGCACCGGTCCAGTCGCTCAAGACTGGAGACCGCAAGCGGGACAAGGACCTCAACAAATCAATGGAGTCCAGCACGTTTCCCAATCTGCGATTCGACCTGAACCGGATTACCGCGAAGGAGTCCGCTGGCGACAACACGCCCGTGACCCTGCACGGCACTCTGACCATTCACGGGGTGACTCGGCGCGTGGAGCTCCCGGGGACGATCGAGTTCAAAGGGACCAATGGCCGGGTGCACAGTAACTTTTCCCTGAACCTCAAGGAGTACGGGATTGGCGGCCTGAGCAAGATGCTTGGCATGCTGAAGATGCACGAGAACATCGAAGTGCACATCGACCTCGTCTTTGGGTTGGGCGCAGGGGGCTGAGAAGAAAAACGGCCCGGATCCATGCAGGCGTCCGGGCCGGGCCGTCCGTTCGAAGGGGCCGTCGCCCTCCGCGCGTCCGACCATTAGCGAGCAATCCGAATTCTTCCAAGACGAGAGATGACTATGGTGCGGCTGGCAGAGCCACGGGAGAGCCGCAGGGTGGCATTGGAAAAGCCGAGGGTTAGTCCTACGGGCGAAAAGGTGAACTGACGAGCCGGCCCCTCGAGCGCAACGCGAGCCGCGGCCGGTCCATCTTCGGCCCACAGGGTGCTTGCCTGCCCTCGCGGCCGGATGACGAGATTAGCGGAGTCGACGGTGAGTACCAGTACCTGACCGCGGTTGACGGCCATGATACGCGCTCGCCGGTGTGCCGCCACGAGGTGATTGGCCTGCGATTCTACCTCGATGCGATCCACCGCTCCTGAGAGGCGAGGAAGGGCAATTCCGAACAGTAGGCCGGCTACTGCAACGACCAGCATCAGTTCCACGAGGCTAAACCCTTGTCGCATGGCTCAGGATAGGGACAGAAGCCGCCTCCGCTGGCACCGTTTTTGTGCGGACCGCGGCTGCAATTCGCGGCCTCGTCGTTGCCATTAGGGCGGCCCTTGTGTGGGTGGGTTCCGGACGCGATACTGCAGGACCCCCGCAGGCCCAACTCTGAGGAAGGGCGCGCCATTGTACACGCCTCAGTTGCTGTTCGGCGAGGTTGGGTTATCGTCGGACATTCTCAATCACGAGCCATTTCTCGAGCGCGCCAGGCTCCAACGGGAGCAGGAACGCGAGGGGCCGGCTCGGCTTGCGCTTGGCGCGTACGTCGTTGCCCGTCTGATCAACAAGCTCCTCACCTTGGAGGCCGGCGCCGACGGTCTCGACGGCTTCCGCTGGCAGCTGGATGCAGTGCGTCGCCACATTGACGACCTTCCTGCCGATGTGCCCGAGACGGCGCACCTGGCCGGCATCGCGGCCGCAGTGTCTGCCGAAGGGCGGATTAACGCCGGTCTTTGGCTGAACCTCACGGCCTACGCCTACTTTTTGGAGCATGAGGGACGGCTCGAGGAGAGCCTGGAAATCCTCAATCTGGCTGCGCGAGCCCAGGGACAGGACACTCCACCGGAGGACTTTGCCGCGTACGCGCTGTTCGCTGCCCGGCTCAACCGCCTACTCGCCCGCTGGGACATCGCCACCGCGTGCTACGGTGCGGCGGAAAAGGCGGCACTCGCATGTGCCGATCACGTCTCTGCTCTCCGAGGCCGGCTCGGACAAGGTGCGGTCCACCGCGGCCGCGGCAATCTGCCGCTCGCCCGCGAGATCGCGGAGAGCGTTGTTCGCGATGCATCGAGGCTCAGCCTCCCCGAGGTGCAGGCTCTGGGGTACGCAGATCTAGGCGCAGTCTGCGCCCTCCAGGGCCTGCAACTCGAGGAGCTGGAAGCCAACTACCAGGCGTTCCGCCTCACGCCCGATGCCCACCAGCGCATGCGTACCCTGGGCGACTTGGGAATCGGACTCTACCGGATCGGCGCGTTCCAGGCGGCGCGGCTCGCCTTCGAGATCGTCATCAACTCGAACACGAGCTTCCTGGTTCGGTCCAACGCCCTTCTGGAGCTGATGGATCTGGAATCGAGTATGGGTAACCGAGTGTCGTTTGAGCGCTGCCGGGCCATGATGGAGCAGAATGTCGGCCGGCTTTCGCCCAGCCCAGCCACGGACTACCACTACAAGCTAGGCATCGGCTTCACCCGCTTCGGTCAGCTGACGAGGGCGCGTGCGGCGTTCGTGGCGGGATTGGAGCTCGCCGAGCGCCACCAGCTGAACGCCTGGTACTTCAGGATCGAGCAGGCGCTGAACGAGCTCACCGAGCATCCGCAGCAGCCAGTACCTGCCCTGGCCTCGAAGCTCAGCGAAGCGCCGGCGATACGTGAAATGGAAGTGGGGCTGCGGGAGTACGCCCTGTCTCCTGAATAAACTCAATCGAACCGAGCGTACGTCCCGCCCAAACAGGTCTAGTTATTGGCGCCCTGGTTCTCGAACGACGGCTGAGGCTGATCCGAGGGGCCCGTAGCATCGGTGCGGGTACAGGCAGTGCTGAGAGCCGCAGACGCCAGCAGGGCCATCACGATAGCGTAGGTCTTGGTGCGAGACATTTGAGGTCCCTTTCAGGGAGAGGCGATTGTGCCCGGGGGAGGGTACGCCGCCAATCTGAGGGACCAGCACTGGCGTTTTTAGGGCCCATTTGCGACAAATAGGGGCCGATTTGCGACATTTGCTTCTCGCAGCAGTGCCCGCCGAACGTTTGTCGCGGCTTCGCATGCTCGACCCGGACCGTTTTCAGTGGGTGTGCGGCGGCGGCTGGGCGGAGGCGGTAGACGCAATCCGGGCCAAGCCGGTAGAAATGGCTGTCGTGGATCCTCTCCTGGTCGGAGAGGCGAGGGCTCACGGCATCGAGCGCATTCGGCTACTCTTTCCCTCGCTGCCGCTGCTGATCTATACTGAACTCGCGCCGGCCACCGCTGCCGTCCTCCTCCAGCTCGGACGCGCAGGAATCAGGCGTGTAGTGTTCCACCGCTTCGAAGACGCGCCGGCCTCCCTCAGGTCCGCCTTGCAAGCCGAGCTGGAGCAGAGCGCGTCCCAGCAGGTGATGCAGGCGCTCGGGAGCGCCCTCCAGGAGCTGCCGCGTGAGCTGCTCCAGGCGCTCGAAGCGATGCTGCATGCCGGCGATGAGGCTCCCACGGTCACCGCACTGGCGGAGCGGGCGCAGCTGACCCGCCGGACGTGCGAGCGGTGGTTCACCAAGGTGGGGCTGCCGTCGCCGCGGATGGTCATGGTGCTAACTCGGCTGTTGTACGCCCACCGGCTACTGCTCGATCCAGGATACACCGTGGAGGACGTGGCGCTGAAGTTGGGGTACAGCAAGACCAAAACCCTCCAAATGCATTTGCGCGCGGTGTTTGGGGTCACGGCCGGCGAGCTGCGCGTCTCGCTCTCGACTGAAGAGGCGTTGATGATCGTGACCGACCGCTATTTCAGTCCCATGAGCCAGGTTGCCTCATGACCGCGCGCATTCTCATCGTGGATGACGAGCCGGCGCTGCGTCGCACTCTTGAGCGCGCACTCATCGGCAATCACTACGAGGTGGTCTGTGTGGCCGACCCGAACTCGGCCTACCTGATGCTGTCGGAGATGACCTTCGATCTACTGTTGCTCGACCTCCGGTTACCCCAGATCGGGGGCGACACGCTGTTTCTCGCGATCATCCGCCAATGGCCGCGATTGCGAGACCGGGTAATCCTGATGAGCGGCGATCCCTGGTCGGAGCAGACGGACTGGCCGAAGGACCTGGTCAGCTGCCCGGTTCTGGCAAAACCGTTCACCCTGGATACCCTGACAAAGACCGTCCGTGCGGTGCTTGCAGCCGCCGACTCCAACACCGACCTCCTCGAGGGAAACGGGCACGGATGAACTCTGCACCTTCCCACGCCCCCGCCGATCCGCTCACCACGCTTCGAGAATACCGGGCGCTCGCGCCCTGGGGTCTCCGCGATCTCGCCGCCCTGGCGGGCGGAATCCTCGATGCATCCGGTGTTGTTCCGGTGAATGCCGCGGCGCGGGCCCGACCCAGCGAGCGTACTATCCGTTTCTACGTGGCCCGCGGTCTGGTCAGCCCACCCGACGGGCGCGGCACCGCAGCGGTGTATTCCTATCGGCACCTGCTCCAGGTCCTGGCGATCAAGCTCAGGCAGATGGAGGGCGCCACCCTCGAGTCGATGCTGAAGGAGTTTGCCGGGCTCACCGGCGATCTCATCGAGCGGCGTGCCGCTACCGCGCTGGGGCCGGGACTACCCCCGCCGGATCACCTCCCACTGCTACGCACGCCGGGCACCGGACGCGGTCGCGTGGGTCGGGCGGTGATGGCCTGGCTGGCTCCGGTCGAGGGACTGACGGCCGCAAGCTCCCACTGCCGCCGTATCGCGGTTGCCCCCGGTGTCGAGGTACTGATCGACGAGCAGCACCCTGCTCTCCGGCTCAACGGCGATACTGCCGTGATTGCCGAGGCGCTGCGTCAGGCGCTGGCCTCTGTGGTGGGACTGGACACTTCGCCTGCCTTTGCCGAGGAACACAGAGCGGCCCCGGAGCCGGCATGGAGCCCGATCGAGCATGAGCCCGAGACCAGCGACGCACCCCACGTGAGCTCGGAGAGTTCCGGCTGAGGCACGCCGGCCGCCATCGCTGCACCAACCCTCACACAATCGAGGATCGAACATGAGTACGATCGTCCTGCTGGTCGTTCTTGCGGGAGTCGTCCTGTGGGTGGCGGGCGCCTACAATGGACTCGTCTCACTCAAGAACCAGGTCGTGAACGCGTGGAAGCAGATCGATGTGCAACTCAAGCGACGGCACGATCTGATTCCGAACCTGGTAAACACGGTCAAGGGGGCGATGGACTTCGAGCGGTCGACACTCGACGCTGTGATCTCGGCCCGAAACCGGGCCGTCGGAGCCACCGGAGTGCGGCAGACCGCCCAGGCCGAGGGCGAGCTGACGCAAGCACTCGGTCGTTTGTTCGCCCTGACCGAGGCCTATCCCGACCTCAAGGCGACGGGCAATGTGGCTCAGCTCCAGGAGGAGCTCACCAGCACCGAGAACAAGATCGGCTTTGCCCGGCAGCTCTATAACGACGTCGCGACCCAGTACAACACCAAGCAGATGCAGTTCCCCACCAACCTAGTGGCCGGGCTGGCCAAGACCACGCCGGCCGAGCTCTGGCAGATCGAGGACTCGGCGGAGCGAGCCGTACCCATCGTCGATCTATCGCTCAACAAACCGGCGTCGTGAGCGAAGAAGCCAACCTGTTCGCCCAGCAGGAGGCGAACCGTCGGCGCTCGCGGTGGCTGGTCATCGGCTTCATTCTCTTCTTTACCTGGGTCGGATTCGGTGGAGACCTCGCGTTCTATCTGCTGACCGCGGACGCCGGCTCCGGCTCCTATCACCACGTGGTGCCCTACATCGGAATCATTGCCACGCTCGGTGCCGGAGTGATCTGCTGGTACGCCTGGAAATTTGGGCCGGAGAAGGTGTTGTGGGCGACCGGTGCCTGGGAGCTGGTGGAGCCCGCCACGCCGGAGCAGAAGCAGCTGGTCAATGTGGTCGAGGAGATGGCCATCGCCTCGGGAGTGCCGAAGCCCCGGATCTGGGTCGTTCCCGACACCGATCCCAACGCGTTCGCCACCGGGCGCGACGCCGCTACGGCCAGCATTGCGGTGACCGAGGGCTTGCTGGGCAAACTCTCGCGCGATGAGCTTCAGGCGGTGGTGGCGCACGAGATGGCGCACATCCGGAACCTCGATGTGCGGCTGATGACGCTGCTGGCAGGAATGGTCGGCGCGATCGCGCTCATGTCCGACGGTTTGGGGCGGATGATCGGTCGGGGTGGCAGGGCAGGTGCGCGCTGGTCGGGCGGGCGAGGGGGCAGCAGCAGTGGCAAGGGCGGCAGCCCCCTCGGCATCCTCATTCTGGTGCTCTGGCTGCTCACGCTGCTGGTGGCGCCGCTGGTCTCGCGGCTGCTGGCCATGGCGGTGAGCCGGAAGCGGGAATACCTGGCCGACGCCACCGGGGCGCAGCTGACCCGTAACCCGATGGCCCTCGCCTCCGCGCTTGAAAAGCTGGAGTCGGCGACCGACCCCACTCAATCAATCACCCGCGGCGCCGCGCACCTCTGCATTGTGGATCCGGCGCCTGGGGTGCTGGCGTCGAAGGAAGGATTCGTGGCCGACTTCCTGGGCTCGCACCCGCCGATCCGGCAGCGCATCATCCGGCTTCACGGTATGGCGTATCAGCAGGCTAAGCGGGAGACAACCGCCGCAGGATCTCCGCCGTGAACGTTCCCGGATCAAAGGGCAGATGCACGACATGGTCGGCCCCAGCAGCTGTGGCAGCAGCGCCCCCGCCAGCCACCAGGGCCACCATCAAGTAGGGTCGATCACGCTGGGGGACGAACCCTCCGAGCGGGTGTGCCCCGGGCGTGTCCGCACCACCCGCGACCAACACGATCGTGACCCCAATGCGGTCCGACCACGCTTGCAACTCTGCCACGGTGGCGCGACGCTCGACCTGAAAGCCCGCGCCCCGCAAAAGCAAGGACACGATGCGCGCCAGATCTTCATCCGGGACATAGATCAGTGCCGTCCCGCGGCTCAGGGCCGGAGCTTCCCCGGAAGGCCGCTCGAGGTCGAGCATTTGAACGCCGCCGCTCAGATAGTCCTTGCTCCGCGCTTCCCGCAGCTTCCCGATCCGCTGGACAATGTCCCTGATCCGCTGGAGGGCGATGAGCACCTCGCCGAGACCCTGCCGCTGCTGATCCGGCGTCGCGCTCGGCTGGCTCATCAAGAGCTCTACCTCGGCCAACGCCGCCATGAGTGGGTTGTTGATCTCGTGATGCAAGGTGACGGTCATCTCGCCAATCGCCGCAAGCCGCTCGGCGCGCACCAGATCCTGCTCGGCCGCGGCGAGCGACTTCCGCAGCTCGCGGGTGCGACGCACCCGCTCGAGAATCTGGGGTAACAGATCACTCAGAGTCGAGTCCTTGGCCAGGTAGTCGTCGGCTCCGCGACGTAGCGCGGCGGCTGCCAACGATTCATTGCCATGCCCGGTGACGAGCACCACCGCAGGCGGGGCCGGCCGGCTCCTGATCGCGTCGAGGACGTCGAGCCCGCTGGTGTCCGGGAGTTGCTGGTCGAGCAGCACGATGTCCACGCCGTTGAGTGCCGCCAGTGCCTCGCGGCCCGTGGTGACTTGGATCGCGGGCCCAAACCCATGGCTGCTCAGGATGTGCTGCACCAGCCGGGCGATGTCCGGGTCGTCGTCAACCAGAAGAATGCGAGGCAGAGAGCGCTCAGCCATGGGCCGGTGCCGCTCCGGGCCGGAAACCAACGCGGGCGAACTTTTCCCACCCGGTCTTGCCGCGCCAGGCATCCCACAGCCCGCGCAGCCGCCAATAGAGCGTGAGCTGCCGGTAACCGAAGTTCTCCAGCACGGCGTATAGGAGCAGAATGAACACCTCGCGCCGGCGGCTGAACGGCAGCAGGTGCCGCTGCAGTCTGTCGGCCAGGCCGTAACGGAAACGCCAGGCCCCCACCAGCACGGCAAAGACATTCACCAGGATGCCGTATCCCAGTGAAGCCAGCAGGAACGCAAGCAGATAGTCGTAACTGAGGAAAGGTTGGCCAAGCAGCTTTTCCATGACGAAGAGAAACAGAATGAACAGGTACCCGAGCACTTCCACCACCGGCCCGTAGTACTCGAACAGCCAGAAGGCAGGCAGCGCGAACCAGCCGATACGGCCGAACTTGGGGTGGCCCAACATGGCCCGGTGATATCGCAGGGACTCCCGAAGTCCCCGGTACCACCGGCCGCGCTGCTTGCGAAGCGATTCAAATGTCTCGGGGACCTCGGTCCAGGCTACCGGGTGTGGGAGGAAGGCGATCCGGCGGTCGTGCAGCTTGTCGAGAATGTAGCGGTGCAGACGGACGATGATCTCCATGTCTTCACAGACCGTACCCACGCCCTCGCCGACGTACTCCGCTGTCAGCCGGTGCCGCAGGAATGGCGTGAGGTACCCGCCCGCGCGAATCACGGTCTCTTTCTCGAAGACCGCGAACACTCCGCTGAGGACAAGAATGGAATGGATCCGGTCGAGTCCGGTGCGTGCCGCGGTGAAGGAGCGCAGATACTCGACCATCTGGAAGCGGGGGAGCGAGCGGGTCGGAAGGCCGACACTCACCACGTGACTGTTGCGTACGGTGCAGCCGTTGGCGATGGCGACCTGTCCCCCCACGGCCACAACCCGGGGGTCCTCCTGCACGACCCGCATCAGCTCCTTGAGCGCCCGGTCGTCGAGGATCGAGTCCGCGTCGAGAGAGACGAAGTAGGGGGTGGTAGAGGCGTTGATGCCGGCGTTGAGGGCGTCGGCCTTGCCGCCGTTCTCCTTGTCGATGACCACCACTCGCATGACACCAGCCGGGAGTTGAAGGGTTCCTTCGTACATCGCCCGAACCGGAGCGGTCGCCACCGCCGGTCGATAAGGAACCTCGGTCCGCCGCAGCCGGAAGGCCTGCTTGAGCCGCTCGAGGGTGGCATCGGTGGAACCGTCGTTCACCACCACGATCTCGAACCGCGGGTAATCCGAGTTCACCAGGCCGGTGACACTGTCGACGATCGTCACCTCCTCGTTATACGCGGGCACGATCATGGTCAGGGGCTTGGTGAGATCCCCCCCGTCAATGAGATCGAGGTCCTCGATGAAATGGCTGGCCACGCGGCGCCGGACCTGCCGGGCGGACAGCGCAATCAACCAGAGCGTGTAGGTGTTGTACAGCAGAAAGTACAGGAGAAATAGCGGCTGTACTACGACCACGGTGGCGATGAGGGTCGGGACTATGGCGTTGGTCACGCGGCACTCCCGGCGGTTCCTTGCATGGCGAGCTCGAGTGCGCCGCTCACCCGGTGACGAATGGCCGGGATAGGATCGGTTCGCGCGACCTCGCGGGCCACCTCGTCCTGAAGCAGTGCCAGTGCCAGTGCCGCTGCCAGCCGCCGCTCCTCTCCAACCCAACCCCGTGCCGTTTCCCGGAGGCTCGGGAGATCGGACGCTTCCCGGACCGCGTCTGCCGCTGTTCCGGGATCGATGCCCGGGGGAAGCGGCACCGGAGTGCCCTGGAGGAGGCGAGCGACGTAGGCCGCGGCTCGCACCGGCATCTCGGGGTCGAGGCCCAGCCGCTCGAGGATGCGGAGCCCGGCCGTACCCGAGGGGGCCGCCCGTCCCAGCGCGATGGCGACCTGGCGGCGGACTCCCATGTCGGGATCCTGCGTCATTCTCTCGAGGAGGTCGTAACGCCCGGCTGCAGCGGCCGCCCCGGCCGCGGCGTGCCTGACCGCGATCACCGGGTCGGACGTGAGCGCCTCGACCGCACCGGGATCCATGGCGTCCGGCCGTTGCCGTCCCAGCTCGGCCACCGCCTCCCGCACTTCGGGCCAGCCGCTCCGGCTGAGCGGCAACATCAGGTTGGCAAGCCCGGCGTGATGTATGAAGCGGGCCAGCCGGGCCAGGAGCACGGTCTGCGCGGGATCGAGCGAGATCGCCGACACGGCATCCTGGAAGGCGGGGAAGTGTTCCCCGGCCAGCTCAGCCGCCGCGGCGAGCACGGCCGGGTCTTCCTCCGGTCGAAGCGAACGGATCAGTTTAGGAAAGGCGCGCTCCGGTGCGACCTTCGAAAAGAGATCGACGGCGGCTCTGCGCACCATGAGATTGGGGTCGCCCACGGCGCGGACGCCAAGCGCGAGAAGCTCCTCGGTATCGAGGAGATCGCTGACTGCCACCAAGGCAGCTGTGCGAACCTCAGGGTTGGGATCCTCCCGCACGACCTGGAGCAGCGCGCTCAGGCTCTGCTCTCCCTGGAACGCGCGGAGGCCACCGATCATCCGCACCCGTTCGCCCGTATCCAGCGTGCTTCTCAGCCCATCCGCCAGATATGACTGACCTCCTCCCGACCCGGGGGCTGCGAGAGCACGGAGCTCCAGCCCCCGGGCCCGGGAGAGCTTGCGCTCGAGAAGCCGGAACCAGGGATCGCTCTTGAGCCGCTGGCGGAGCAGCTCGCGCACCGGCGCTTCGTCCGGCATCTCCAAGATCCGTACCACGAGGCTATTAGGGTCGAACACTCCGGCCGCCAACGCAGCCGCGGCCCGCACATTGGTGGGCTCGGTCCGACGGCAGGCCGCAATCAGAGGCTCCTTGCCACCAGGCAGATGCAGGATCCCGATGGCCAGGGCGGCACGCTCCCGTACCGTAGCCGACGGATCGTCCGCCAGCAGCGCGGGGATAGTCCGCCCCGCGTCCTCGACTCCCAGGCGGGCTGCGGCGTCAATGGCGCGGGCGCGGACGTATTCGTTGGGATCCCCCAACGCAGGGGCGACGACCCTGAGGCGGCTTTCGCGTTCCGATCCGCCAGAGCGGGCGCAGCGCCCGAGCGCCTCGATCGCCGCGCCCCTGACCGCAGGCTCGGGATGGTCGCTGAGCCGCGCGAGCACGTCAACGGAGCCGGGTAAACGGAGGCGTGCCAGCGTGCGGGTGACTGCGATCTTGCTTCCCACGTCGGGACTCTGGAGTAGGGCCTCGATCAAAGCCGGAGTGGCCTCGAGATCCAGCCGAGTCACCGCTGTCGTGATGGTCTCGCGCAGGTCCGGGGGTGCCTCCGGGAAAGCCTGGAGCAGAGCGGGCACGGCAAGTCCGTCGCCCAACACGCCAGCTGCCTCGGCGGCCGCGCGCCGAACGTCTGCATCTCTGTCGCCGACCAGCTCGATGATCCTCGGCACGAGCGGACGGAGTCCTGCCTCGGCGGCGGCGAACAGGGCGGCCTGGCGTACCGCCGGCTCGGGATCACTGAGCAGCCTGAGAAACTCGGCCTGGACCGTCGTCGCGTGCAGCGCGCCCAGTGCGCGCACGGCAGCGGCTCGCACCATCGGCTCAGGATCGCCGGTTCGCGCGCGAAGCAGCTCCACGGCATCCGGGCCGCCGAGCTCGCCGATGAGGCGAATGGCCGTGGTGCGAACCTGTTGATCGGAGTCCGAAAGGCCCGCGATGGCGACGGCGATTGCCTGCTCGGACCGAAGGGTGCGCAGCGCCTCCAGGGCGAGGGCGCGCAGCGACGGCTCTGGATCATGTGAGGCCGTCTGCATCAGCTCACCGGTGAGGTCCCGGCGCCGGCCCCGGCGGATGGCTGTAATCACGGCTTCCCGCACCCCCGGCGAGGGGTGCAACACCAGCTCAGCCAGCAGCTCACGGGTACCCCCGGTGGAGAGCCGGACCAGCATGCCGGAGGCCTCGGCGCTGTTCTCGCCCGCCTCGATCATGCGCACCAGATTATTCGCGACTCCCAGCCGTTCGAGCGCTGCCGCAGCGCGGCTCCGGATCTCGGCATCGGGATCGTCCAGGGCGACCAGCAACGGCCCCACGGCCGAGGGGCCAATCTGCTCCAGCGCCTCGACGCTCCGCATGCGAACCCACCATGCCGGATCCCGGAGTGCACGGACGAGGCGGTCAATGACCTCGGGGCCGCCGAACTGGCCCAGCGTACTGGCAATGCGGACCCGGACGAATGGAGCCGGATCGATCAGGAGATGTTCCAGCAAATGATTGACGGCGCGCGGGTCGCCCAGCCGGCCGAGAGCCGTAGCTGCCTTGCCGCGTACCTCTTCATCGGGGTCGCTGAGCCCGCTAACCAGAGCTGGAAATGCGCGCTGAGCTCGCACCTCACCGAGTACATTGGCTGCCCACGCTCGCGCCGGATCGCGGGACGAGCCGGTGAGCAGAGCCATCAGCGGATCCACGGCCGCATCACCGTGGCGGGTGAGGATATCGGCGATCCGGGCTGTGAGCCACGCGTCCGCGCTGGACAGGGCCGCCACCAGGGGCTCGACGGCGCGCGGGTCTGCAATGCGGGCCAATGCCCGCAACGCGATCTCTCGCACGTCCGAGTCCTCGGTACGAGTGGCCTGCACCGTCTCCAGTAATGCCGGCACCGCTTTGGCGCTTCCGACCCGGCCCAGGAGCTCGGCGGCAAAGGCGCGGTCCCGCCATTTGCGCGCGGTACGCAGCTTCTCGATGTATTTGTCCACCAGCCCCAGCTCGTCGTACACCTCGAGCAGCCAATCAGGACGTCCCGTCGCGCTCCGCGCCTGTTCCTCGAGCACCGCCTCGAGCGCGTCGAGATCGTACAGCGTCTTCATCTGATTGATGGTGGGCTCGAGGAGTGCCCGGTCCCGGGTTGCCAGCTCCGAGACCAGCTCACGATAGAGGCTCTTCCGCGCCGCTAACCGGCGCTCAACCCGATCGAGGTAAGTGGTGTAGAGAAACCAGGCAAGAATCGTCAACAGCCCGATTGCCAACATCAAGCCGGCTACGACGAGGACCACGGTCACCTGCGTCATGGGGCGCCCGGTGAGCCGATGCGGGCCGGCGGCGGGGGGAACATGGCAAGGGTGTCAGACGCGGGCGTCGTCCAGGAAGACCAGCGTCTGGCGGTGAGACACCACCGCCTCGAGCGCCCGATGGATCACGGGATCGATCACCGTGCCGATCAAATCGCGCATTCGTTCCACGGCCGCCTCGGGTGGCATTCTCTCCTGGTAGGGGCGGGACGTGGTGAGTGCGTCATAGATTTCCACGGCACCGATGACTCTCGCTCCGAACGGTATCGCGTCACCGGCCAGACGATCGGGGTAGCCGGTCCCATCCCACCGCTCGTGATGGCTGCGGACGAAGCCGATCACGTCGCGCAGATGGACCAGTGGGGACAGAATCTGCGATCCGACGATGACGTGCTGCTTCACGTGCTCGTATTCTTCCTCGGTGAGGGGGCCCTGCTTGTTGAGAATCTCCTCCCGGATACCAATCTTCCCGATATCGTGGAGCCGGCCACCCGTTCGCACCGCCTCCACCTCTTCGTCGCTGCAGCCGGCCTCCGCGGCCACCATGGCGGAGAGGTCCGCCACCCTGGCCGAGTGCCCCCGAAGGTAGGGATCCTTGGCCTCCAAGGCGTTAATCAAGGCCTCCAGGGTCGCTATCGAGATTCGCTCCTGGTTGTCCAGCTCCAGCCTCCGTTCGGTGACCCGGGCCGTCACCTCATCCTTGAGCCATTGATTGATCTGCTGGCCTTCCAGGACCGTATGGCGGCGCTGGAGGGCATGGTGGATGGCCCGGCCGAGGTGCCCCAGATCAATCGGCTTGATCAGGTAGTCCAACGCGCCCCGCTGCATGCAAAGAGCTGCACTGGTGGCGTCGTTCACCGCCGTCAGCATGAGGATCGCAATGGTGGGCTCGAGATCCATGATCTGGGGCACCAGCTCGACCCCATTGATCCCGGGGAGGTTCACGTCCAGCAGTATGCCGGTGATTTTCTGCCGCTGCAGGATGGTCAGGGCTTCTTCACCGGTGGCCGCCGTGGCGACCTCGTATCCTTGCAGAACCAGGAACTTCTGGAGCGCGTTACGTATCGATTCTTCGTCGTCTACAACGAGCAGTGCGACAGGCCCATCGGTCAGGGGCACGCGAGCTCCTCCACTCGGGCCGGCTCGGGATCAGCAGGCAGCGTACCACCGGCGATCGGATGCCTTCGAATGGCGCCAACAGGAAGGTCCCAGGGTCTTGGGAAGGTAGGACAAGGCCCAGGTGGGGTCAAGAAAGGCTACGGGCCATAGCTATCCAACGAACTCGACGTCGACCTTCTCGGGTATCAGCCCTGCTGCGTGAGCTCGATCGAGCAGGGTCTGCACGGCAAGACGTCCGCGAAGTCCGTAATCCACTGTCCATTGGTTGACGTACATGCCGACGAAGGTGTCGGTGCGCTCATCCCCGATCCCCCGGTTGAACTGCTTGGCATGCGCGAGCGCGGGAGCACGGTGCTCCAGGCCGTACACGATACTGGCGCGAAGGTCTCGGGCGATTTGCGCAATGACCTCGGGCTGCAAGTCGCGCCGAACGGCATTGCCGCCCAGAGGCAGGGGAAGCCCGGTCTCCGCCATCCACCAGGCTCCCAGGTCGCCCCAGAGATGAAACCCGGTGTCGCCGTAGGTGAGCTGCCCTTCGTGGATGAGCAGTCCCACGTCCACATCACCCCGATGAACGGCATCCTCGATCTCGTCGAACGGAACGACCTCCGTCGCGCAGTCGGGCTGATACAGTTTGAGCGCGAGGTATGCCGTGGTGAGGGTGCCGGGCACCGCGATGCGGCGGCTCTTCAGCGCCGAGCGCACATCCGCCGGAGCAGGCTCAGTGGCTACCAGACGTGGGCCATAGCCGTCTCCCATGGAGGAGCCGGAGCTCAGCAGGGCATAGTCGCGCCAGAGATAGGCGTAGGCGTGGATGGAGACGGCGGTGACCTCCAGCTCGGCTCGGCGGGCACGCTGGTTGAGCGACTCGATATCCGATAACTCATGCACGTAGCGGAGGTCGCCGGTGTCGAGCTTGCCTTCGGCCAGGGCATAGAACATGAACGCGTCATCGGAGTCGGGACTGTGGGCTACTCGAATGGTCTTCGGCATCTACCTCTCCGTCTTCTCTGTCTTCTCCGCCTCTTTTCTGAATTCCTCCAACGCCGGCTTGTGCTCCAGGTACTCGACCCGGTTGGCCGCCATTTCCGCGCGATAATTCGTCAGAAAGTCCCGCTCCGCCCGAGCCCGAGCGACGGCATCATCTTGAAATCTTGCCGCTGTGCCACGGATGAGGTAGCCAAACAGGTGGTGGGGGGACTTTTGGAGAATGGTGTCTGCCAGGGCATACGCCGGGGTGAAGTCTCCGACCTCGAGGTGGAGCACCGCGGCATGGTACCGCGCGTCGACGTCACGATCATCGAGTTGCTGGTATGCGCCGAGGGCCATGGGGATGAAGCGCCGGACCTCGAGCGAGTCCCCCCGCTCGGCCGCTTGCATGACTCGATTGAACAGCCGGTCGAACCGTTCTCTGGGCGTCATCGCGCTGATGTCCGGAGCTCTGCCCTGGAGCCCCTGGTCCGGAAGCGGCTGCGCCGGTGTGCGGCCCCGGGAGTCTGCGCCGGTGTTCGCCATATCGGGGGCCGGCGCCGCCGAAGTCCCCCCAGAGACCTTGTAGACGATTCCACCGACCAGCAATACGCAGAGCGCGGCCGCAACCAACCAGGCGGTCCGCTCGGACCGCGGACCCGCACGCGTGCCCGAAGCAACCGGATGCCCGCACCGATGACAGAAGCGCGCCTGGGCCGATAACTCCGCGTGGCAGAAGCCACAGGAGCGGGGTGTGAGGCTGGCGCCGCAGCTGTTGCAGAAGTTGCCGGACGCGGCAGCCCCACAGGCCGGGCAAGAGAGTGAGGTGGGATTGGGCATCGAGAGAAAATAACCTGTGTCGCTTCTTTCCCGTTCACGGTTTACCGTTTACCGTTCACGCGCTCTCCTCAACTGTTCACCGTTCACGCTCTCGAGCGAAACCGTATGGTCCAAGGAAAGCAGCCCCCGGTCGGCGTGTCGGAACGGCCGAGTCTGGAGGGATTCCCGGTGGAGCTGAGCGGGGCCGGGAAAGGCGACCTCCTCAAGCTGGCCCATCGGTTCAGCGTCGATTTTCTGCGGCTCCAATTCACCGATATCCTGGGGGTGAACAAGAACGTCGAGGTACCCCGGAGCCAGTTCGAGAAGGCCCTCGATGGCGAGATCATGTTCGACGGTTCCTCGATCGAGGGTTTCGTCCGGATCGAGGAGTCCGACATGCTCCTCAAGCCTGACCTGCACACCTTCAGGATCCTTCCCTACGCCGATGAAGGAGGCAGGGTGGCCCGGCTGCTCTGCGACATCTACACCCCGGACGAGCAACCCTTCGCCGGATGTCCCCGCACCACGCTCAAACGGCAGGTCGAGCGCGCCCGAAAGCTGGGTTTTGCCATGATGGCCGGCTGCGAGGCCGAGTTCTTCATGTTCGAGAAAGCACCGGATGGGTCGCCGACCACCATTACGCACGACTCGGCCGCGTACTTCGACCTCGGACCGCTCGATCGGGGAGAGGAAATCCGGCGTATCATCGTGGAGCAGCTGGTAGAGATGGGATTCGAAGTCGAGGCGGCTCATCACGAGGTGGCCACGGGGCAGCACGAGATCGATTTCAGGTATGCCGACGCGCTCACCACCGCGGATAACCTGACCACGTTCAAGTTCGTGGTGCGCAACGTGGCCAGCCGGTTCGGCTACATCGCCTCCTTCATGCCGAAGCCGATCGAGGGGATCAACGGCAGTGGAATGCATACCCACCAATCGCTCTTTCGGGGCAAGGAAAACGCGTTCTACGATCCCAAGGCGGAGTACCAGCTGTCCCAGACCGCCCTGAGCTACATCGAAGGCCTCCTCCAGCATGCCCGTGGCTTCTGCGCCATCACCAATCCCCTGATCAACAGCTACAAGCGGTTGGTGCCGGGCTACGAGGCCCCGGTCAACGTCGCCTGGTCGATGCGAAACCGCTCACCGCTGGTTCGCATCCCCGACCGCCGCGGACTGGGGACCCGCTGCGAGCTCCGGATGCCCGATCCCTCCTGCAATCCGTACCTGGCCTTGACGGTGCAGCTGGCGGCCGGCCTCGATGGCGTCGAGAACAAGCTCGCGGCCCGGGAGCCGGTAAGCCGGAATATCTTCGCCATGAGCTATCGCGACCGGCGGAAGTACCGGATCGACGAGTTGCCCCGCGACCTGCACGAGGCACTCGAGATGTTCGAGAAGGATGATGTGGTCAAGGCTGCGCTGGGCGAGCATTTGACCGAGAGATTTCTGGAGGCCAAGCGCAACGAGGTGCTGCAGTACAACCTGCAGGTCAGCCGCTGGGAGATCGAGAATTACCTGGGGAGATACTAGACACCAGCGTGAGGGTCACGCTCCCGAAGGGCAGCGGGATCTCCAGTTGTGCCGGCAGTCGCCGCGTGTCATCGGTGAGCCAGACCCGCATCGTGGTCCCCCGCGTGGAGACCCGGAGGGCGAGACAGGGTGTCGTCGCGCCGCCCGGCATCGCGATGGATTCGCGGCCGGCGACGCTCACTTCGATGGGGTTATACCCGGTCTTGAAATAGCGGGCCAGGCTGTAGGTCCGCCCCACCTCGAGCGGCGCGGCCCGCAAATAATACAGAAACGCGAGCTCATCGAGCGGATCGGCGGGAGCGGCCCAGTCGCCAGGGACTCCCTCCTCGCGGTAGCGTGCCGAGTCGGGAACGATCACGTACCCATGCTCGTCGATCTTGCCGCCCTGCTCCAGCCGCCGATGAAAGCGGAGAGAATTGAAGCGTCCGGTGCCTACCCAGGAAGTCATGTCGTAGCGGACCCGCCATCCGGGCGGGCCTCCCTGGCCGGCCATGGTGAACACGAAACTCTGCTTCCCGCGCTCCTTGGCCATCCGGGTCACCGAGACAGTGGCCTCGCCCACCGGGAAATACCCGAGCCTGGCGTCGTACCGCAGCGTCTCTCCCACGACGAACGGGTAGGGAGACGCCAGCCGGGCGAGGAGCGCCGTCTGCACGATGAGCGGGGCTATTGGCAGCATGCCCCGGAATATAAGTGGGAGCGGTTCTGAGCCGGCCACGGGGGTACCTGCTGGATCTCGATGGCACCCTCTACTCCGGCGGTGCCGCCATCCCGGGGGCGGTCGCCACGCTGGACCGGCTCCGCCGGCAACACATTCCCGTCCGCCTGGTGACCAACACGACCAGCCGCTCGCGCGCCATGCTGGTCGAGCGGCTGCGAGGCTATGGCTTCGAGGCCTCGACCGAGGACGTGTTTACCGCCACCCTGGCCGGGGGCATACTGGCGCGCACAGCGGGATACCGGTGCCTTGCGCCATTCATGCCGGAGCCGGCATTGCAGGACATGGCTGGGTTGGAGCTGGTTGGGGGCACGTCCAACCGCCCTCGGGGCTGTGTGCCCCAGGCGGTGATGGTGGGTGATCTGGGGGAACGCTGGAGTTATGCCCTGTTGCAGGAAGCGTTCGAGTACATCATGGCCGGAGCAGAACTCATTGCCCTGTCGAAGGACCGGTACTGGTTGAACCAGGATCGTCTGGCGCTCGATGCCGGAGCCTTCGTGGCGGCCCTTGAGTTCGCCACCGGCAGGAGCGCCATGGTGGCTGGGAAGCCGAGCCCGGCCTTCTACGCCGCCGCGATCCAGAGCCTTGAGGTCGAGCCCGCGGGTTCGGTCGCCATGGTCGGGGACGATCTCTGGTCTGACGTCGAGGGTGCCCAGCGTGCGGGGCTGCAAGGGTGGCTGGTTCGCACCGGCAAGTACCGGGAAACGGCCCTCAGGGAGAGCGGCATCCTGCCGGACCGCATACTCGAGAGCGTGGCCGAGTTGGGCTGAGCCCCGTTTATGTTCCGGCACCGCACACGCTCATTACCTGGGGTTCATTTGCATTTTCGGCATCTCCCGCCGCTGGCGGCGTTGCTTCTGCCCTTCACGCTTCAGGCCCAGAGTACCGTGGATTCCGGATCGGTCGCCAACCCGGCTGCGATCATTCGCGGCGTGCAGCTCCAGCGACGTGACATCTTCGATCCGAACGAGCGGAGCTGGCTGGCCCGGATGGCCAACCGGCTGCACTTCCAGACTCGTCCAGCCATCATCCGGCGAGAGCTTCTGTTCCAGGTCGGCCAGCCGTATGACTCGGCATTGGTGGCGGAATCGGAACGGAACCTCCGTGCGCTGGGGATCTTCCGGCGAGTACAGATCGACTCGGTGCGCACGGCGACCGGGCTCATGCTTCGGGTGCTCACCAAGGATGGCTGGAGCACCCAGGCGGACTGGAGATTCCGCAGCACCGGCGGCGAAGTGGCCTTTACCATCGGGCTGGTGGAAACCAACCTCTTGGGAACGGCCTCGACCGCGGCAGTGCGATACCGCAAGGACCCGGACCGGTCCAGCGTGGCACTCTTGTTTCGACGCCCCCGCATGTTCCTGGGCACCGTGGGGCTCGGGCTGCAGTACGAGAATCGCTCGGACGGCAGAATCGGCGCCATCGCCATCGACCGGCCTTTCTTCGCACTCACCTCGCCCCGGGCATTCCGTTTTGAGGCCGAAGACCATCGGGAGCGGGTTCTCCGCTTTTTCGAGGGACAGAAGGTTGCGCTCGACACTCTGTCTCGCCGCTTCAGCCGGGTACGCGCCTCGGCCGCATGGGCAGTTCACGCGTCGAGCGCAGGCTACCTGCGTGTGGGACTCACCGGCCAGGTGCAGCGGGACGACTTCCGGCCGGAGGCCTCCACCGTGCCGTTCTCGAAGACGGTCACCGGGTCACTCGGGCCCTACCTAGTAGGGAACCGGGCCAGGTTCATCATCACCCGGGGCTACGCGGGCTATGCCCGGGAGGAGGACGTGGACATCGGTCTCACGGTGCGGGCTGGGCTCCAGCTGGCTCCGCGGGCGTTCGGCTACGACCGGAATGGGGTTGGCCCGTTGGTCAATGGCCGCGTGGGTGCCACCCTGCCGGGCGGCTTCGCCTATGTGGACGCCGCGGCCAATGGCCTGTACTCTGGGGCGGGCCTCGATTCCGGCTCAGTCCAGGTCGCAGGCACCGTCGTACTCCAGCCCGCCCCTGGTCATGTCGCAGTACTGCACATCGAGGGTGGCTGGCTCAGAAATCCGGTCCCCGGCGAGGAATTCGACCTCGGTCTTGGCAGCGGTCCCCGGGCGTTCGGAAGCCACGCCTTCACCGGCGACCGCTCCATCTTCGCCACGGCCGAGTACCGGTATACCGTCGTCGATAACCTCGGTGGGATGGTGGGGATCGGGATAGCAGGGTTCGTGGACCATGGCGGCGCCTGGTACGCGGGCTCGAGGCGCCGGGTCGGCTGGGACGCCGGAGTGGGGTTGCGGGTTGGCGCCAGCCGGTCCTCGGATACGCCCGCTCTACGATTCGACCTGGCCCGCCGCTTTGCCAACGATGCGGAACCCTCCGGTTGGGTTCTGACCGTAGGGAAGGGGTTCGCCTTCTCCACGCCGTCGCGAGGGTCTAACTAAGCGAGCCTCAGAAGGAGGGGACATGGTCAGGCGGGCGCCGCGCCAGGCGGTGGATCCACGCATCGAGCTGCTACTCGAGATCGTGGATCAAGCGTTCGACCGGAAGGGATGGCACGGCACCACGCTACGCGGGGCGCTCCGGGGCGTGACACCGGCCCAGGCGCTCTGGCGGCCCGGTCCCGATCGCCACAACGTCTGGGAGCTGACGATCCACGCTGCCTACTGGAAGTATGCCGTGCGCCGCCGGCTCGCGGGCGAGGCAACGGGATCATTCGAGCGGAAGCCGAGCAACTGGCCCGACATTCCGGATCCGCCCGACTTAAAGGCGTGGAAGAGAGACATCGCGCTGCTCGAGGCCGAGCACGGGAAGCTTCGGCAGGTGGTCTCTGGGCTGAGCGCGGCCGATCTCGAGCGTCGCTCGCCCAAAGGCGTGTGGACCTACGCTGAAGAGATCCACGGCGTCGCGGCGCATGACCTGTATCACACGGGGCAGATCCAGCTGATCAAGCGCCTGATGCCCGCAGGTACCGCAGTAGAAAGACGGCAACAATGATGAGCGCGATGACCAGAAGCAGCAGGCCGAGTACTGTGATACCGTGCCTCCGCATAACAAAAACCTCGAAGAAGACTCGCCCATAGTATTCCCACCGCTTGCCGGAAACCAGTCACCCGCACTCATTGGAGCCATGACCTCAACTCCACGGCCGGGTCCAGCGGGACCCTGAGCATGGGCCACATTGCGGTAGTCCTGAACGCCTCCTCGGGGCATGGTACAGAGGCCAAGGTCGCTGACCGGCTGAGAGAGATCTTTGCCGCCGCAGGCCGCGAGGCACGGATCACCCTGGCGGGCGAAGGGTCGGAGATCAACGCGGCGATGCGGCGCGCGGTCGAGGATGGATGCGATACGTTGGTGGCGGGTGGGGGCGACGGGACGATCAATTGTGCTGCATCGGCGGTTGTCGGCCGGAAGATCCCACTCGGTGTTCTGCCACTCGGCACCCTCAACCACTTCGCCAAGGATCTGGGCATCCCCCTCGATCTCGATGAGGCTGCCAAGGTGGTTCTCCACGGGACCGTCTGCCAAGTGGACGTAGGGGAGGTGAATGGCCGGGTCTTTCTCAACAACTCCAGCCTGGGTGTGTACCCCGCCATCGTGCGGTTGCGTGATCGGTACCGCACCAAGGTACGGGAGAAATGGATCGCGGCGTTGTGGGCCGCGCTCACAGTGCTGCGCCGGAATTCCTTCATGGCGGTACGCATCGTCGTCGAGGAGAAGTCGATTGTGCGGCGCACGCCTCTGCTCCTAGTGGCGAACAACGAGTATCACATGTCAGGGATTCATGCCGGCACGCGGGAGTCTCTCGTTCGCGGCCGGCTGGCTCTGTACGTGCTGAACGCGGAGCAGCGGCCGGGCCTCCTGCGGCTGGCTTGGCAGGTCCTCCTGAAGGGGGCCGAGCAGGCCAAGGAGGTCGACCTCATCACGGTGGAGGAGGCCACCATCGAGACCAGACGGCGGCGACTGCAGGTAGCCACCGATGGCGAGGTCTTCACCCTGGAGTCGCCCCTCCGGTATCGGATCAGGGCAGGGGTGCTGCGGGTCCACGTACCGGCGGCCACGTCGGCTTGCAATCCCA
>JBBQXQ010000021.1:0-33372 GCA_038209515.1 Gemmatimonadales bacterium
ATGCCACCGATGTTTCCCAGTACATAGAGCATGGCCGCAAGCGGAATGATCCAGGCCAGTCCGCCGAGATCCCGGGCACCGGCCGCCATCGCCTGGAAGAAGCCTGACACGACGTGGACCTCGGAGCTGGGGACCAGCCAGAGAACAGATGCGGTACCGGCAATGTACAGAAACGCGATGAACGGAGCAGCGATGTAAATGGAGCGTGGCAGGGTCCGTCGCGGGTCCTTAATCTCGTCGCCCATGACGGCGCAGAGCTCGAGCCCGGCGTAGGCGAAGGCGATCGATGCCCAGAGGTTGAGCGCCGACATGTCCCTGAAGTTCGGCGTGATGCTACCCAGAGTGATCGGTGTGGCCGCGCCCCGGGTAAGTGCTGCGTGAAGGCCGAATCCGATCAGCACCAGGCCCGGAAGATAGGTCCCCACCGCACCGACGTTTTGAAGCCAGCGTCCGGTCTTGAGGCCGACGATGTTCATCCACACCGCCAGCCAGAGCGAGGTCAGCGTCGCCGCAAAGATGTAGGTCCAGTTGTCCATCAGCCCGCTCTCGCTCCGCCCGATCGCGTACACGGCGATCACGGCGGTCGACATCAGGAGATTGGGATAATAGAGAATGTTGTTGACCCAGTAACACCAGCCGCAGAGAAATCCGTGCCCCTCGCCGAAGGCGCGCTTGGTCCAGAAATAGATCCCGCCCTCTTGGGGGTAGAGGGCGGACAGGTGACTGACCGCGAGACCCTGGGGTATGAAGAAGAACAGCGCCGCCAGGACCCACATCGTGAGGGAGCTCGGACCGGCGGCCGCGGCGGTGGCCGTCCAGCGGAGGCTCAAGACCGCTACAATGTTGAACAGCACCAGGTCGCGCAGGGTGAGGACGCGCGGTAGCTCCACCCGAGGGGATTCCACTGGAGCCACCTGAGACACGGCGCTCATTCGCTCTCCTTCACTGCTTGAGGTAGAGGCGCTTTGGATCCAGGACGTCACGCAGCAGGCGGAGCTCCCGCTCGCTCGGCGGTGCGACCTCGGACAGACGGTCCCAGCTCCGGAGTGCCCAACCGATTCCGGCGGCCACCTGAGCGACTTCAACACCCGGATAGAGTGCCGTGAGCACCAGCTCGCCGGTCAGGGGGTTTACTTCGAGAATCGCCTTATCGGTGACGACTTTGGTCGGGCCCGCCCCCGGCATGCCGAGCTCCCGGCGGGTTCTGCCGTTGATCCGATGGCCGGGGCTGGTGATGAAGTCCACCGTCTCGGGAAAGGCGCGGCGATCGAGACGGCTGATCACCAGGGTCCTCCGCGCGTGGATTGCGATCTCTGCCGCACCTCCACTGCCCGGCAGGCGCACCGTGGGCCGGGTGTAATCGCCCACCACCGTAGTGTTGATGTTGCCATAGCGGTCGATCTGGGCTCCGCCCAGGAAGCCTACCTCGATCCGTCCGTTCTGCAGGAGGCACTGAAACACGTCTGCCATGCTGCTGACCATGAGTGATCCGGTGACCAGAGCCGGATCACCGATCGAGACGGGCAGACGCTCCGGCACGGCACCGACAGCGCCGGATTCATAGATCAGCACCAGGTTGGGTGCGTGCGTCGCCCGCGCCAGGTTGCACGCCAGGTTCGGCAGGCCGATCCCGACGAAGACGACTTCGCCGTCGCGCAGCTCCCGCGCGGCGACCGCGGTCATCATCTCGCTGGGGGTGTAGCTCGACTCCATAGCTCGTGCGTGACCCAAATCCTCATTCCAAGGAAGCGCAGCGACCGAGGGACCTTCTCCGAGGTTCCCGAAACATGTTGAATAGGTCCCTCGCTCCGCTCGGGATGAGGTGCTCGCTTGAGTGCGAAGATCTAGAACCCATAGTTAACGCCAGCACAGATTCTCTCTGATGCCCTGAGCCGCTCCAGGTCGCCGCACTTCTCGACGTACTCGGCGCGGTTTCCCAGACCGTAGACGAACTCGTCGAGGTACCGGGCGAGAGCCGCTGGGTCCCGGGAGATCTTTTCCCATCCGATGTAGAACTCGTTGTCGCGATCGTAGTACCCCTGGGCATACGACGGGTGGGCACCCCAAGGCTCCACCACGACCGCGTCAACGATCAGTCCGGGAATCACCGTCCGGTTGGGGTCGGCACGAATGGCCGACTCATCCACGATCTCCTCCACCACCACGATCACCCGGTCCGACGCGAACGCCGCTTCCTTCTGCACGCCGAGGAGACCCCAGATCTGCGCATTACCCTGCGCATCCGCCCGCTGGGCATGAACGATGGTCACGTCCGGGTTCAGGGCAGGAACGGTAGAAAGCACTTCACCGGTGTACGGACAGCTGACCGACCGGATCATCGGATTGACGCGAGGAAGATCAGTGCCCATGTAGTTCCGCATGGTCCAGAACGGCAGCCGGGCCGCGCCCGCGCTGAGCCGCGCAACCATCCCAAAGTGGGAGTACTCCTCCAGCTCGAGCGTCGGCCCCATTCCCTCTGCCGCGCGCCGAAAGGCGTGCAGTGATCCCGCGCCCGGATTGCCGGCCCAGGAGAAGACCAGCTTGCGAGCGCAGCCGGCGGCGATCATCTGATCGTAGATGAGGTCGGGCGTGAGCCGGCAGAGGGTGAGGTCCCGGCGCCTTTGCCTGATGATCTCGTGGCCGGCGGCAAAGCAGATGAGGTGGGTGAACCCTTCGATCACGACGGTATCGCCGTCCCGGACGTGCGCGGCGACCGCCTCCCGCATCGTGACCACCTTGGACGTATCGCTCAAGCGATCTCGCCGAGTGTGGCGTCGATCATGCCCAGAGCGGTGTCTACATCCTTGTCATCGATGACCAGCGGAGGCGCCAGGCGGAGGGAGCTCTTCCCCGCGCCCAACAGGAGCAGCCCCTGACGGAAGGAGCGCTGTACCAGCTCCTGCACCAGGTCGGGGGCCGGCTCTCTGGTCTCCCGACTCCGAACGAACTCCATGCCGACCATGAGCCCGCGGCCGCGCACGTCACCGATGCAGTCGTGCTTGGCCATGAGCCTGCAAGCGCCGGTCATGAGCCGTTCGCCCATCCGTGCGGCATTGGCCATGAGGCCGCCCTCGACCAGGTCCAGAGTTGCGAGCGCGGCCGCACAGCACACCGGATTGCCGCCGAAGGTCGAGCCGTGGGAGCCACTGGCCCAGGTGGTGATCGACTCCTTGGCCACCATCGCGCCGATGGGCATCCCGGAGCCCAGTCCCTTCGCGGTGACGAGAATGTCCGGCTCGACGCCCTCGTGCTCGCAGGCGAACATTTTGCCGGTGCGACCGACCCCGCACTGCACTTCGTCTGCCACGAGCAGGATGCCGTAACGGTCGCACAGGGCGCGCAACGCGGGCAGGTATCCCGGGGGAGGGACGATATACCCCCCCTCGCCCTGGATCGGCTCGACGAAGATGGCGGCCACATCATGGGGATCGAGGTGCCGGGTGAAGAGCTCCTGCTCGATCACATCGACGCATCCACGGTTGCAGGCAGGCTCATCGGCGCAGAACTGGCAGCGGTAGCGGTAGGCGAACGGGACGTGGTGCACATCCGGCAACAGCGGACCGAAGCCGGCGTGTTGCCTGGCTTTGCTCGACGTGAGCGACACCGCACCGGTGGTGCGGCCGTGGAACGCGCCTCGAAACGCGATCATGGCGGTGCGGCGGGTTGCGTGGCGGGCGAGCTTGATGGCCGCCTCCACTGCCTCGGTACCCGAGTTGGTGAGGAACACGCGCTTCTTCGAGTCGCCCGGCGCCAGCTTGGCCAGTCGCTCGCACAGCGTGGCCATTCCCTCGTAGTAGAAGTCCGACCCGCAGATGTGGAGGAACCGATCCGCCGCGTCCTTCACCGCCGCCACGACCTTGGGATGTCCATACCCGGTGGACGACACGGCGATCCCCGCCATGAAATCGAGGTAGCGGTTGCCGTCGATGTCCTCCACCATCACGCCGCTGCCTCGCGCCACCACCAGCGGATATTCCTTGATGTAGCAGGTGGACGTCCACTCGGCGTCCCTCGCCACCACCTCCTGGGCGCGGGGGCCGGGGGGAGGCATTACCATCTTTGGATAGTCGCGCGGGGCCATGTTCAACCCTCGATGACGGTGCGGCTCTGTTCCCGCATGAACTGGGCGACGTAATAGGGACCACAGCCGCCCTTCCCGGTGGAGCCGGAGCCTTTCCAGCCGCAGAACGGCTGCGCTCCGGGCCACGCGCCGGTGGTGGCGCCGGTTCGCTTGTTGGCGTAGCAGACTCCGGCTTCGACCTCGTCGAAGAACCGCTCGACTTCGGCCGGATCGCCGGAGAAGATGCCGGCCGTCAGGCCGTACTCGACGCGGTTGGTCTCAGCAATCGCCTCATCCAGCCCCGACACCCCGGCCACCGCGAGAAACGGAACGAACAGCTCGTGCTGAAACAGTGAGCTGTCGAGCGGCAGTCGTGCGAGCGTCGGAGCGACGAAATGTCCCCGGTCGAAGATAGCCCCCCGGAGCCGCGCTCCACCCAGAAGAATCGTTCCTTCCGCGCGCGCCTGCTCCACGGCGCGCGCGAACCGCTCCACCGCGCCCTCATTGATGACCGGCCCGAAAAAGACGTCGCGTTCCGAGGGGTCGCCCATCCGGATTGCACGGGTCTTCTCGATCAGGCGCTCGACGAATGGGGTGTATACCTCGCGCTGCACGTAGACCCGGGAGGTGGCGCTGCACTTCTGATTCTGCAGGCTGAACGCCGACCGCATGACGCCCTCGGCTGCCGCGTCGAGGTCGGCGCTGCCCAGCACGATGGCGGCGTTCTTTCCGCCCAGCTCGAGCAACGCTGGCTTGATCCATCGGCCGTTGAGACCGGAGTGAATTCGCATACCGACCTGTTTCGATCCGGTGAACACGACGCCATCGACGCCCGGGTGTTGCCAGAGCGGATCGCCGATTTCTTCCCGGCGGCCAACAAGCAGATTGAAGACCCCGGCCGGGAGGCCGGCATCCCGATAGACCTCGTACAGCTTGAGGCCGGTCCAGGGCGTGTCTTCCGCGGGCTTACAGACCACAGTGTTTCCGGCGACCAGGGCCGCGGAGGACATTCCCGCGGATAAAGCCAGAGGGAAATTGAACGGGGCGATGCAGGCGAAGACGCCGTAGGGCCGCAGCACGTCCGTGTTCCGCTCGACCGGAGTGATGCGCGACATGGGCCGGACGAAGCCATCCGCCTCCTCCACCTGCTGGCAGTAGTAGTCGATCAGGTCGGCCGATTCTTCCGCATCGCCCATGGCCTCGAGCCGGCTCTTGCCGACCTCGAGGCTCATCAACGCGGCAAGCTCGTACTTGCGTTCTCGAATAATGGTGGCGGCACGCCGGAGAACTGCGATCCGCTCCCGCCAGGGCCGCCGCGCCCAGCCCAGCTGGGCTCGCCTGGCGGCAAGCACCGCGGCATCGACGTGAACCGGGGTGGCCGCGGCGAATCGAGCCAGGACGACGCTGGTGTCGATGGGAGAGCGATCCACCAGCGGTTCCTCGTCGCTATGAACTGCCTGGCCATCGATGTAGAAAGGATGCAGCGCACCGGATGCCGCCCGGATCCGGCCGAGCGCGGTATCGAAGTGGTGGTGAAACTCCTCCAGGACGCCACTGGCAGTGGTATAGGTGATCTTCGTCGTGGCGGTCATCGATGCGCTCCCACTCGTGCGGCGATTCGTTCGGCTGCCTGACCGAGAATGGCAACCATCTCGTCGATCTGCCCCTCCGTGATCACAAAAGGTGGCGCCAGCATCACCAGATCGCCGGTACCGTCTTCGAGCTGGCCGGCGTTGGACCATACCACCAGGCCGAGCTCGAGGGCTACCACCGCGAACGATTCGGCAAAGCGGGCGGCCGACGGGTACGGCCGTCCGGTGCTGCGGTCTTCGACGAACTCGATGCCGGCCAGGAGTCCCCTGCCACGCACATCGCCCACACACTCGAAGGAGCGCAGTACCTGGAGCCGTTCGTGCAGCACCTGCCCCATTTGGGCGCAGCGCTCAATCAGCCGGTGCCGGCTCAGATATTTGAGCGTGGCAACCCCGGCAGCGCAGAGCGTGGCGTGATGGGAGAAGGTCTGCGCATGCATGAAGGTACCGGAACCGTGCGCGAGCACGTCCACGAGCCGGCGAGGTGCCACCACCGCCGAGAGCGGTGCATATCCGCTGCTGATCCCCTTCCCCAGGATCATGATGTCCGGTACCACGCCGTACGGCTCGAGCGCAGACCAGGTTCCGGTTCGACCCGCCCCGGTGAGCACCTCGTCGGCAATCAGCAGCACCTCATGCCGATCGCAAATTGCCCGGACCCGCCGCCAATAGTCGGGCGGTGGGACCGATGCGCCGCTGGAAGATCCACCCACCGGCTCGCCGATGAGCGCCGCGACGGACTCGGCTCCCTCCCGAATGATGGCCTGCTCGATTACCTCGCCGCTGCATACCGAACAGAGGGGCGGCGTCCCGCCGCACGCGCAGCGGAAAGGATATGGGGCCGGGACCCGAACAATCCGGGTCAACCATTCCTGGTAGTAGGTCCGGTACTGCTCCCTGGAGGACGCGGACAACGCGAGCAGCGTATTGCCGTGGTAGGAGGGAGCAAAGGCGAGGATCTTGTGCTTTGCCGGCCGCCCGGATTCCACCCAATACTGGCGCGCGAGCTTGAGGCCCGCCTCGACTGCTTCCGAGCCGCTGGCAAGGGGATATACCAGGTCGAGATCACCCGGCGAAAGCCGGGCAACCTCGGCGGCGAATTCCTCGACCGCGTCGTGGGTGAATGTCGTCCCGCTCACATACGCCAGCGTCCGCGCCTGACACGCCAGGGCTTCAGCGATCTCGCTCACCCCGTGTCCCACGTTGACGACATAGGCCCCCCCGCACCCGTCGAGATACCGGCGGCCCTGGTCATCGTACAGGTAGCACCCATCACCCCGGACGATGCGCGGGTAGTCGCACGTCAGCCTCCGGTATAGGACATGGGAAAGGGGATAACGGTGGTCGCTCATGGGTGGACCGCGGAATGTGCCGACTCCTCCGGACCCGCGCCAGGGGGCGGCCAGCGTGGCCCACATTCTGCATACAAATGGCCCGGCCCACTTCTCCCCCGGGCCCATGCGGCCACCATTTCCGCTGTTGGAACTATGCCATCTCCACTCGTCGTCGACGCATTGCGGGAACAGCTCGTCAGAGTGCTCGAATGGTACCGGCACGAACGGCCGGTATTCGGGTGGGGAGTGGTGCTGCATCGCCGGAATGAGCGAGGCAAATTGCGATTTGGGGCGGTGACGCCCGGCGGCGAAAGCCTCCTGCTCAGCCAGCCGCTCCTTTCCGCACTTGCCGAAGGGCCCTGCTGGCTCGACGGCGCGGTGCGAGTGCGGCTGGCCTGTAGACAGGTGACTCAGTGTCATCCCTGGCTCGACGCGCTGAATCGGCCCGACCGGCCACCCCTGGTCGAGGCGATGGCGGTGTGCTTCGATCCCGATGCATCAGCCGCCGAGTGTGAAGCCTTTCAAACGATGGCCGGTACGCTGACCCCGGCAACCCTCCCTTCCGAACTGTTTCTTCTTCTGCGAAAACGCTGTAATGGGTGGCCTCTGTAGCTCACTTCAAAAACAACAGATCCCGATAGGTCGGTAACGGCCAGAGCTCCGCCGCGATCAGGGTCTCGAGCGTATCTACCACCATCCGCAGCTCGGCCATGGCCGGCTTGAGCTCCCGGCTGATCTGGGCCGCGTGCTTGGTGGGATCCGGGTCGTGGTGCGCCGCAGCCCGCTCGACCGCTGCAGTCGTGGTCCGAAGCTTGGTGACGAGCCCGACAAAGCTCCGGAGTGCGTCAGTGGTGTCGGCGCAGTCAACGCCGGCGGCCTTTGTGGCTGCTATGGCTTCCGCCACCTGCTGCTGGTGCTTGAGGGCGGCCGGCAGGATCTGGTTGCGGGCCATGGACACCATGGTCTCCGCCTCGATACCGAGCTGCTTGATGTACTTCTCGATAGCGATATGAGTGCGGGAGTCGTGTTCCGCCGGACTCAACACTCCATATTTCTTGAACAGCTCCACGTTCTTCTTGGCCCGAAGCACCCCGAAGGCCTCAACCGAGTCTTTGAGGTTCGGCAGTCCGCGCCGCTCGGCCTCGGCGTGCCACTCCTCCGAGTAGTTGTCGCCGTCGAAGATCACGCGCTTGTGGTCCTTGATCAGGTGCTTCAACACCGCGATCACCCCCAGCTGGAGCTTGGCCGCCGTGGGCTTCGCTCCGACGGCTTTCTCGAGCTCTCCCGCCACATAGTCCAGTGACTCCGCCACGATGGTGTTCAGCACCGTGTTCGGCCAGGCGATGCTGGCACTCGAGCCCACGGCCCGGAACTCGAACTTGTTTCCGGTGAACGCAAAGGGAGAGGTTCGGTTCCGGTCGCCCGAGTGTCGCGGCAACATCGGTAGCGTCTTCGCGCCGAGATCCAGGATGCCACCCTGGATCGTGCGCTTGGGAAGTCCGGCCTCCACCTGCTCCAGGATGTCGGTCAGCATTTTTCCCAGGAAGATGGAGATGATCGCCGGCGGCGCTTCGTTGGCGCCCAACCGATGATCGTTGGCGGCCGAGGCAATAGAGGCACGGAGCAGATCGGCGTGGAGGTCCACCGCGCGGATGGTCGCGCAAAGGAACACCAGGAACTGCATGTTTGAGTGGGTCTCGTCCTGGGGATCGAGCAGGTTGACGCCAGTATCGGTGGACATCGACCAGTTGTTGTGCTTGCCGGAGCCGTTCACCCCTGCGAACGGCTTCTCGTGCAGCAGTGCCTGGAGGCCGTAGCGGGGCGCGACCCGCTTGAGCGTTTCCATCAGCATCATCTGGTGGTCGCTGGCGATGTGGCTTGCCTCGAATAGCGGGGCGATCTCATACTGGCCTGGCGCCACCTCGTTATGCCGAGTCTTCACCGGCACGCCGAGCCGGTACAGCTCCTGCTCGGCCTCCGCCATGAAGGCAAGCACGCGGGGCGGGATGGTGCCGAAATAGTGATCCTCGAGCTGCTGGCCCTTGGGCGGCTTGGCGCCGAACAGGGTGCGCTCGCAGGTGAGCAGGTCCGGCCGCTGGTAGAACAGCTCGCGATCCACCAGGAAGTACTCCTGCTCCGGGCCGACGGTGGTGACGATACGGGACACCCCTTCGGCGGTCCCGAAAATCCGGAGGATCCGCATTGCCTGCTGCGAGAGGGCGTCGACTGAACGGAGCAGCGGGATCTTGGTGTCCAGCGCTTCGCCGGTCCAGGAAACGAACGCGGTGGGGATGCACAGGGTGACGTTGTTGTCGCCCCGCATGAGAAAGGCGGGACTGGTCGCGTCCCACGCCGTGTACCCGCGGGCCTCAAAGGTGGCCCGGAGCCCTCCCGAGGGAAAGCTGGAGGCATCCGGCTCCCCCTGCACCAGCTCGGAGCCGGAGAAGTTGAACACCACTCCGCCGGCGCCGTCCGGCGCGGCGAGCGAGTCATGCTTCTCGGCCGTGAGGCCGGTGAGCGGCTGGAACCAGTGGGTGTAGTGGCTCGCTCCGTTCTCGATGGCCCAGTCCTTCATCGATGCGGCGACGACGTCGGCCACGGCCGGGTCGAGCGGCTCGCCCCGATCGATGGTGCGGAGCAGGCTGCGATAGACTTCCTTGGGGAGCCGCTGCCGCATCATGCCGCGAGAGAAGATGTCGCTGCCGAAGATGGAATCGACCCGCTCGTTGCCTATGGGGCCGCCGTTGAATGAACGCGCAGTGGTGGTCACAGGTGCTCGTCGCCTCGTGCTCGGAGGTGTGGTGAATGCAAGGTCGAACGCGGGTTACGCTATCGCCGCAGGCGCGGCCAACGCGTCCTCGAGATCGGAGATGTCGGGGTCCGGCAGCTCGGTGTAGACCGGGTGTGAGAGATAGCGCTCGCCGAAATCGGCGATGATCGACACGATCAACTTCCTGGCGTTCTCCCGCCTGCTCGCCACCTGGAGAGCGGCCCAAGTCATCGATCCGCTGGAGATTCCTGCGACGATCGCCTCCTCGCGAGCCAGCCGGCGGGTCGTGGCGATGGCGTCGTCATTGGTCACCTTGATCACCTCGTCGTAGATCTTGGTGTCCAGGATGCTGGGGATAAAGCCGGCGCCAATACCCTGCTGCTTGTGGGGAGAGGGTTGGCCGCCCGAAAGCACCGGGCTCTCGGCCGGTTCGACCGCGACGATACGGATCGCGGGCTTCCGTTCCCGCAGATATCGGCCCGCTCCTGTGATGGTCCCCCCGGTGCCGACGCCTGACACAAAGATGTCCACTGCCCCGCCAGTGCCCTCCCAGATTTCCGGGCCCGTGGTACGGTAATGGATGGCTGGGTTGGCCGGATTATCGAACTGGCGCGGCATCCAGGCACGATCGCCCAGGCGTGCCAGGATCTCCTCGGCCCGGGCAATGGCTCCCTTCATCCCCTTGGGTCCTTCGGTCAACGCGACCTTGGCCCCGAGTGCCCGGAGCAGATGACGCCGCTCGATCGTCATCGTCTCGGGCATGGTGAAGATGCAGCGAAAGCCGCGGGCCGCCGCCACATAAGCCAGGCCGATGCCGGTGTTCCCGCTGGTTGGCTCCACGATGATCATGCCGGGGCGAAGCTGGCCCTTCTCGACCGCATCGTTGATCATGGCAGCCCCGATGCGGTCCTTCACCGAATTGAACGGATTGTACCCCTCGTGCTTGACGGCGATCTTGCCCGGTAAACCCGCGGCAATTCGGTCGAGCCGGATTAAGGGGGTGTTCCCGACCGTCTCGGTCACATCCTGGAAGATCTTGCCGTGCGGCATGAGCGCCTCGACAGCTGAATGCGTGGGGAGGAAGTCGGAATCCCTGGCGCAAGAATAATACGTTCCCACCGCCTCGCGTGTTAGCGCCTCTCCAAAATCGCGGCGCACGACAGCGCCAGTTCGGCGAGGTCCTCAGCACCCCAATCTCCTTGGTCGGTCAGAGGGCCAAGCAAGTCTTGCGGAAGCGACCCGACACCGAGTCGCGCGCCGCTGATCGCACCGGCCATGGCCGCCATCGTATCGGTATCGCCACCCACGCCGATGGCCACGCAGATCGTCTCCCAATAGTTATCTGGCGAACGCAGGAAGGCGTACAGGCTCCAGAGCACGCTGGGGGTGACGAATGCGGAGATGCCCTGCCACCGGTCCATGTGCGCCGGATCGAGGCCCGCCTCGTGCACATGGCCGGCGGCTGCGACGGGATCGAGCGAGACCCAGTCCTCCAGGCCGCGGATCGCTCCCGCCACTGAGGCATCCTCGCCTTCCGCGCACCCGGCAATATCCGACAGAAAGGCAGCGGGGTCGACCGGTTCCCGCCGGCCCGCGAGCGCCACGGCACGCGCGATGGTGACGGCACCCGCGGCACAACGGGGATCGAGGTGGGTGATCCGGCTCTGCTCCCGGGCAGCTCGCATCATGGCGACGCGGTCGGGCAGCAGGATTCCGAGCGGGCCGGCTCGCATGGCGCTCCCGTTGCCGGCGTACGGCGCGGGTGTGCCCGACTCGTTCCAGGGCACGCCCGCGAGCAGCCGCAACGCTGCGGCCCGAGTCCCCCGGCCCGCGCCCACGTCGCGTCGCTCGCGAAAGAGCTCCGCCAGCCGAACCGCAAAGGCCCCCGGATCCCACCGGCCGCGCTCGCGAAAGCTTTGCAGCAGCTCCCGAGATAGCTGCGTGTCGTCGGTATATTGGCCGAAGGGGAACCGCGGGTGGGCTCGTTCGCCGGCGCGGCCGGCACGAAGCCACCGGTCGACATACTCCCGGGCCACCATCGGTGGCTGAGCCTCGACCACGAAGCCCAGCGCATCGCCGAGTGCCTGTCCCAGGATGGACCCCGTCAGCTGATCGCGAATCACCCGGTTATGGGCGCCACGTCGCGTCCGCAGTGCTTGCAGACACGCGCCCGGGCCAGAATTCGCTCGGCGCAATAGGGGCAGTCGCGCTCGACCCGCGGCTCATTCGGCTGGGCTGCCCCGGCAGTGCTCTGTGGCCCTCCCCGGCGCTCATCCAGTGCAACCACCTGGCTCTGGATCTGCCGCCGGAACTCGAGGGGGTCGGCGATCCTGGGGAAAGACTCCTCGGTGCCGCCGGTTCCGGTGATGGTGATGGTGCCGTAGCCCAACATACGCCCGACGATCCCCTGGTCGACGCCGATCGCCTCGATCTTACTCAGCAGCGTCTCCAGCGATTCCCGCTCGATAAAACCGAGCTTGGCCACCACCCGCTTGTCGGTGACCGCGAACTCGGAGCTCACATAGTGGATTGCCGGAGCGATCGCGAGCAGAAGCCCGATCCCCACCAGGGCCGCTCCGACGTACCAGTAGGCCGGCTGGTACACTCGGAGGACGATAGCCAGCACAATGCCAAGCGCGATCACCACGATCGCCGTAGCGAAGATGCTCCAGTGCACCCGAGCTCGGTACACGACACGCTCGCCCGCGAGCAGGTGGTCGTCGAGATAGCTCATGGCGCGGAAGATACCCGCACGCCCACATCACCGGTCAGGGCTTGATGCACCTGTCGCGCGAGGTCGTTGGGGGAAAACGGCTTCTGGATGAAGCGCCGGCCCCGCTCCATCAACCCGCGGCGGATCACATCCTCATCGGTGTATCCCGACATGAAGATGACCGGGAGGCCGGGGCGGATCTCTGCGATCCTGCTGGCGAGGTCGCGGCCAGTCATCCCCGGCATCACCACATCGGTGACGACGAGGCGGGGCCGGGCGCCTGCCTCGACGAGGATGTCCAGTGCCTCCCGGCCTCCGGATGCTTCGAGAACCGTGTAACCCGCCTCGCGGAGCGCCCGCACCGCCATCCTCATCACATCGGGCTCGTCTTCGACGAGGAGAACCAGCTCGCCCGAGCCCAGAGTGGGCGGCGCCTCCGCTTCCGGCGGCACGGGTTCCTCCGAGGGAATCACCGGGAAATAGATCTTGAAGGTCGTGCCGATCCCCGGCTCGGAGTACACCCAGACGTATCCACCTGCCTGCTTGACCAGACCGTAGACGGTGGCCAGTCCTAGCCCGGTACCCTGGCCTACCGACTTCGTGGTAAAGAACGGCTCGAACACCCGGCTCAGCGTCTCGCGGCTCATGCCGTGTCCCGTGTCGCCCACGGCAATGAGTACATACCGGCCGGGCTGCACCCGGACGCCTGGCTTGAGCTTGGTGTACTCCCGGGTCAGGGTCACATTGGCGGTCTCGATGGTCAGCATACCGCCCTGGGGCATGGCATCGCACGCATTCAAGGCGAGATTCAGGAGGATCTGCTCCACTTGCCCCGGATCCGCTTTCACCAGATCCAATCCCGGCGCAGCCCGGAACTGCAACTCGCATTCGTTCGACATGGCACGCCGGAGCACCGGCTCGAACGCCGTCACGACCTCGGTCAGCTCCAGCACCTTTGGGTGGGCAAACTGGCGGCGGCTAAAGGCGAGCAGCTGGCTGGTGATTCCCGCCGTTCGTTCGGCGGCTTTCCGGATCTGCTCGACATCCTCCCGCACCCGCTCGGCCAGATCGGACCGGCCGAGAACGAAGTCGGCGAACCCTAGAACCACGGCCATCTGGTTGTTCGTTTCGTGTGCCATACCGCCGGCCAGCCGGTCGACGGCGTCCATCCGTTGCACTTGCCGCAGCTGTTCCTCGACCTGACGATGGTGCGTGACATCGACGCAGGCTCCCGCCATGTAGCGCGGCCGCCCATTGTCGTCCCGGATGACCTCACCCTGGTCGGTCAACCAGTGAACGCTTCCGTCCGGTGAGACGACGCGATACTCCTCGAGATACTGGCCGGCTCCCTCCACGGCGGCGCGAATCGCCTCGGAGACACGGGTACGATCGTCCCGATGAACCTGATCCAGGAATGCGCGGGGGTGCCCCTCGGTGGGGCCCTCCGGCGCATTCCACGGCAGGGGAAACTCCGCATCCCACACTCGCGCGTCTGACTGCAGGTCCCACCGCCAGGTGGCCATTCGCGCTCCCTGGAGTGCAACCCGGAGCTGCTCCCGGCTCTGCCGGAGTGCCTGGTCCGCCCAGTTTCGTTCGGTGATATCGCGCTGAGTTCCCCAGGCGCGAGACACCATGCCGTTCTCGACGATTCCTATGAGATTGTTGAGGAAATATCGATCGCTGCCGTCCCGGGCCCGTTCGTGGGATTCCGCGTCGAGCAGCCGGTACCCACTGTGGACGAAAGCGGCGAGATAGTCGAGGTTCTTGGAATCGGCCGGATCGAGCAGCTGGTCCAATCTAGCTCCGGTGATCTCGCTGGCGGACTCGAAGCCGTACATGCGTGCCATCGCGTCGTTACACTCGGCCAGGTAACCAGTCGCCAGGAAACGTCGTACCTGCTCATCCGCCGGCAGGCTGACCGGTATGGGCTGCTCCAGCTCCGCTCGCCAGACCGCTTCATCGGTCTGCTCGATGAAGGCGCGGTAACGCTCCTCGCTCTGGCGCAGTGCATGTTCGGCCCGCCGCGACTCCGTCATGTCGACCACGACTGCTCCGACCCCAACAATGCTCCCGTCGTCACCCCGAACCGGGTAGTAGCTGGCCCGCCAAAAACGCTGATCACCAGGGCCGGCAGGGGTCTCGCCGCTGACCTCGATGTTGACCATCGACTCCCCGCTCCTCAGGACCTGCCGGAGCATCGGCTCGAGGGTGCCCGCCAGCCGGGGGACGACTTCTCCCAATCGTTTACCGACATGCGCCTCGGGCGGCAGGCCATTGATGTCCGCCAACGCCTTGTTGACCCGGAGAAAGCGCAGGTCGCGATCCCACAATCCGACGCCATTGGGACTGGATTCGAAGAGATGGGCGATAACGCTCTGCAGGCCGTCGTATGGATCAGCGCTCGGCGGGCGCGGGGTGCGTCTTCGCTGGTGACGGAGCACCGATAGCCCGGCCATGGTGCAAAGTCCGAGCACAAACGCAGCAATGGCGATTAGGGCCATGAGGAGGCAGCAGGGCCCGGTTTGGGGGGTACGGCGCCGCCACGATGCATGGTGGCGGCAGGAGAGCTAGACGGACAGGGTGGGATTCGAACCCACGATACCCGTGAGGGTATACCGGTTTTCGAGACCGGCTCCTTCAGCCACTCGGACACCTGTCCAGACCGGCGGGAAAGATAAGGCGTGTCTCTGCTTACCGCAGGCTGAGAAAGAATCGCTTGAGAAGGTCTCCGCACTCCTCCGCCATGAGGCCGCCAACGACCTCCGGTCGGTGGTTGGTCCGCGGGTTTCGTAACAGGTCGTACACCGAGCCGGCCATCCCACACCGCGAATCATAGGCCCCGAAGACGACCCGGCCCACCTTGGCCAGCACGATGGCCCCGGCGCATTGAGCGCAGGGCTCGAGTGTGACGTACAGCGTGGCCATGGGGAGGCGGTCTTCGCCCACCTTCTGCAGGGCCTGCTGCAGAGCCAGCAGCTCGGCGTGAGCCGTGGGATCCCGGCGATGCACCGTTTCATTATGGGCTTCTGCGAGAATGTCCCCGTCGGCCACTATAACCGCGCCGATGGGCACTTCTTCCCGGACCGAGCCAGCGCGGGCGAGCCGGAGCGCTGCCTGCATCCCGGTGAGGTCACTGGGTGAGGGCGTACCCCTACGCACTGACCATCTCGGGCTCCCTCGCTATCCGCTCGACTCGCTCGAACCGGAGCTCGTCGCCCTTCCGCTCGACGCGAATGGTATCACCCTCGTGGAAATTTCCCTCCAGAAGCTCGAGGGCGATGGGATTCTGCAGCCGCCGCTGGATCACCCGCTTGAGCGGGCGAGCCCCGTAGACCGGATCGTAGCCTTCCGCCGCAATGAGCGCCTTGGCCGCCGGAGTGACCTCGAGCGCGAGGTGGCGCTGGGCCAGCATCCGCTGGAGCCGTTCGAGTTGCAGGTCGACGATCCGGACGAGATCCTCCCGGCTGAGTTGCCGGAAGACGATAATGTCGTCCACTCGGTTGAGAAACTCGGGCCGGAAGTGATTCCGTAGCTCGTCGCGCACCCGCTCCTCCACCCGCTCCCAACCCTTGGGATCGAGCTGCGCCCCGGCATCGACGATGTACTGACTGCCGATGTTGGAGGTCATGATGATGACGGAGTTCCGGAAGTCGACCACCCGGCCCTGGCTGTCGGTGAGCCGGCCATCGTCGAGGATCTGGAGCAGCACGTTGAACACATCGGGATGTGCCTTCTCGATCTCGTCGAACAGAATTACGCTGTAGGGCCGCCTCCGCACCGCCTCGGTGAGCTGCCCGCCCTCCTCGTACCCCACGTATCCCGGCGGAGCTCCGATCATCCGGGCCACCGAGTGCTTCTCCATATACTCCGACATGTCGAGCCGCACCATCGCCCGCTCATCGTCGAACAGGAACTCGGCCAGCGCCCGGGCGGTCTCCGTCTTTCCTACCCCAGTGGGACCCAGGAAGATGAACGACCCCAAGGGCCGATTCTGATCCTGCAGGCCCGCCCGGCTCCGGCGAACGGCGTGGGCGACCGCGGTGACCGCCGCGTGCTGACCGACCACCCGCTGGCTCAGCTCGTCCTCCAGCTTGGTCAGCCGCTCGCGCTCGGACTCCAGCATCTTGGAGACCGGGATCCCAGTCCACTTGGAGACAATATCGGCGATATCTTCGGCGTCGACGGCCTCCTTGAGGTACATGGCGCCGGCCTGCACCTCGTGCAGCCGCCGTTCGTCTTCCACCAGCCTGCGCTCCAGCTCGGGTAGACGCCCATAGCGCAGCTCGGCCGCCTTCTGCAGGTCCCCGCGGCGGGTTGCCTGATCGACCTCCGCCCGCACCGTCTCGGTCTCCGACTTGAGCTGCTGGATCTCGTGGAGGGCACTCTTCTCGGCTTGCCACTGCGCCTTCATGCCGCCGCTCTTCTCCCGCAGGGTCGCGATCTCTCGTTCCAGCGCCTCTCGGCGCTCCACGGCCGCCTTGTCTTTTTCCTTGAGCAAAGCCTGCCGCTCGATTTCCAGCTGCACGATGCGCCGCTCTACCTCATCGATTTCCTGGGGTAGGCTGTCGATCTCGATCCGAAGACGGCTGGCCGCCTCGTCAATCAGGTCGATCGCCTTGTCGGGAAGGAACCGGTCGCCGATGTAGCGGTCGGAAAGCGTCGCCGCCGCGATGATGGCGTTGTCGGTGATCTTGACGCCGTGATGAATCTCGTATTTCTCCTTGAGACCGCGCAGGATAGCGATGGTGTCGGCGACGGTGGGCTCGCCCACGAGGACCGGTTGGAACCGCCGCTCGAACGCGGGGTCCTTCTCGATGTGCTTCCGGTACTCGTCCAGGGTCGTGGCGCCGATGACGTGCAGCTCGCCGCGGGCCAGCGGTGGCTTGAGCATATTGCTCGCGTCGACCGCACCTTCGGCAGCGCCGGCGCCGACGATGGTGTGCAGCTCGTCGATGAAGGTGATGTACTTGCCCTGGCTCTCGGTCAGCTCCCTGACCACAGACTTGAGCCGTTCCTCGAACTCGCCCCGGAACTTGGCGCCGGCCAGGAGCGAGCCGACGTCGAGCGCCACCAGCTCGCGGTTGCGCAATGATTCGGGGACGTCCCCGTTCACAATCCGCTGCGCCAGTCCCTCGACAATGGCGGTCTTGCCGACGCCCGGCTCTCCGATCAGCACTGGATTGTTCTTGGTTCTCCGGGAGAGCACCTGCATGACCCGGCGAATCTCCTCGTCGCGCCCGATGACCGGATCCAGCTTTCCCTTGCGCGCTTCATCCGTCAGGTTTCGGGTATACTTCTCCAGCGCCTGATATTTTTCTTCGGGTGATTGATCGGTCACTCGATGAGAGCCGCGAACATCCTCCAGCGCAGTTCGCAGATCGTCAGCCGAGACACCGTGCGTGCTGAGGATCGAACGGGCGGTGGTTCCCTTCTCCTCCACCAGGGACAGAAGCAGGTGCTCGGTAGAGACATAGGCATCCCCCAGTTTCTTGGCCTCCGCATCCGCCCGATCGAAGATGCGATTCACTTCACGGCTGAAGCTGGGTTCCGCTCCACCGCCTCCCTGGGTGGGAAAGCGAGCGATTTCCCGCTCGATCTCCTGACCGATGGCGGTCACATTGAGCCCGGCCTTCTGCAGCAGGGGCTGAACTATCCCTTCGTCCTGCTCCAGGAGCGCGGCGAAGAGGTGCGCATCGTTCACCACAGGATTGCCCCGCTTCCGCGCCAGTTCGAGCGCATCGCGAAGAACTTCCTGGGCCTTGATGGTCAACCGCTCTGGTCGAATCATGGTCCCCTCACAAGCACATTTCCCGCCGGCGCTCCGAGTCCGCAACGTCGGTTACTGGAACCTTAGGATTGCGCAGGGGAATGGCAAGGGCTGTACCCGCCAACTCTGCCGCTTTGGTAGTGACGCGACGCCGCGGAACCAAGTGGATGGCAGGGAGAAAATCTGCTGCGTCACCGACGGGAGAAAAAGGAAAGAGGCAGCCTGGTGAGCTGCCCCTTCATACTTCACCGCGGACTGACCACCTTCCGCTGAGCAATCATCTTTCTAGTGAATCGCTCGCCATCGACCGTAAGCTGGTAGTAATACACACCGGTGATGGCCTCGCGCTTGCCATCCAGGTACTTCCCGTCCCAGAAGGCCCGGTACTGGCCGCATCGCAGCCGCAGACTGTCCACTCGCTCGCTCGAGCCGACGCCAAGGGTCGGTATGGCGACGACCTGCACCAGCACGTTGTACACCTTCAAGCTGACGACTGGTTGATGACCCCTGGCGCATACCTCCGAATTGATCGTGAACGGAATCGTCGTCTCCGGAAAAAACGGATTGGGGTAGTTCTCTTTCAGCTCGACTCTCGGCGGGATCACGTTCGCCTGTGCTGCCACGGGGGATTCTGCCCCGACCAGTAGCCCGAGCCACCACCCCGGCCACACAAGGCGGACCATGGGCGCTCCTCATACAAGATGTTTGGAAACGGTGGCGGCACCTCCGCTGGTCGGGATGCGGTATTGGAGTCTTCAAAGCTGAAGGTCTAGAGGACAGAGTCTGGAGTCAAGAGGGTTCAACGCACGTCGACCTTTACTCTAAGCTTCCTGGCTTCACCTACCCGTACGGTTATCCCCCGGCCGTCGGCCCACTCCAACAGCGGAATGAGGTACTTCCGGCTGATGCCGAGCCGGTCGCGCACCTGGGCCGGGATGATCGACCCCTTCTCCCCCAGATCCTTCAGCACGCCGGTGAACTGTTCCAGCGCTTCGCGCGTGTAGTATCGGTCGCGCTCCACCGCCTCTACCCGGCCACTCGCGGCGGCCAGTCTGAGGAGCGGCAGGAGATCGCGCCGGCCGGTGGACTGCTCCAGCTCGGGGATCGAGGGTGGGGTGAGATAGGCATCGAGCAGGATTCCGACCACGCGGTCGATTTCGGCCTCGCCTCCTACCACCCGCGGAGCGAATCCCGCCAGGGCCACGACGCCATCGCTCCGGCGGAGCCGTCCGGCCCGACCAAAATCGGCCAGCGCCGCTTCCACCACGACGTCCGGTCCGCGGAGCGAATGCCGCAGCGTCTCAAGCGGCATGCCCGCCGCGCTGAGATGCTGCCGGTGGTACTCCTTGAGCAGGCCGAGTGCGCGGATCCCGACCTGCTCTATGGACGCATTGGTCACCCAAAGATCGCCGAGCAAGCGGGCACTGGGCTCCCCACGAGCAACCGTCGAGGCGGCCGCTCGAGAGAGACCGAGGGCGATAGGAAGCATCGGCGCTCTGATCCCTCCAGGCCGGCGGCTCAGCAGGCTTCGAAAGCGCTCGCCCGGCTCGCGGGAGGCCAGACCCGCGGGCCAGAGGGCCCGGCGGGGTGGCGGCAGCGGATCCAGCACGCGGCCTCCGCCAATGGTCGTGACCGGGCTGTAGCTCCGAAGCACGAACCGGTCCTCGGCGCGGGCCAGGAGCGGCTTCTCCAACGACAACCGAGCCATACCCGTCTCCCCTGGCGAGATCGGTGCGCGCGGGAGCACTCGAGCCATCACCTCGGCGGTCCCGAGGTGCACGCGAACGCGGGTCCGGCCGGTCAGCGCCCGGGCGGCACCAGGCTGGAGCAGGATCTCGACGTCGAGGGCCGAGGTCGCCGCCCACGGAAGCTCCTCCGTGACGAGAACGTCACCCCGCGCGACGGCGGCGCGGTCGATCCCTGCGATGCCCACGGCCGTTCGCGCTCCGGGCTCACTCTGATCCACCTGCTTTCCATAGCTCTCGAGCGAGCGCACCCGGCCCCGCAACCCGGCTGGAAGGACCAGGACGGAATCACCCGCGCCCAGGCGGCCAGACCAGGCGGTGCCGGTGACAACAGTTCCGACACCGGCAAGCGAGAAGACCCGGTCAATCGGCATCCTGAACGCATCGGCCGACGAGCGTGGAGCGAGTGCGGTCGCGCGGGCGGCCAGGCGAGCTCGCAGCTCGTCCAGGCCTGCCCCGCCCTTGGCCGACACCGCTATCGGCGGCTCGAATGGCACACTCGAATGGGCCAGGCGTTCGGCGATCTCCAACGCGATGAACTGAAGCCATTCGGGATCCACCAGGTCGGCCTTGGTGAGGACGGGTATCCCGGCCGGGATGCCGAGCTGCTCCAGAATGGCAAGATGCTCCTCCGTCTGCGGCATGATCCCCTCGTCCGCCGCCACGATCAGGAGCGCCAGGTCGATGCCCGAGGCACCGGCAACCATGGTCCGGACGAAGTCCTCGTGGCCGGGCACGTCCACCACCCCCACCATCCGGACGACTCCGAGATCGAGTGCCGCGAAGTTGAGGTCGATGGTGATCTCGCGACGGCGCTCCTCAGCCAGCCGGTCCATGGCTTTCCCGGTGAGCGCGGTAACCAGCGTGGACTTGCCGTGGTCGATGTGCCCCGCGGTGCCGATGATCACGCCGCGGCCCAGGCCCGTTGGGTCCAGAAATCGAGAGCCGGCAGGTCGGCTCCCTCACCAAGGTGGTAGCGGATGTAGCGAGCCAGCAGTCGCCGGTGGGCCGCTCCGTGCCTGGCATCGAGTGACGGCAGTGAAGCAGCCGGATCCAGCAGCGTCACGAGATCGGACCGGGCCGCCGCGGGGAGCTGGGTGGCGCCATGTTGTGCGGCGCACGTGGGGCAGAGGGCACCGCCATCCCGGGTGCTGAACGGGAGTGGTCCCTCGCCTGCGAGCGGAGTCCCATCGATCACACAGGCGTCGAGCGACGGTGCAAAGCCGAGGACGCTCACGAGCTGCCAGAGGACCCGAAAGCCCAGGGCCTCGATTTCGGGTGACCCAGCTGTCTCCAGCTGTTCCAGGGCATGCTGAAGCAGGTCGAAGCTTTCCGGATGGGGATCGGGCGGGGCAAAGCGAAGCATCACCTCCGCCAATGTGCACGCGCTGGCGTAGCGCTCCAGATCGGTCGCCAGTCCCACATGCAGCCGCCTGAGGTCGAAAGCGGTGAGCACGTGCAGCTCGCGGTGCTCTTTCATCAGGACCTGCGCCTGACCTTCGCTGAGCAGCTGGAGCGCAGCACCGAACCGGCTGTTCGGGCGCAACGCACCCTTGGCGATCGCGCTCTGGACCCCGTGCTCCCGGGTGGCCAGACGTACAATCTTCGACGTCTCGCTATAGCGGAGCGTGGAAAGGACGATCGACGATGTGGAGACCAGCGGCATGGATACTTTGCTAGAACTGAGGCTCGTCGGTCGCTTGCGCGCCTGCAGGCGGCACCAGGGCGAGCAGCACCTGGCTGGCGCACTGTCCCACCGGGACGGAGCGTATCTCCGTAAAGTTCGATCGCAGGACGTGGACGATCCCATGAGCCGAGCATCCCGCCTCCAGCGCGTAGATGCGCGCCCGCGAATCCACGGCGACGCCCGTATTGCCGGGTATCCCGATACCGTTCCCTTCCCCTCTGACAACCGTGCGCTTTGCTGTATCGAACTCCATCAGGCCCTCGGTCCGGGAGCTGATCAGCAGCCGGTCGCCCCCGTCGCTGGCGAGGTCCCCTGGTCCGAAGCCAAACCCACCGAAGCTCGCCCGCTCGGTTCGCTCGACCGGGTCCACCACCGAAAGACGTCCTTCATCGATCGTCGGATCTCCATCCTGAACCACGTAGACCAGGCCATCACCCGCAACCGTGCTGAACCGGGCGTTGCCGGGCCCGACCAGCGGAATCGAGTCGACCACAGCGCCGGCCAGGTTACCACCAGGGTCGATCACACTGATCCAGCTCTCCCCGGCCGGCTTTCCTTGCACATCGAGATTGGCGTTGATGACAAGTATCCGGCCGCGGGTGAAGGTGATCTGCTGGGGTGTGCGGCCTACCGGAATGCTGACGGTATCTCCCGTGGAGAGATCGACCCTGGTGACCGTCTGGAGGCTGGAGTTGGAGACGTAGGCAATCGAATCGCTGATCAAGGCGGCGCCCGCCACTCCGGACCCGGGTGCGAGCGAGATCGTATTCACCAGCTGCCGGGCTCTCAGGTCGACCACCGCGATCGCATCCCGGCCCTGGAGGGGAACCACTGCGATGGCTCCGCGGGTCGTGACGCTCGCGGGTTGGACGTCCGAGGCGCCGAGGGGAACGGTGGAGACTTGGGTCGGCGCGGCGACGGGAATCAAGCTCAGCGTGGCTGCGTTGGTGTTGAGGACTACGACCACCTCTTCCGGTGGCGGAAGAGGCGCCGAGGTTTCGGCACAGGATGTCGAACCGACGATGGCCAAGGCCAAGCCGGCGGTGATCCGGGTTCTGATCATGACATCAAAGATCGAAGCGCCTCCCTTCCGCCGCCAGTCACCGCTTAGAAACGGAACCTGGCTCCCCCGAACACACCACGGTCCCGCCCGGCAAACCCGACCACCTGTTCATAGTGCTGGTTGAACAGGTTCTCGACCCGCAGCACTCCTGAAATGCCCAGGCGATTCGGTCCGGCGCGGACCACCTCGATCTCACAGGCCAGGTCGACGATAGCGTAGGCCGGCAGCTCGATCCGCTGGCTGGGGAACTGGTTGAAGTCCACGTCGTCCCGCCGCCCCAGGTAGGTCACCGAGCCACCCAGGAGAGCGCGGTCGAAGACGCGGGCCCGGAGCGCCAACTCCGCCGAATGCCTCGGTCTCCGGATCAAGCGCTCGCCGGCGGCGAAAGACGCTGAAGGTTGGCCGGCGTCATCGGTCGCCTCGGCATCGAGGTAGGTGTACGAAGCGGAGGCTTGCACGCCGGTGGCAAACACCGCGGTCACCCCAGTCTCCACACCGCGAGCCCGTGCTGCGGCCCCGTTGCGGTACGTCGGCTCACCCGGTGCCGCGCTTCCATCGTAGACGACCATGTCACGGAAACGCTGATCAAAGTAGGTGGCCCAGACCGAGAGCCGGCCGGCGGCGATTTCCTGCTCGATGCCTGCCTCCCAGCTGGTCGAGTGCTCCGGGCTCAGGCTCGAATCCCCGACCACAAACGGCGCATCGCAGAACTGCTCGCAGAAGGTCGGCGCCTTGAAGGCACGCCCCACCGAGGCGCGTAGCCGAGTATGCGACGGCAAACGGTAGGCGGCTCCCGCGCGATAGGTGAAGAACGTCCCGAAGGCGCTATTGTGATCCAGTCGGGCATTCACATTGAGCGCGAGGCCGGATGAGAGATCCAGCAATCCCTGTGCGTAATAACCCAGGGTCGTACGGCCCCGATCGAACGGCGTATCCGGAGTCGTGTTGACCCCGCCGAAGTTCGAGGTCGTCACGCCCACCTGCCGCTCCGTCTCCCGCTCGGCTTGGGTGCCGGCAGTAATGGTGAGCTCGGGGCTGAGAGCCGCATTGAGCCGCGCGTCCAGGTTTCCGCGCTGGGCTCGCGAGTCGCGATGGGATGCGAAGGCAAATCCGACCGTGTCGCCGGCGTTGTCAGACCGGTCGTCGAACCCCCCATCCGTGCGGCTCCCGCCCGCCGTGAGTCTCAACTCGTACCGATCACCGAAACGCCGGCCAAGATCGGCTGCAACGGACAGGGCCTCTTCCGTGTTCGACTGGTTGCTGTCGGAGAGGATGCCGGCAAAGTCGGTGGGAAAGTGATACCGGTTATTCGAATAGCGGGTCGCGAGCGCTACATCCGTCCGGTCATTCGGTCTCCCTGCCACCGAGCCGCTCAGCACTGTATTGCCGTAATCGTTGTTGAACGCGTATATGCCGTCGGTGGTGAAGCGGCTGGCGTCGGCTGAATAACTCACGTGGTCGGTGCCACCCAGCAGCCCGAGATGCCCATCGATGGTACCGAAGGTGCCTCCCTCCGCGCCGCCTTCGAAGGCCAGGCGGCCCTGCCCACGGCGGGTGAAGATCTGCACCACGCCGCTCACGGCGTCGGAGCCGTAGATCACGCTCCCGGGGCCGCGCAGGATCTCGATGCGGTCCACATTATCCGTCGTGAGGTTGGCCCAATTGTAGCCACCCCCGGATTGATTGACCGGGACCCCATCCACCAGGACCTTCACGTAATCGCTTTCACCGCCTCGCATGAACAGCGAGCTGACACCCCCATAGGAGCCCACCTGCACCAGGGTAGCACCGGGCACATCCCGCAATGCGTCCTGTACGAACCGAATGCCCTGGGCCTTGAGATCATCACCGCTGATCGTGGTAACGGACGAGACCACCGCATCAGGCCTGGTCGGCAACCGGGTGGGCGTAACGATCAGCTCCGGCAATCGAGTCGTGTCCTGGGTCTCTTGCGCTGCGAGGGATGGGGAGCCGCCCACCACCATGGCCATCCCCAAGATCGCTACTCCCAACAGACGTGCTCTCATTGAGAACCTCCTAAGCTGGATGTCTCTTCTCCCGCCCGTAGCGGCACGACCTGGGGCGCGCCGTCATACCACGTCGTCACCGCCACAGGCCACTCGAATACGCGCGACAGGATGTCCCGGCGAAGCACCTCGGCCGGAGTACCGACGGCGACAACCGCGCCCCGGTCGAGCAGGACGATTCGGTGAGCAAAACGGGCGGCGAGATTGAGGTGATGAGTGATGACCAGGCCCGCGAGACCGCCGTCCACCAGCTGCCGGAACAGCTCGAACAATTCCATCTCGTGACGGACGTCGAGCGACGCGGTTGGCTCGTCCAGCACCAGCGCGCGAGGCTCCTGAGCCAGCGCCCGCGCGACCCGCACCCGCTTCCATTCGCCGCCCGAGAGTGAGTCGATCGATCGTTCGGCGAGGTCGAGGATGTCGCAGCGCTGGAGCGCCCGCTGCACGGCGGCCCGATCCTCGGGCCCCGCCGCCGCCAAGGGACCCAGGCGGGCATAGCGACCCAGCATGACGGTCTCCGCCACACTGAGTGGAAAGACCGCCTCCTCCTGCTGGCCGACTACGCCCACCACCTGTGCGAGCAGCCGGCGGGGCCACTGACCGACCGGGCGGTCGTCGATCAGCACGCTACCCCGCTCGACCGGTACCAGCCCGAGCAGGGCGCGAACCAGCGTGGTCTTCCCGCTGCCGTTCGGTCCCACAACGGCTACTAGCTCCGAGCCCGCGACCTGGCAGCTGACCCCATCCAGCGCCGGCGAAGCATGGCGCCGGTAGCGCACCGTGATCGCCTTGGCCTCGAGGATCATGCGAGCGTCCGTCGGAGGAGGAGGGCAAAGAGCGGAACTCCGATCAGCGCGGTGATGACCCCGACCGGCAGCTCCAACGGCCGCACCGCCGTCCGCGAGACCACGTCGGCAAGCACGAGGAAGCACCCGCCCATGAGGAAGACGAGGGGGAGGAGACTCCGATGCAGCGGGCGGAACATCGTGCGCACGGCGTGAGGGACCACCAGCCCCACGAACCCGATGATGCCGCAGGTGGCGACGCTCGCCGCGGTGAGCAGAGCGGTACAGAGATAGACCAGCCGCCTGATCCGGTCCACCTCGGCGCCAAGATGGTGAGCCGGCTCATCGCCGAGCGCGATCAGATCGAGGGAGCGGGCGTGATACAGGAGCAGCGCGAGCGGAATCGCGGCATAGGCGGTGAACACCGCCAGCGCCCGCCAGGAGGCGGTGCCGAACCCACCCAGGAGCCAGAGGAAGGCGTTTCGGACGCCCGGGGCGTCGGAGAGGACCATGATCGCGCTCATCAGCGCGCCCGCAAACGAGCCGACGACGACACCGGCGAGCAACAGGACATGGGGATCCAGCCGGCGACCCGAAACCAGGCTCAGCCGATACACCAGCGCCACGGCACCGAGGGCTCCGGCGAAGGCGGCGAGCGGTACGGCCCAGGCGCCCGCGGCGCGCGATGCGATTGCGATCACGGCACCGAGCCCGGCTCCGCTGGAGAGTCCCAGCAGATAAGGCTCGGCGAGCGGATTGCGGATCATTGCCTGGAGCGCCGCCCCGCAGATAGCCAGGCTGCCGCCGACCAGAAAAGCCAGGATCACTCTGGGGGCCCGGAGATCCCGCACGATGGCGGAAGCTCCCGCATCTGCATGCCAGAGCCCGGCCCACACTTCCCGCAGCGGCAGCGGGACGGCGCCGGCGCTGAGCCCGAGGATGAGGCAAGCGATCACGGTAGCGCCGAGAAGCGCCAGGCGTCCGCCGCTCATCGCCGAGCAGTCTCCATCCGCGCCGTCAGCTCCCAGATGGCCGCCGGGGCACGAGGGCTGGGCCGGTTGAACTCTGACCCGCTCACCCGTAGAAACCGATGTTCTCGTATTGCCGGTACGACCTGCCACTCCGGCCGGGTAGCAAAGGCAGCGGGACCCTCGTTGGTGGTGAAGATGAGATCGGGGTCCCGCGCGGCTACCGCCTCGATGCTCACGACGCCGGACGATGCCGCCACGTCCGCGAAGAGATTCTCGCCTCCAGCTCGCTCCACCAGCTCGTGCAGGAAGCTGCCGCGCCCGATGGTCATCGGAGGTTGTTCCCAGACGAGGAGCAGTATCCTCGGACGGCGGCCTTTGGCGGGATGGGTGGCGGCCGCGAGCGCCGTATCGAAGGCTGCGGCCACCGAGTCCGCTCCCTGTTGGCGGCCCGTCACGGTTCCCAGGATTCGGGCGACCCGATCGACGTCGCGGAGGGCATCGGTGTTTAACCTGAGCGCCGGAATGCCGAGCTCCCGGAGCCGCCCGGCGACGGCGGCGTTCTGCCCCGAGTTATACAGGGTGACCAGATCGGGACGCTGGGCGAGCACGGCTTCAATGCTGGGCTTGATGCCGTCACCCAGGTCCGGAACGGCCTTCGCGGCGGGGGGGTAATCGCAGTAGCTGGTGCGGCCAACGAGCGATGCACCGGCGCCGATAGCGAAGAGCAGCTCGGTCGTGGCGGGAATGAGGGATACGACCCGGTGGGCGGGCGCCTGAAGCCGGACGGTATCGCCGGCGTCATCGACCACCGAAATCCTGGCACTGGCTTCGCGCGGGCGCTCCCGACACGAAGGACCCGCCAGGCTCACTCCGAGGAGCGTGGAGGTTAGCAGTGCCCGGAGGCCGCGCTGGAGCGTCAGGGTCTCGTAAATAATTCCGCCCATCCCGCGACGGAGGAATGGGCGATGAGCGGCGGCTGGGCCACCGGGCAACGCCACCCACCCTCCCCCGAGGGTTTCATGGTGGCACGAACGGAGAGGTCTCCTGGCTTCGGGACTCCACTCGCCTTCCCGGTTTCCCAGTGGCGTGCTGAGTGGAGAGCCTGGCCGATGATGGCCAGGTACCCGTTACAGTGGCGGGGCCGCGCCGGTGTTGCACCGGCTTCCGAGTTGCCCCGTTCGTGTTCCTTCAGTTTTTCTGCTGGGGCTAGTTTATCGGCTCTGCCCCCCGGCCGCAAGGGAAGCCTCGAGCTGGGCTCTGATCCTGGCTCGCTCGGTCAGGTATGAGCTCCACTCGTTCGCCGGGATCTCGCCCTCGCGTCCGGCATAGCGGACATCGAGTGCAGCGATCGCATCGATCAACTCACCAGTTCTCGGGGTGGCGGGCACGCTTCGCTCCGCCAGCAGTCGCCATCCCGTTCCCGCGAGAACGAGAGTGAGCGTCCCCACCAGCACCGCCAGCAGCCACGTTGGAGTCCGGCGGGTGCCCGGCAAAACGATCCGCACCGCCCCACCTGGCTGGGCCACGCCAGTCCACCGGCGGAATGAACGCCCCTGGAGTACCTGGCTATCGGCCAGCGCGACACCGCTCCCCGTTAACCGCACATCCCTTTCCTCGGCCAGAACGTTGATCGCCGCGCCGGGCCGCGCGAATGGAAGCTCCACGACGCTTCGGCCGGAAGGAATCAGATACTGCACCGTGAGCTGCTTCTCTCCCGGAGCGAACGGCGCGACGACGATCACCGAGTCGCCCCGGCGAGCCACCGCATCCCGAGAGAAGTCGCTCTCCGACACGTCGAGCCCGATGGTGCCCGGCGGAAGCGGCGCGCTCCAGGTTGGGTGGGTCGTGTCGGACGTGGTGCGGGTCAGGCGACTGTCGTTCCGGAGTACCATCAGATCGAGCACCCCGCGGGAGCCATCCTGGCCGGGGCGCGTGATCACGAGGTGGCGCGCCACGAGCACGATCGGCGTGGTGCTCGACGTGTCGTACACCAGGACCCGAAGGCCGGTATCCGGCCGCCCGAAGTTGGTGGACACCGGCGGGGAGAAGTACTCGATGCCGGCATGCTCGGCGCTGAGCAGGTAGAACGCGCTGGTGTCGCGCCGGAAGGTGAACTGAAACCCTCCCCGCCCGTCGGAGCGCGTCGAGTCGATCGGGCCCTGGGCGTCTTGCCCTACCCGGTGGAGCAGTACGCGAACGCCGCGGGCCGGGGTTGAGTCAGCGGCCAGGACTCGACCGGTCACGTGGACAGTTTGGGCGGAGAGGGTCGGAAGAGCGGGAAGGACGGGAAAGAAGTGAAGGATCGTTAACGCAGTAAGGGCGGTTAGGTGATTGCGGAACCACCTTCCCGCCCCTCCCATCATTTCCGTCCTTCCCGCGCTATGGATTGAACTTCCCGAAGTCCTGCGGATCCATCTTCTCGAGGTAATCCTTGAGCTTGTCCGCCTCGAGCGAAGGGTTCGGTGAAGGCTCGTCGGTTTCGACCCCGCTCTGGTCCAGCAGCTGGTCGCTGGTGAAGATCGGCGCCCGCATCCTGAGCGCGAGCGCGATGCTGTCCGAGGGGCGGGCGTCTACCTGAAAGACGTGGTCGTCCCGGCGGATCAACAGTTCCGCGAAATAGGTGTTCTCCTTGACGGAGCTGATGACCACCCGCCTGAGGTCGCCGCCGAGTCCGACCAGGATCTGCTTGAGGAGATCGTGGGTGAGCGGGCGTTGCGCCTTCATGCCCTGGAGCTCCATGGCGATGGCGCTCGCCTCCGCGGGCCCGATCCAGATCGGGAGAACCCGGGACCCTTCCTTCTCTCGGAGAATGACGACCGGCGTGTTGGTGGTCCGATCGAGACCGAGGTGCGCCACCGTGACTTCGATCATCCAGGCATCAGCTCAGGTACCTGCGTCCCAGCTCGCGAGATAATGCACCTGCTCAGCAGTCAAGGTGTCGATCGAGATGCCCATGGCCTGCAGCTTGAGCCGGGCAATCTCCTGGTCGACCGCGGGCGGAAGACGGTGGACCGCCTTGCTCATCTTGCTCGCCTCCTTGGCCAGCATTTCCGCGGCCAAGGCCTGGTTGGCAAACGACATGTCCATGACGCTCGCCGGATGTCCTTCGGCAGCGGCCAGGTTGATCAGCCGGCCCTCGCCCAGCACCATGACCCGCCGACCCTTGACCACGAATTCCTCAACCATCTCGCGCACGTGTCGCCGGGCTGAAGAAATCTTGGCCAGGCTTTCGAGATCGAGCTCGACATTGAAGTGGCCAGAATTGCAGACGATTGCGCCGTCCTTCATGGTCGAGAAATGCTCGGCGCGGATGACGTGGATGTTGCCGGTCAGGGTAATGAACAGATCCCCTAGCGGAGCGGCGTCGGCCATTGTCATGACCTCGAAGCCGTCCATCCTCGCCTCCAGGGCGGGGAGCGGATCGATCTCGGTGACGACTACGTGAGCGCCGGCGCCCCGTGCCCGGCTGGCCACCCCGCGACCACACCAGCCGTACCCGGCCACCACCACCGTGCTCCCCGCCAATAACAGGTTCGTGGCGCGGACCACACCGTCCAGCGTGGACTGGCCCGTGCCGTAGCGGTTGTCGAACATGTGCTTGGTGTTCGAATCATTCACCGCGATGATGGGGAACTGAAGGATGCCTTCCTTCGCCATGGCCTTAAGTCGGATGACGCCGGTGGTGGTCTCCTCGGTTGAGCCGCGGACGGCAGCGACCAGCGCCTTGCGCTCGGCTTGCGACAAGCCCTCCACCCATTGCCGGATCGGTGGGGCGAGGTCGTCGAGGCGGTTCAGCGCGATCATGTGGAGGGCGCCGACGAGATCAGCGCCGTCGTCCTGCGTCATCTGCGGACCAAAGGCAAGCGCCTGGGCGATGTGGGTGTAGTAGGTCTCGTGATCTTCGCCCTTGATGGCGTAGACATGCACCCCATGATCGCGCACCAGGTGCGCGGCCACGTCGTCCTGCGTCGATAGCGGGTTGGAGGCGCAAAGAGCGATCTCGGCGCCGGCCGCCCGCAACGTGATCATCAGGTTGGCGGTTTCGGTGGTGACGTGGAGACAGGCCGAGAGCTTGACACCCTTGAGAGGCTGCTCCTTGGCGAACCGGGCGCGGATCTGCCGGAGCACCGGCATGGACCTCTCGGACCACTCGGTTCGGCGCTTTCCCTCGTCGGCCAGCGTCAGGTCCTTCACATCGTACTTCGCAGCAGCGGTCTGGACGGTCATAGCTCCTCAGCGGGCAGCCGACAGCAGGTCTTTCACGCGGTCGGTTTGCTCCCAGGTAAAGAAGTCGACGGATTTTCCATTGTATTTACCGCTCTTGGGCTTGCGGCCGAAATGTCCATAACTGGCGGTCGGCCCGTAAATTGGACGCTTGAGCCTAAGCGCGTCAATGATTCCCTTTGGGGTGAGATCAAACACCTCATTGACGATTTTCTCGAGGACGCCGTCCGGCAAGGAGCCGGTCCCGAAGGTCTGGACCATTACTGACACCGGCCTTGCAACACCGATGGCATAGGCCACTTGCACCTCGCAGCGCCGGGCCAGCTTGGCTTCAACGATGTTCTTGGCCACCCAGCGGGCCGCGTACGCCGCGGAACGGTCCACCTTCGACGGATCCTTGCCGCTGAATGCTCCGCCGCCGTGCCGGGCCATACCGCCATAGGTATCGACGATGATCTTGCGGCCGGTCAGCCCAGCATCGCCGTGCGGCCCACCGATGACGAAGCGCCCCGTTGGATTGACGAGAAACTTCGTCCGCCGATGATCGAGCCCGGCCTCTTCCAGCACCGGCCTGACCACCTGCTCTACCACCGCCTCCCGAATCGTGCCGTTGCCGAGCTGCCGGGAGCCGTTGCGCTCCGCGTGCTGCGTTGACACTACAACAGTTTGCACACCGACCGGCCGATCGCCTTCATATTCCACCGAAACCTGGGTCTTGCCATCAGGACGGAGCCAGTCAATCGGCCGGTGGCCATTGAGCCCCTTTCTGACCGCGGCCAGACGCTCGGCAAACCGGTGGGCGAGAATGATCGGCAGCGGCATTCGCTCCCGGGTTTCATCGGTCGCGTAGCCGAACATCATTCCCTGGTCGCCCGCACCTTGCTCCTTGCCCGAGTCCGAATCGACCCCCATCGCGATATCCGGCGACTGCCGGTCGATTGTGGTGAGCACCGCACAGGTGCGACCGTCGAAACCGTAGGACGCATCGGTATATCCGATCGAGGCGACCGTCGCACGTACCAGATCGGGAATATGCACGTAGGTGTTGGTGGTGATCTCCCCCGCCACGACTGCCATGCCCGTCGTCACCAAAGTCTCACACGCGACCCGGCCAGCCGGGTCGCGCGCCAGGATCGCATCCAGCACCGCATCGGAGATCTGATCGGCCACCTTGTCAGGATGGCCCTCGGTGACGGATTCGGAGGTGAAAATGTGACGCTTGATACCGGCCATGGAGTATGGTCTCAGGAAACAAGTGAGGGGACGCAGGAACTGGGCCGCGGGAGCGAGCGAAGCTAAGGACTGCTCTTTCCGGGGGGCAAGCTAGCAACCCGGCCACGCCCAGGCAACGCCGATTGAGGGTCGAGCAGACGGACGTCTATGTACTCCCCCACCACCTCACGCAGGACCCGGGAGACATCGGCGGCGTTTGCCGCAGCGAGGGCCGCGCTGGCCGCTCGCCGGGCGGATTCCTCCGGCACGGTCCGGATCACCCACTTCACCAGCGGGAGCGCCGGAGGGGATACACTCAGGCGATCGTACCCGAGTCCGAGCAGGAGCACCGCGCTGAGCGGCTCGGAGGCCATCTCGCCGCAAACACTCACCGGCAGCCCTGCGGTCTTGCCCACCTCGACCACCCGATGCAGCTGGCGCACGATGGAGGGATCGTGCGGGTTGAAGCGATTGGCAAGCCGGGCATTACCCCGGTCTACCGCCATCGTGTACTGAGTCAGGTCGTTGGTGCCTACGCTAAAGAATGCGCTCACCTCGGCGAGCCGGTCGGCCATGAGCACGGCGGCGGGAGTTTCGATCATGACTCCAACCGGCACTGATGGCGCGGCCTGCACCCCGGCGGCGGCCAAGGCTCGGGCCTCTTCCGCGACCATGTCGCGGGCATCCTGGACTTCCTGGACGGTGGTGACGAGGGGCAGCATCAACTGAATATCATGACCGGACGCCGCGCGCAGCACTGCCCGGATCTGCGGGCGGAACACCTCGGGCTCGTCGAGGCAGACCCGGATCGATCGCCATCCCAGAAACGGATTCGCTTCGCTCGGCGCCTTGAACGCGGCAGGGAACTTGTCGCCTCCGAGATCGAACGACCGGATGATCACGGTCAGGTCGGGAAAGGCGCGCGCCACCCGCCGGAAGTAGTCGGCCTGCTCGTCCTCACTTGGCAGTACGGCTCGACCGGTGATGAGGAACTCGGTGCGCAGGAGTCCCACGCCCTGGGCGCCATGGCGCACTGCCGCCTCGATCTCTTCAGGCAGATCGACGTTCCCCATCAGGGTGATGGCCCGGCCGGCAGGTGTGACGGCGGGCTGCCCGACTACGCCCTCGAGCTGGAGCTCCAGCCGCTGGCGGCGGCTCACCTGCACCCGGGCATCCTCCATCTCATCCCGGTTGGGATTAAGGACGATGGCACCGCTCTGACCGTCGATGAGCAGGATGGTGCCGTCCGGGATGGCCGCGAGCGCGCCGGCTGCCCCAAACACGGCGGGGATGTTGAGCGAGTGCGCCAGGATTGCGGCGTGAGCGGTGCGGGTCCCCTCTTCACTCACCAGGCCCACGACATGGTCTCGATCGAGTTGCACGGTGAGCCCGGGGGAGAGCTCGTGGGCGACGACGATCACC
>JBBQXQ010000022.1:0-32992 GCA_038209515.1 Gemmatimonadales bacterium
GCAACGCCATGGGTGGCGTCTCGCGGTGATGTTCATCTAACTCGATGAGTTCAAGGGCATCAACGATCGTCACGGGCATGACATCGGGGACCGGGTCCTGCAAACGGTGGCGCAGCGATTGCAAACGTTCGTCCGGGGCGGCGATACCATCAGCCGCCGCGGCGGAGACGAATTTCTTTTTCTGATGCTGGAAGCCAAAGACGAAAACACTGCTGCAAACCTTGCGGCCAAGATCATCGACAATGTTGCACGGCCGTGCGAGGTCGAAGGTGTAAAGCTCACCGTGAGACCGAGTATCGGGATAGCGCTCTATCCTGAGGATGGACAATCGGTGCAGGAGCTGCTCAAGAATGCCGACATTGCGATGTACGCGGCCAAACAGCAGAAGAGTGGTCGTGCGCTGTATAGCCAGGTCGCGCCCGGCCAGGCCGAGCCAGAGAAGCAATGACGCGCAACCCCGGGCGACACCTTCAACCCTCCGCCGGCGCGGCCACGGGTGCGGCGGTGCCTGGCGGCCGGGGAGGTTTTGACGACGGCAGACTCACGAGTATCGCGGTGACGACGAGCACGAGGGTCGCCACGGCCAGCTCCATCGTCGCCGAGCGGCGGATACGGTGGGCTGCTTCCGCGCTGCCGGTCATTGCGAGACGCGGAGAGCCGAAGCAATCCCGCGGGTCCCTCCTGCCCGAAGCAATCCCGCAGTCGCCCCCACCCCAGCTAATCCCGTTGTCTCGTGGTGTGGGCGCCACTATCTGGCACTGCCCGCACCCCGCGCGCTTTTCACCACGAAGGCACGAAGGACACAAAGGTCACGAAGAGTTCGAGATAGGAGTTCGGAACCTCGTGGCACGAGATGCGACCGCACGGGAATTCTATAAAAAATGTCAGCACCCTGGACACCATAGGCGGGAGTGTCTCTTGGACCACTGTCCTCCTTCATCATTCGGAGCGAGGGAAGCATGTCTGAACACCCCGACTCGGCCACAAGGAACGTTGTTCTCGTGCATGGCGGTTTCGTGGATGCCTCTGGTTGGGAGGCGGTCTATGGGATCTTGCGGAAAGATGGTTTTACCGTCGGCGTTGTCCAAAATCCGACGACCTCGCTCGCCGACGATGTTGCCGCAACCCGACGCGTTGTGGCGGCGCAGGACGCTCCCGTTATCCTCGTCGGGCACTCGTACGGCGGCGCGGTGATCACCGAAGCAGGCAACGATCCCAAGGTTGTCGGTCTGGTCTACATCGCCGCCTTCGCTCCGGACCGGGGTGAGTCGGTCGCCACCCTCATCAAGGATCCGCCTCCGGGAGCGCCGGTTCCGCCGATCCTGCCGCCCACGGACGGCTATCTCCTCCTGGACAGGGAAAAGTTCGCCGGTTCATTCGCCGCTGATGTTGACCCAGAACTTGCCGCCTTCATGGCGGACGCCCAGCTCCCCTGGGGGGTCGAAGCGCTCGGCGGAACGATCAGCGAGCCCGCCTGGAGGTCCAAGCCGAGCTGGTACCTGGTGGCCACGGAGGACCGGATGATTCCACCGCCGGCTCAGCGGCTCATGTCGTCGCGAGCAGGAGCGACGGTCGTCGAGGTCGCGGGAAGTCACGCGATCTACGTTTCCCAACCCGCCGCGGTGGCCAACTTGATTGCTACCGCCGCGAAGGAGAGCATGGCTGCGGTATAGTCATGGAGCGCTGGCGAGGGGCCGAGGTCGCACTAGGCCATCGGCCCCCACCGCATCACCTGTCGCGCTGGGGGCGGTTACCGTCCTCTCCGCCCTCTCCGCCGCTCCGCCCTCTCCGCCGCTCCGCCCTCTCCGTCCTCTCCGTCCTCTCCGTCGTTATTCCGGAGTCCACATGGTTACGCGATCGAATTGCGCGCAACCACCGTTTGGACATGAAGGGTCCAACTCTATGATCGTGTTCCCGACGACGACTCCCGCCCCGTTGACGGCGTATGCCACACTGCTGACGCCGCTGGGGAGGGCAGGCAGGAGGGTCAGCTCTCCGCCAACCAGGACGAATGCCCGACCACCAACGTGGCCTACGATACGGCCCCCTCGGATGCCGGTGGCGACGCTCGGGCCCCGCCCCGCCAGGCCCAAGCCGCTGAAGACTCCGTTTTGCCACCGGAAGGCGCGATTGTTCCTTTCTCCGACCACGGCCCCGATCGGGCTGATGGCATAGGCGGTGCCGGTGCTGGTCGACCCGGGCGGGAACAGATCCTTCATGACGCCGTTCTCCCACAGGAATGGATGCCGGGCGCCGGTCGCGGTTTCACTCCAGCCGACCACCTGTCCTGCATCGTTGATATCCCTCGCGGCGCTGTTGGGGCCGCCCAGGGTCCCCAGATCGGTCCTGACGCCGTTCTTCACCAGAAAGGCATGGCTGCGAGCGTTGCCGGCGATCCGGCTCTGTCCCACCACGTGACCCCGATTGTTGATCCCGAAGGCAAAGCTCTCGTTGCCACCCAATGTCCCCAGACCGGCCATGGTGCCGTTCGTCCAGCGAAACGCTCGCATCTTGCCTCCGGCGTTCTGGGCGGACCCGACCACCTGTCCGACGTCATTGATGTCGAAGGCCTTGGCATCATAGCCGCCCAGGGAGGAGCGAAAATGGGTGGTGACACCGTTCTTCCAGATGAAAACCCGGAATATGTCGTCCGGATCGAACGTGTATCCCACCACCTGACCGGCGGTATTGATGCCCGTGGCCCGGCTGTCGAATTCTCCACCTCCCAGATCCTGCGCCGAGTAACTCACCGCCGCCGCTACGACCGGGCTGGGCGATTCTGTGGGATCGGTGGGCGTGGGGCTCTCGTCACAAGCGACGAGGGCGAGCAAGCCTAGCGTGGACGCCCGTTTCAAAGGCGAGAGGTGACGGCTCATGTATCCCCCTGGGGGAAGATGCGAGTGCGGACCGTTCTGGACCCCTTGAATCTTGAGCGGCTCAGTCAAGCAGGTGTCAAGAGCGTCGGGACGGCACAAAAAGGCCGTCGCGAGACGATCCCACACCGCGGTCCTTCTGGCCGACTTCTACCGGGCCGGCGATGGCATCGACGAGTCGTTCACCGCCCAGATGATCGTGTCCGATGGCGACATCGCGCCCGAGATCCCGGGCATGCAGACACTCTGGGTCCAGGGCGTGGGCTGCGGGTTGGCCAACGGGCATTTCAACAGGGGCGGCAGCTAAAGCGGCGGTAAATGATGCCGCGTAGTCGGGATGGGTGGGAGTGTCGCCATCACGGTCCTTCCCGGCTGTCATCCCTTAACTACGTTCAGGCAGGCTCTGAGCGCAGCGAAGAGCCTGCCCTGAGCCAAGCGAAGGGATCCATTAACTGCTCACCTGAGGGATTCTTCGCTTCGCTCAGAATGACACTTATCTTACGCGCTTCTGCGGGATTGCTTCGGCCACTTCGTGGCCTCGCAATGACTGCTCGTGTATCATCGGCGCGCCTGTCCGCCTGTCCGCCTGTCCGCCTGTCCGCCTGTCCGCCTGTCCGCCTGTCCGCCTGTCCGCCTGTCCGCCTTACCACCCGGGCCGTACCTTGTGGGTGTCTCCCACCCACTTCCTATGCGCATACCAATCAGCTTCATCATCCTCGGGGCCATGGCCTCCAGCGCTTCGGCGCAGGCCCCCGCAGAGCGTTACCTGGTCATCTCGAACGGCGCACGGGTCGGGCATCTCCAGGTCACCCGGCACGGCACCCGAGTCGACACCGACTTCCTGATCGACGACAACGGCCGGGGTCCCAAGATTCGCGAAACCTGGCAACTCGGACCGGACGGCCTGCCCCGGCAGCTGACGCTCTCGGGCAAGACCACCTTCGGCAGCCCGGCCAAGGAGTCGTTCCGCTGGCAGGGAAACCGGGCGGAGTGGCAGAGCCTCAATGATCGCGGGAGCACGGCGGCGACGGGACGTGGCATGTACCTCCCCATCGACGGCAGCCCCTACTTCGTGGCGCTCTACCTGCCGGCCCTCCTCGCGGCATCGGAGCACACCCTCCCCGCCTGGCCGGGAGGCTCGGTTCGCGCCGAACGGGTGCGCGATGTTTCGCTCCCTGGTAGCGGGGGCAAGAGCACAGTGTGGGCACTCTGGGGGCTCGATCTTGCCCCGGTCTTCATCCTCACCGGCCCCGATGGGCGCGGGGCCGGGGCGCTCAGTGGCTGGTTTGTCCTGGTGCCGGAGGCGTGGGAGAAGAACGCGAAGGAGCTGAACCAGCTGGCGGTGAAGCTGGAGTCCGAGCTGCTCGCAACCCTGACCACGCGACTGACGCACCGCTGGGATCGGCCGGTCCAGCTGCGAAACGTGCGGGTGCTGGATCCCGTCACCGGTACACTGTCCCCGCCGACGTCCGTCGTGACCTACCACGGGCGCATCACCACGATCGCGTCCGACTTCGAGCCCCCCGATAGCACGATCCGGATCGATGGCGAGGGTGGCACGCTCGTGCCGGGCCTGTTCGACCTGCACAGCCACTATGGCACCTGGCAGGGGCCGCTCCATCTCGCGGCTGGCGTCACCACCGTGCGGGACATGGGAAACGACAACCTGGTGCTCGACGAGATCCTGCGCGGGGTGGAGAAGGGAACCCTGATGGGACCGAGGGTGGTTCGCTCGGGCTTCCTCGAGGGCAAAAGCCCGTTCTCCGCCCAGGGCGGGTTTGTGGTGGACAGCCTGCCGGTCGCGCTGGAAAAAGTGCGCTGGTATGCCGAGCGGGGATACTACCAGGTCAAGATCTACAACTCGATGCCGCCCGACTGGGTTGCCCCGATTGCGGCAGAGGCGCACCGCCTCGGCATGCGGGTCGCCGGCCACGTCCCCGCCTTTTCCAGCTCACCGAGAGTGGTGCGGGATGGCTACGACGAGGTCACCCACATCAACCAGCTCATCCTCAGCTTCCTGATCGACACCGACAAGGAGGATACCCGGACACCGTTCCGCTTCACCGCTCTGGGCCTCCGGGCGGCCAAGCTCAGCCTGGACGATCCTCGTCTCCAGCAGCTTATCGCCGAGATGCTGAAGCGCGGGGTCGGCCACGACCCGACGATCGCCACCTTTCAGTCGCTGCTGCTCGCCCGGGCCGGCAAGGTCACCCCGGGGGACGCGCCGTGGCTCGACCACATGCCAGGCCCGATTCAGCGCAGCCGCAAGGTCGCCATCCTCGACATCAAGCCCGGGGAGGACGCTACCTACCGCGCCTCGTCCCAGAAGCTCCGCGATGTGCTCAAGCTGCTGTTCGACCGCGGGATCCACCTCGTGCCGGGGACCGACGACGTGCCGGGGGTCATGCTCCACAGCGAGCTCGAGGAGTGGCAGCGCGCGGGGATTCCAGCTAAGGACGTGCTCCGGCTGGCTACCATTGGTGCCGCCGAGCACCTGGGGCTCGACCGTGAGCTCGGCACCATTGCCCGGGGCAAGCGGGCCGATCTGCTGCTCGTCCCCGGCGACCCAACGAAGGATGTGAGCGTCCTCCGGCAAGTGCGCCTGGTGATGAAGGACGGTGCGGTGTACTTCCCCGATGAGCTTCACACCGCGATCGGGGTGAAGCCGTTCGGCACCAGGCCGGTGATACAGGAGCCGCTCATACCCTGAGGCGGGCGGTCAGCGGGTCGACACCGGGAATGGCGTTGATAGTTGATAGCAGTATAAGGTGTAGATCCTGCTGCATAGGCCTAAAATCTCATCCCTTCCCTGCGTTCAGGGCAGGCTCTGAGCGTAGCGAAGGATCCCTAATGCTGAGGGATTCTTCGCTTCGCTCACAATGACAACCGCCTTACCGCCGACGCCGCGAGATCGCCCCGGGTAGGACACCCGCATCAGCGGCATTCCACGCTTTCCGTGTGCTCGAGCCTCGGCGGCATGAGGTGGACGTGGACCGCACGCGGTGGCGGATGCAGCTCAGCGCGCGGTACATCTTCTAACGGGCGGCACGGCGGTAGGTGGGGCACACGGAGGCAGCACACCGGGTCATTCCGAGCGCAGCGAGGGGTCGATCCCTCGCTCCGCTCGGGATGACGCGCGAGTACTGAGGCTTCTCCCCTACCGCCGTACCAGGATCGTCGGATCGGTCGGGGTGGTGGCGTCCTGCGAGCAGCTGGTGCTTAAGATCGCGAGGGCGAGCGCGAGCCAGAGGAGCGACAGCGTACGCTGCATAGGGCATATCCGGGTGGGAGGATGGTGGACCTCGAGCCACCACAATCGACCCCCCACGCCACGACCGGATCATTGCTCCGTCGCATCTGGGTCACGGGCGGTCGGGCGGACCGGCGGACGGGTGGTCGGATGAAATCAGTTAGTCATTGCGAGGGAGCGAAGCGACCGAAGCAATCCCGTGGTGTACGTGCGGCACCCGCTGGATTGCTTCGGGGGCGTTGCCCCCTCGCAATGACTCCCGTTCCTGTTCGCCCGACCGCCCGTCCGCCCGTCCGCTTGACATCCGCTTGACCGGCCCGAGCAGCTTAGCTGTACAGTTCCACTGCCGAGCGATGGTTGCTGGACGGCTCGCGGTGGCCAATCCGGTCCAGCGGAAGCCCAAGAGGTTCCCATGCAGTCACATAGCCTGTTCTGCGGTTCCCTGCGGCTGGGCCGGTTCCATCGCCGGCTGGTGCCGGTGCTCTCCCTGTCTTTGATCATGGCCGCCCTGGGCTGCCGGGAGGATGCTACGTCGCCGACCGGCCCGGAGGAGGTCGCCACCCCGGCGCTCGCCACTGCCACGGTGGCCGGGACGCTGGTGTTCCGCTCGGTGAGCGCCGGCGATACCCACACCTGTGGTGTCACCACCGACGACCGGGCCTACTGCTGGGGCGGTAACTTCGATGGCGAGCTGGGCGACGGCACCAGAACCGACCACTATCGCCCGGCCGAGGTGGCGGGCGGGCTTCGTTTCCGCCACGTGAGTGTGGGACCGGAGCACAGCTGCGGCGTGACCACCGAGGGCCGAGCCTACTGCTGGGGCTCGAACTGGGCGGGTCAGCTGGGCGACGGCACTAACGGCACGTTCGTCCTGCGGCCGGTGCCGGTCTTGGGGGGACACCTGTTCCGCCAGGTGCGCGCGGGCGGCAACCACACTTGCGGGATTACCACCTCGGGGGAGGGCTTCTGCTGGGGCGACAACTCCTTCGGCCAGCTGGGCAACTTTTCCCACCTGCAGCGCCTGACACCGGTGCGGGTGGGCCGCGGGCTCCACTGGCGCGGGCTGAGCCTGGGCGCCTACCACACCTGCGGAGTAGCCAGCGACGCCCGGGCCTATTGCTGGGGGAGGAACAACGAAGGCGAGCTCGGAAGTGGCGGCGGCGCCCAATCCAGCCCGGTCGCGGTGGTGGGCGGGCTCTTCTTCCGGAGCGTCGAGGCGGGACACTTTCACACCTGCGGCGTGACCACGGCGTACCGGGCGTACTGCTGGGGGCAGGGTTACGACGGCGAGCTCGGCGATGGCACGCGAGACACGCGATCCACCCCGGTCGCGGTCGCCGGTCAGCGCCAGTTCAACCAGGTGAGCGCGAGCTCTTCTTACTCCTGCGCCGTGACCACGGCCGGGCAGGGCTTCTGCTGGGGCTCCAATCCCCGCGGCGAGTTCGGCAACGGAACGTTTACGAGTACGCTGACGCCCACGGCGGCGGCCACCGGCCTGGTACTGGCCCAGCTGAATGCTGGGGAGCGCCACGGCTGCGGGGTGACCACCGAGGGCCGAGCCTACTGCTGGGGCGCGAATTGGGCGGGTCAGCTGGGCGACGGCACCCAGATCCAGCGCCGGCTCCCAGTCCCCGTCGCTGCCCCGTGAGGGCCAGAGCAGAGCTCGACGCGGTCGGGCGGTAGATACTGCTCACCCTCGCATCGCGGTCGCGACTACCCCCGGAACCTTGGACCAACTGGCCCGCTCCTCCAGTGCGGTGAGCCGTTCCATGAGCGTGTGCGCCGTGCGGTGGCTGGGAAACACCGCAGGCTTGGGCATGATGGTGAGCGGGTGGCGCAGCACCGCCTTTTCGATCCCCTCGAGCATGGGCGTGTTGTGCACCCAGGAGTTCCCACTCTGGATGTCTGCCGGCGTCGAGCCCGGGTACGCGCCCCAGGGCGGCGAGGCGAAGGAGAAGGCGAAACCAGTCCAGCTGTTGACCGTCACGGCACCATACCGGAGCCGGCCGATCGCGCGCTCCAACGCCTCGGCCACTCGGGGGTCCTTGAGGCTCTTCGGGTGCACCACGAGATCGGCCGACAGGCTGCCCCAGAGCCGGTTGTTGGCGAAGTCTACCGCCCGGTCGAGGAACTCCACCGGGTCGTCGCTCCCCACCTCGGTCTCGGAAAGCACCGAGCAGAACGGCTCGGTGGTAAACGCAGGATCGCCGGCGTCGGCGGAATCGAGCCCGGCGAGGATGGTCCACGGCAGCTCTCCCTGACCTGGCGTCCCGACGGTGCGAACCTGCCGCCCTCCGGTGAGCTGCTGCCACCGCTGCTCCGCACCGGGATAGTACGCCTGCCGGAGTGGCACCGTCCCCAGGATCCGCTCCACCGCCTCGAGCAGCGCCGGCCGTCGCCCCCAGGCCTTGGGGGTGACCAGCATCTTCGCCGAGTTGCAGAGGAACGACGCGTTGTAGGCCACGGCCGCAACGATGTTCTCCGCCCGGAACGCCAGCTCCTTTGCGCTGTATGGCCCCGGGACCACCAGCACCGGCGAGACGTTCCCCAGCTCCGCGGTGACCCGCTTGGTCACCACCGGCTGGTTTCGCGCCTTCCTCGCCTCCCGCTCCGGCCCCGGCGGCCCCCACACGATGTTGTCGTAGGTCGCCGCGGACCCGGTGAGGTGGATCTCGTCGATGCCGCGATGCTGTGCCAGGTAGGCCCCTTCCTCCGCTCCGCCATAGGCCACCGCCAGGAACCCGCGCGCAATCGCCTCGGAGAACGCGTCCTCGATGAACGGGCCGGCGTAGGCATTCAGCGGATTCATCTTGAGCAGGCACACCGAGCCCTCGTTGAACAGCTTGGTGATCACGTCCATCGGCGGAATCGCGGTGATGTTGCCGGCGCCGAGCACCAGCACGACCCGCCCGTCGTGTTTCCGGCTCTTATAGAAGGAGGCTCGCGTGGCGTCCAGCGTGTCCTCGGTGACGCCGGGCAGCAGGTGGACGTCCACCGTGATGCCGGAGAAGAGCACCCCGTCGATCCGGTTGGTGGGAAAGACCCGCACCGTGAGCCGTCCGTCGGCGTTTCGTCCCAGGCGACCGATCGGCGTCGTGCCGGTCCGCTGAATCGACTGGAGCGATTCGATGACCAGACGTAACTGGCGCACGACCGGCCAGGGACCGGTGGCCCACTCCTCACCCGCCACCGGAGTGTCTGATGCGATCCCCTTGGCTGCGCAGGCCGCCTCCACCATGCGCCTGGCAAGGCGCAGGTAACCGGCCTGCATCGACCGGGCGAGGGCGATGCGGTCGCTCATCGAGAGCCGCACGAAGGCCGATGCCCCGTCTCGGAGCCGGGCTACCATCTCGTCCAGTTGCCCGGCGCTGGTCGGCTGGCTGGGCGCGGGGGCGGCCGCCCTGGCGTTCCGCGCACTTGGTGGGGTGCTGACGCTCGTCATGACTTCCTCCTGGATTCGAGGCTGATCGCCGTTACTGCTGCGCGAGACGCTGACCGGAAATCTCTCCCTCCCAGTCCACCGTGTATTCGGTCTGAGAGATGAAGCGGCCCTGGTAGGTGCCCTTGCCGGTTATGTCCTGGTAACGACCGGTCGCCTTCAGCTTGGTCCAGGTCCCGGCAAAGCTAGTCATCGGTGTCTTGTCGGGCGAGAGGGTGGTGGTGACCTTGCCGTTCCATTTCGAGATCACGCTGTCGGCGCCCTGGCTGAACGTGATGTAGCCCTGGTGCGCCCCGTTTCCCTGCATCAAGTCCCCAAACTCGAGGCTGGTCACCTTCCCCTGGTCCATGTACAGACGCGGACCGGTGCTTCGATTCACGCCTTCGACCCGGCCCAGCATGAGGGCGTGCCCCCCCACGTCCGGGACCGGGAGAGGATGCTGCTCGGCATACTTGGCGGTGAAGGTTCCAGCGATCCTGGACGGCGCCACGGCCGGCGCCCAGCCTGGCAGAACGATGATTGCGAGCGGGAGTGTCGCGGCGAGCGCCGCTTTGAGAACGATGTGGCGAGACATGGTCTGACTCTCCGTTGTGATGGTGATCGATCTTGCTCCCCACGGCTGCGAGGCTACAATAGGGAGAGGGGCTCAGCCCAGGATCAGCCTCCCATCAGATTCCCATCAGCCAGGTGAACATCGTGCGGCTCCGGGCATTCGGCGGCTTGACGCTGGAGGACGGGCGTCCCGACGCCGGTACCATCACCCAGCCCAGGTCTCTCGCGCTCCTCGCGCTGCTGGCCAACGCCGGCGAGCGCCCCATCAGCCGCGACAAGGTGCTGGCCTATCTGTGGCCCGAGACCGAGCCGGCCAAGGCGGCCCACCGCCTCGCCCAGTCACTCTACGCCCTGCGGCATGAGCTCGGCGTGGACTCGCTGGTTCGTGCCACCAACGACCTCCGGCTCAACCCCCGGGTCATCGGCTCCGATCTCCTGGATTTCACCGACGCGCTGGAGCGCGGCGATCTGCGGGCGGCGGTCGCCATGTACCGGGGGCCATTTCTGGACGGATTCTATCTCAGCGGTGCGGCCGAGTTCGAGCGTTGGGCAGAGGCAGAGCGGGCGGAGTACCTGCGGAAATACCGGGCCGCACTGGAGGCGCTGGCGGCGGCCGACGGGCAGCGGGGCGACGCGAATGGATCGGCCGAGTGGTGGCGCCGCCTGGTGGAGGCGGACCCTCTCAATGCGAGGACCGCGGTGGCCTACATGCAGGCGCTTCGAGTGGCCGCGGGGAACGCGGGAGCTCTCCAGTTCGCCCGTGATCACGCGAAGCGGTTGCGCGAGGAGTTCGACAGCGAGCCCGATCCGGTCCTGGCGGCCGCGGCGGAGCGGCTGAAGAGCGCATCATGCGGGGCACCGGCCGGTCCCAGCATTGCGGTGTTGCCGTTTCTCAATCTCACGCCCGAACGGGAGAACGAGTACTTCAGCGATGGGATGACCGAGGAACTGGCCGGCGCGCTGGCGCGGGTTCAGGGCCTCAGAGTCGTTTCCCGTACCTCCGTCTTTGCCTTCAAGGACAAGGGGCTCGACGCCCGCCAGATCGCGGAACGGCTCGGCGTGGAATTTCTGGTCGAGGGAAGCCTGCGGAAGATCGGTGACCGCATCCGGCTCAACGCCCAGCTGGTGAGCGCCGCCGACGGGTGCGACCTCTGGTCGGAGAGCTACGAGCGCACCATGGAGCACGTGTTCACCCTGCAGGAGGAGTTGTCCCGGTCGATCGTGGCCGCGCTTCCACTGGGCCAATCCGCCTCGGCGGCCAACCTGGTCCGGCAGCCCACGCCTGCCGTGGATGCGTACACGCTGTACTTGAGGGGCCGCTACTCCGCCCACAAACGCACCGTCGAGGGGCTGGCGCTCGCCCTCGAGTATTTCGAGCAGGCGGTGGAGAAGGACCCGGGCTTCGCCCTCGCCCACGCCGGCCAGGCGGAGTGCTGGGCGCTCCGCGGTTTCCTGGAGTTCGGCGACCTGCTGCCCTGTGAGGCGATGCCCAGGGCCAAGGCCGCGGCACTGGAGGCGTTGCGCCTCGACCCCGGGTTGGCGGAGGGACACACCTGGCTCGGCGTGATTCAGTTTCTCTTCGACTGGGACTGGGCGGGAGCGGAACGGGAGTTCCGCCGGGCGCTGCAGCTCCAGCCGGAGCATGCCTACGGCGAGACCTGGTATGCCACCTTCCTGTCGGCGATGGGACGGGACGAGGAGGCGATGCAGCGCATTCACCACGCTCACGCGCTCGAGCCGCTCTCGCTCTCGATCAGGCTCTGCATCGGCCGATGTCATTTCTTCGCCCGCCGCCATGGGGAGGCGCTCGAGATCATCGAGGAGATTCTGCGGGACGAGCCCGGGCACCTGCTCAGCACCATCTGGGCGGTGCGGACGTTGTCGGCGTTGGGTCGCTTTGCCGACGCCCTTGAGGCCGCCCGGCAGTTGCCGCCCCAGGTACAGACACCCTATCTCCGATCGTGCATCGCGTATGCTCTGGCCGGTATGGGCGCCTCCGGCGAGGCGCGGCGGCTCTGCGCCGAGTTGCGACGGGAGGCGGACACGGGGGTGCCTTTCAGCCTCTTCATTATGGCCGGCGCCCAGGCCCGCCTGGGTGACCTCGAGACCGCGCTCGATACGTTGATGGAGTGCCGCCGCATGCGAGACGGCCAGTTGGTGTTCCTGCTGGCGCGGTCCTCGTTCGACGGTCTGCGGGGCCAACCTCGTTACGAGCGGCTGCGCGAGGAGATGCGCTTTCCCACCGAAGCCCAAAAACAATCTGTTGAACGCAACGTTCGCCTGCTTCGAGAGTAACCCCGCCCCTTTTCACGCTCCGTTCACGAGCGACGATCAGATTCCCTCCGACTCATTGGCAACGGCACCCTGACCGTCGCCGCTTCGGAGGGTCCCTTGATGGCAGCCCAATCCGGAGCGCAGGCCGTCCGACCCCAGCTGCTGGGGCTCGTGCGCCACGCTTTCGGTGATCGATACGAAGTGGATCGTGAGGTCGGCCGTGGCGGTGACGCCCGGGTCTTCCTCGCGTTTGATCGGGCCGGACAGAAGCTCGCGCTCAAGATCCTCCACCCCGAGTTCCTCGAGAGCGTCGTTGCTGACCGATTCCTGCGCGAGATCAGGCTGGTCTCCCGCCTGAGTCATCCCCGGATTGCCCGCCTGCTCGACTCCGGGGAGCAAGACTGGTTCGTATACCTCGCCATGGAGTTCATCGACGGGCCGACCCTCCGCGAGGCGCTGGGTCGCGGCCGGCGGCTCAGCGCCGCCGACACCCTCCGGCTGGCGTGCGATCTGCTCGACGCACTGGGCCACGCCCACCAGCTCCGCATCGTCCACCGGGACGTCAAGCCGGAGAACGTGATCATCTCCCCTGATCGTGGCGCGGTCCTGCTCGATTTCGGCATCGCGCGCGCAATCGTCACCTCGGTCAGCCGGGAGATCACCCGTGCTGGCATTACGGTAGGCAGCTCGTCCTACATGAGTCCCGAGCAGATCAATGCGGAGCAGAGGATCGATGGCCGAAGCGATCTCTATTCCCTGGGCTGCGTCCTCTTCGAGTGTCTGACGGGACGACCGCCCTTCGTCTGGCGCAAGGAGGCGGTAGTTCTCCAGCTTCACCTCACCGAGCCCGCACCCGACGTGCGGATGTTGCGGCCCGATCTGCCCCCCCAGCTCGCGAGGGCCGTCAACAAGGCGCTGGCCAAGCTGCCCGAAGAGCGCTGGCAGTCGGCTGCCGAGATGCGGAACGCTCTCGGGACCTGTCCCGCAGCTGTAGCCTGAGTCGTTGCGAGGGGCGGACAGGTTGTCACCCTGAGCGCAGCGAGGGGCCGAAACTCGGAGGTTCCGGGATAGCCGACTGGTCGGCGGGACCTACTGAGTTCTGGCCCCCTCGGGCCTTGCGGCCCTCAGGGTGACATTTCTTGTTTCTGTCCGTCTGTCCGTCTGTCCGTCTGTCCGTCTGTCCGCCTGTCCGCCTGTCCGCCCGTCCGCCCGTCCGCCACAGTTGTGGGTCTGTCGCACCGGTATGGTGCGTCGGCGGATTAGGCTAAAGCCTTGTGGAACCAGCCGTTGCAAGTGTGAGCCGGTGGGTGCCAAAGTCCGACGAGGATTGGCACGGCTCTGGCGCAAGGGCTGCCGTTAGCGTAGTACTGCTCACGCGCACCAAACCCGTCGACTCTCCAGGCACTTCGTCGCTCTTTGGCTGGGATGATTCCATGCGATTAATCGCTATGCTGGCTATGGTAACCGGAACGCTCCTGCTGGCGTCCGGGTGTGGTGAGGGCAGCGGCACCACCCCCCCGCCCGATAACACGGCTCCAGTGGCGAACTTTGCTCTGCCGGCATGCACCATCAACGTGGCCTGTGACTTTGCCAGCACCAGCACCGATGATGTCGCAGTGACGGAGTGGAGCTGGGATTTCGATGGCGACGGCACCCGGGATGCGACCACGGCGAGCTTCTCATTCACCTACGTCGCTCCCGGGGACTTCAACGTCAGCCTGACTGTCCGTGATGCTCAGGGCTTGAGCGACACCAAGACCAGCACCATAACCATCGCTCCTGCTCCTCCGGGCAACACGCCGCCGACGGCCGGCTTCACCCACAGCTGCAATGCAGCGGCCTGCACCTTCGTCAGCACCAGCACCGACGCGGCCCCGGGTACTATTGTGACCTACGCCTGGACCTTTGGCGACGGCGCCATGGCCGACGTGAACAACCCGTCGCACAGCTACACCGCGACCACCCCCACCGACTACACGGTCACGCTCACCGTGACCGACAACGACGGCGCCACCGCGGTCGAGACCCAGACGGTCACCGTGGATCCGGGTGCCCCGGTCAACACGCCTCCGACGGCGAGATTCACCTTCAGTTGTGCCGCAGCGATCTGTACGTTCGTGAGCACCAGCTTCGACCACGGGGGGGGGCGTATCACTGCGAATGCCTGGACCTTCGGCGACGGCGGCACCGCGACGGAGACCAGTCCAACCCATAGCTATACGGTCACCGCGGCCACCGAGTTTACGGTGACCCTCACCGTCACCGACAACGAGGGGGCGACCGGTGTCACCAGCCAGACGTTCATCCTAGATCCAACCGCGGCCAACATTCCGCCGACGGCGGCCTTCACTCCCAATTGTTATGGAGAGAGCTGCATCTTCACTAGCACCAGCACCGATGTGGCCCCGGGTACCATCGCGACCTATGCCTGGACCTTCGGGGACGGCGCTACTGAGGATTGGAATAAACCGTCGCATGTCTACACCATTAGCGCCCGCACGACCTTCACGGTCACGCTCACCGTGACCGACAACGAGGGCGCCACCGCCGTCGCGACCCGCACGGTCACCGTGTCTCCGCTTCCTCCGGCCGTCCAGGGTTGCACCACCTCCGGCAGGGTCGTGGAGTGCGTCCTCGATATTGCGGCGCGGTCCACCTTGAAGCTCACGCTACTGGGCATCAATTGCGACATCAGTGATAAAATCAGCACCCCCCCGCCAATAGGGGACCAGATGTTCTTAGGCGTGTGCCAGCACACGGTGGGCGACGCGACCGGGATATTCGGCGGTCGCCTCGATGAACTGTGGGTGTACCAGGCGGGCACTCAGGCGCGGATATGGTTCACCCAGGGCAAGTCTACTCACGCGCTAAACCCTCCCGAGGGCCACTTGGAGGGAACCTTCCCCGACTGGACGCTCAGTTTCGAGGATGGCGACCATCCGGGCGCACCAGGCGAGCCGGACTTCACCGACGTCGTTGTAGGGGTACACGCGACAGCGAAGTAGCCGATACCCCGCGGGCGGTACCAAGCAACTGGCGGCCCTTGCTCTCGATAGCGGAGAACAGGGGCCGCTTTTGTTTCGCGCTCTCGCTTGACGTCTGCTTGACCCGGGGTGCGCAGGTTGAAGCTGAACTCGGGGATGTCCTCAGTTCGTATCCTGTAGCAGGAGGGTCCATGACCCGGCAGTCACCGCTGAACACCATCGCAGTGAGCTTGCTTGCACTCGCTGCGTGTGAGCGCGCCCCGACCGATCTGACCGCACCCGAGCCCCCAACCAAGACGCTTGACGCCCCTGGCCTCGGCCCGCTCGCAGCGACCGCCGGGTGGACGTCGGACGCCCCGATGCCGACGGCTCGCCAGTACCTGAAGACCGCGACCGTAAACGGCGTCATCTATGCGATTGGCGGCTATGGGTATGTGCCCGCAACCGGCCTCTTTCAGATTCGTCGCAAGGTGGAGGCGTACGACGTCGCCTCCAACACCTGGACCGTCAAGACAGCCCTGCCGGCACCGCTCATCCCGAACGGGGCCACGAACATCGGCGGCAAAATCTACGTGGCCGGCGGGCAGGGTAGCAAAGCACTCTACATCTATAACCCCACGGCCAATGGGTGGACGCGGAAGGCTGATATGCCGTTCATGGTCGCAGCCTTCGCCGGGCAGCAGGGAGCCATCAACGGCAAGCTCTACGTCTATGCCGGTATGACGATCAATCCCGACCGCTCGCCAGGGCCGCAGCGGTTCTTTCGCTACGATCCCGCCACCAACATCTGGACCACCCTCCGGACACCATCCTATGCCCGAAGCGGCGGGGCCTCGGGCGTGATGAACGGACGGTTTTACCTCATTGGCGGGACGCTGCCCACGAGTCGGAATGGGGTCGGGACAGCCTGGGACGTGCATATCTACGATCCCGCTACCGGGTGGACCAAAAGAGTGCCCGAGCGGTCTTTTGGGCTGGCTAGTGGGGACCTGGCTTATGCAACCCTGGGTGGCAAGCTCTACATCGTTGGCACTCATTACACCGATAGCTGTACATACGGGGTCGGCGGCATCTATGATCCCGCTAGTAATACGCTGTCGGGCTTTTCCTCCCGAGCACCACTACGGGCGTACGCGGGCGGGGCCGCCGCCAAAGGGCAATTTTTCGTGATAGGTGGTACCAACTACGAGCCGATTGTCTACGACATCTGCGGCGGTGATGGCAGGCTAACGGGCGACGTGCGGGCGTACACGCCGTGAGGGCGAGGAACACGAGGCGCGCTCGATCTGCTCGTGCAGAGGCGTAGAACGAGCCGACCCCTCAGCAGACCCAAACCGTCGAGGAGGGATGCCCCAGCGCCGGCCGTTAGTCGTCCGTTGCGGCACGATCGTGGTGGTGCTCTGAGCCTGAGACAAGGCAGAAAATCCGATGGCGGCGAGGCCGGCGCAGATCGTGGCTCGGCGAAGCAGAGAAGTCATGACGTCTTCCTGTCGATAGGTGGGCGGTGGCCAGCACAGCATTCACTCGTCCTCGGCCCTATGGCCGTATCACCCGCTCCCGACCATCCTTGTTCTTCAGTCTCACCGTCGTCTCCCCGCCTTCCGCCAGCACCTGGACGTAGGTCGGGTCGGACTCGCCGGCGATGAGGAGTCCCGATCCGTTCTTGCCGGCGCCCAGCTTGACGTTGGGCCGTCCCTCCGCCGTGATCAGCCGCAGTAAGACGGTTTCGGGGTAGGGCTTCCCCTTCCAGATGACCTTGGGATCCTCGGGCATGATGGTGATGCTCGCCCGCACCTTCCCCCGATCGTCGACGATCTCGAGCGCGCGCCCCCGGAGCACGTCCGGCGGACTCGCAGGATGCGGGGCATGAACCGACTGAAAACCGACGAGCCCGAGATTCACGATGGTGAGGACACCAAGCAGGGTCTGGGTTGCCATGATCGCGCTCGCTATGGTTAAGGTCTGATCAATCAACCCTTGGCGAACTTGAGATGGGTGACATCCGGCGCGGCGACCGACCGTACCAGCCGGAGCCCGCCGAGGTTGCTGATGCCTTCGAACAGTCGCTCGCCGGCGCCCAACAGCGTGGGAACCAGGCTGATCTCCATCTCGTCCACCAGGCCGGCCTTCAGGAACTGCTGGGCCGCCTTGGCCCCACCCGCGAGCGATACATCCTTCCCCCGGACGGCCCGCCGCGCCTGCTCCAGCGCCGCCGTAATGCCATCGGTGACGAAGGTGAAGCTGTTTCCCCCCTCGAGCGCGAGCGGCGGCCGCGGATGGTGGGTCAGCACGAAGACGGGATGATGATACGGTGGATCGGATCCCCACCAACCATTCCACGGCTGCCGGGCATCCCACGGGCCGGATGACCGCCGAACATGTTGCGGCCCATGATCGTGGCGCCGATGTTGGCCAGCGATTCCTCCACCACCCATGTGCTCTCGTTCACCTCGCCACCCTCGAGGCCGTGCATCGCCCGCCAGACGGCCAGGGGAAAGACCCACTCGTGCAACCGATCTCCGCCGATACCGAGTGGGTTGTCTTTGCTCTGTTCGGGTCCCGCGGTGTAGCCGTCGAGGGATATGGCGATCTTGAAGCGCAGCTTGGGCACGCACAATCTCTCAGTTCTTAGGGGTGAAGCGACAACGGCTGGCGCGGTTCCGTAGAGCTTCGTCCTCGCAATGACTCTAGTGTGTTTACGTGCTGTCCGCCTGTCCGCCTGTCCGCCTGTCCGCCTGTCCGCCCGACCTCGTTATTGTCAGAGACCATGACACCCCGCAACGATCACTTCGACGGCCGCCGCTTCTTCAATCCCAACGGCGCGAACGGCCAACCGGTCTGGATGGTGCCGCGCCTGCTGCTCACGCCCTGGACCCGGTGGCCGTTGGAGGTGCCGGTCGAGCCGCGGCGGCCGCCAATCCCGGACCGGACGAGGTGGTCGTGACGTTCGTCGGTCATGCCACGTTTCTGATTCAAACCGCTGCCGGCAACGTGCTGCTCTATCCGGTCTACTCCAGGCGGGCGAGCCCGCTCTCGTTCGCGGGACCCCGCCGGGCTCGGGCGCCGGGGGTGCGATTCGACGATCTGCCCGCCATCTCGCTCGTGCTCCTGAGGCACAATCACTACGATCACTGCGATCTTGGGATCCTGCAGCTACTCAATCGGCGCTTTCATCCGCCGGTGGTGACACCACTCGGCAACGGCCGGCTGCTCCGGTCGGCCGGCTTCCGTCAGGTCGAGGAGATCGACTGGTGGCAGCGCGCCGGCACCGCACCGCTCCCGATCACGCTGACGCCCGCTCAGCATTTCTCGGCCCGCGGCCCGTTCGATCGGAACCGGGCACTCTGGGGCGGGTTCCTCATCGAGGCCGGGGGTCTCCGCATTCTTCATGCGGGAGATTCGGGCTACGGGCCGCATTTCCGCCAGATCGCCGCGCGGCTGGGACCGATCGATCTCGCCCTCCTCCCCATCGGGGCCTACGAGCCGCGCTGGTTCATGAAGGACATCCACATGAATCCGGCGGAAGCGGTGCAGGCGCACCTCGATCTCGGGGCGCGCCAGAGCATCGCCATGCACTTCGGCACCTTTCAATTGACGCCCGAGGGAATCAACGAGCCGGTTTGCGAATTAACGAAGGCGCTGCGCGAGCGCGGTGTGCCGGCGGAACGGTTCCGGGCGGCGGAGGTCGGCGAGTCGGTGTCGCTCGGCGGGCGGTAATGCGTTGTCCCCCTCGGTCCCTTCACTTCGTTCAGGGTCTCTCAGGGTGACAACCTTGCCTCATCGAACGTCCGAATCACCGGATGCCCGCCGGTCGACGGCGCCGATCCCGGCGTCCGCACGCACAACACCGTTTGCATGCCTGCCGTTCGTGCCGCATCGAGCTCGGAACCCACGTCGGAGAGAAAGAGCACCTCGGAGGGGGAGCGCTCGAGGGCCGCCGCGATGCGCGCGTAGCTGTCCGGCGCGGTCTTCGGTCCGGTCGTCGTGTCGAAATACGCGCGGATGAAGCGCGTCAGATCGCCGGCGGCCGTGCTGGTGAATAAGGATCGTTGGGCCTGGACGCTGCCCGAGGAAAAAATGGCGATGTCGATTCCCTGGCGGCGCCAACGCTCCAGGGCAGGGGGGACGTCGGGATATACCTCACCCCTGAGGTCGCCCGACCGGTACCCCTCCTCCCAGATCTTGCCCTGCAGGGACTTGAGTCCGGTCGACTTCTTGTCCCGATCCATCAACCAGTACACGTGGGCGACGGCGGCGGCGGGGTCGTCCGCGTGCTCGGCCTCGAGCCGCGCGACGTCGGCGCGGACCTCGGGTTCATTCCAATGCCGCTCGAGAAACCCACTCACCCGGGCGCGCGCATAGCCGAACAGCGTGTGATGGACGAATGCGAGGGGCGTCGTGGTGCCCTCGATGTCCAGGAGGACGGCGCCGACGTCCTTCAGCTCGACGCGGCCCGATGCGGAAAGTACGCGGGACCCATGCAGAGCGGCTGGTAGCCGCGGTCGGCGCCGCTCTCCGTGTAGTGGGGGGTCCAACCCGATTTATCCTGGAAGAGCCGGATGGCCCGGATGTCCCGATCGCCGCAGAGATCGAACCAGTGCCACGTGCCGCGCGGCACCCGGATCAAGTCACCCGCTTCTACCTCGATCGCGAGGACAGGGCCGCCTTCCTTGGGGTGCACGTGAAACAGGCCCCGCCCGCGAACGATGAAGCGCACCTCATCCTCGTCGTGCCAGTGTTCCGTCCGGAACTTGTCCAGCATGGCCTCGAGGTTGGGCGTCTGGGCCGTCACGTCGATCACGTCGGCCGTGACGTAGCCGCCCCGTGCCTTGAGCTGCTCGATCTCCGGCGCGTAGGCGGCGAGCACCTCCTCGGCCGCTGCCTGCTGCGGCACCCGCTCCGTGTCGGGCCAGTGCTCGTAGTCGATGCCCAGCGTCGCCAGGTAGCGCGTCACCTCGTCCTGATCGGTCAGGGTGCGCTGCTGGTCGGGGATCCTCACGCTTGCCATGTCATGCCTCGCTTTCGCCCTATCACTTCGAACAGAAACTCCAGAATCTCCACGTGGCGCTCCGCCTCGGCGAGGTCTCGTCCCCAGGTGTAGAGCCCATGCCGGCGGATCAGGAACCCGTGGGCCTTCGGGTGTTCGGCCAGCATCGCCTCGACCTCGGGCACCGCGGTGGCCCAATCCTGGGTGTTGTCGAGAATGGGCAACCATTCGCGGTGCTCGTGAGTGCCCACGCCGTCCAGCCCCTTCAGCATCTCGTACCCTTCAAGGGCCAGGCCGTCCTTTTCGGCGGCATCCGAAAGAATTGTGCTCCAAATCGAATGGGTATGCAACACCGCGCCGGCTCCCCGTCCCCGCGCAATCGCGAGGTGGAGACCGGCCTCCGCGGAGGGCCGGCCCGATCCCGCCACGACCTTGCCGTGCTGGTCGATCTCGACGATCTCGCCGGCCGAGAGGGTGCCCTTGTCCACTCCGCTGGTCGTGATCGCGAGCCGCAAGGGGTCGCGATTCACCACTGCGCTGAAGTTACCGCTGGTGCCCAGCGCCCAGCCGCGGGCGTAACAGTGGCGGCCGATCTCGGCGAGCTGGGTGGCTACCTCGGCGAAGCTCATGGGTCAAGGATACAGCCGGGGGACCAACCCGCCCAAGGGTGCTCGGAATCACAGCGGCGCCGCTCCGCTTCCCGCAAACTGGCTGCTGGTCATTCCCGACCATCGTTGGCCTGAGCCACACGGGTATGAGGTCGTTCGAGATATGGGTTCATTGGTGTTCGTTCGTCGCCGGGTCATTGCCATTGCCACTCTCGCCGCCCTCGGCTGCGGGGGCAGCGAACTGACCCTACCCGACGATGGCGATGGCACGGGCGGCACCGGTGCCAATCCCAGCCCGCCCAGTGCTTCCAGCCCTGGTCGGATAGCACCGGTTGAAGGAGGCTCCCAGACCGCCGTCACCGGGGAGGATGTGCCGATCAGTCCCGCAGTCCGTGTGGTCGACAGCCTGGGGCAACCGATTGGCGGGTATGAGGTCACATTCGTTGTGACTGGTGGTGGGGGAACTCTTCTCGACCCGTCCCAGGTCACCGGCCCAGATGGCATCGCCAGGGTAGGTCGCTGGACTGTCGGTTCGCCAGGGTTGAACACGGTAGAGGCGCGCGCAGAATCGCTCAGCGGCAGTCCGGTTGTATTTGAGGCGACGGCGCTCTCCAGGGGGGACGTCGACCATTTTGTCTTTGTGGTGCAGCCGGATGGGGTGCGGGTAAACGAAGCGCAGACTATACAGGTGGCCATGGTGGACGCGGCAGGCAACGTAGTGCCCCTGTCTGGAATCGAGATTTATCTCGGCCTCTTCCAGAGGCAGGACGACGGTGAGTACCGGGTCCGCAATAAAGCGGTGCAAGGTGACCGGTTTGCCGATACGGAGAACGGTGTCGCAACCTTCCAGTTGGCCTTGAGCGAGGTGGGAACCTATCGATTCAGAGCCCTGTCCGATGAGCTTCCCGAGGTGGGCCCCCACGGACCGGAGCCGTTTCTGTTCAGCCGGCCTTTCAACGTGTACTAGGAGGACGTCGTCGCCCGCCTCAGAGCGCGAAGCACCCTCCAAGCCCACAGGCATAACGCGGCTGCGGCAAGGGTGATAAGAACGTACCAGGGCTCGGTCGCCAGCCGCGGACCCTCTACGAAGACGCGCCAGACATGCACCAGGGTGATCAGCCCGAAAATGACGCCGCTGGTCATCACATAGGCCTTCACGGGATTCCCTCCATTGTCAGCTGCGGCGGCCTTTGGCCCGTCGCGCCACCGCAAGGGCCGCCTCTACCCACGCTCCGAGCGCCTCGGGATCCTCCAGCACGTCGGCGGGCACCTCATAGTACCCCATGACCTCGCCGTCTTCTCCATACGGGCGGAACGGCGTCATGCCCCGCTCCTCGAAGTGTGGCCGCGTCGCGTCATCCACCTTGAAGTACAACGTGTCGTCATCCAGCAAGGCAAAGAACAGCTCGGCCGCGTAGATCCCGACGCCACCGAACATACTACGCGCTCGGATCCCCGGCGTAGCTCGCCCGAGCTGCTCTGGACATTTCGGAAGCGCCCGGCCAAGGAGTTTTTCAGAAGTAGGAATCCCTCGGACAGGGCGCTGCCGGACTGGGGAGCGATTGCTCAACTTGCCCAGCGACAGGTTGATATCCGGAAGGCTGATAGGCCGACGCAACAGGAGAACAGAAAGAAGTCGGGCACTCCGATCGTGCAGCCGACAATCCTCGATGAGGCACTTGAATCCAAACAAGGCCGGGCTCCCGCCTAGGGCACTCGCCCGGAAACCGGCTGGTGAGGCCCCAGCGGCGCTCGCCGTGGGGCTGGAGGTCCATGGGGATCACCTCGCCGCCCATCCGGCCGGCCTCCTCCGCTCCCTGGCGGAAGACGAAGACCGCCCGGTCGATCTCGGTCCGGGCCAGCGGGAGCGGCTTCCCCGCCTCCGCCGCGAGGAGGCGGGCCAGGGGCTCCCGGCGCTCCGCCACGCCGGCGGCGATCCGGTCGAGCACGGCGGCCCGGGCGTGGGACGGCAGCGCGGCTTGCGGCAGGCCCCCGCGGCGACGGCGGCGTCGAGGGCAGCCGCGACGTCGTCCGACCCGGCCAGCTCGGCCCGTCCGATCAGGTCCCCGGAATAGGGGCTTCGGATCTCCACCGAATCGGTGCCGCTCACGAGCTCGCCGCCCAGCAGGAATGGATAGGTGCGGCTCTGAAGCGCGGCTGCGGTCATGAATGGATTCCGGGTCTCACGTTGTTATGACCGGGTTACGGGGCCTTCAAGTGTAACAGAGCGAGGGAAAGCGGGGCAGCTGACATCAGCTTCTCGGCGGTGAAGGCGTTGGCCAGGGAGAGCATCCTCGAGCGAGCTTCCGTTCCCAGACCAACGGACTCATAATCCGTAGGTCCTGGGTTCGAATCCCAGAGGGCCCATTGAACTTACGCGATTCTGGCTAACCCCCGAGTACCTAAAAGTACCTAACGGCGCGCCACCGGCTGATAATGAGCGAATCTGAAGCTTGGTTTGATAAGTTCCTGGAGCAGCCGATAGCGGAGGGTTGTAAGGAGCTTGAATCCCCCACGCCGCTTGCCTCCGAATTGATTCAGTCTATTTGGCCCATCATCGGCAGGGCTGATGGTGAGTGGAAGGCACCGGGCACTGCCTTTGTAATAAGCAAGGGCGGATTGATGCTGACGGCGCGGCACGTCATACCAAAGACTTGGCCCCAGCGAAGCAGTGGGCGCTTGGAATGCGACGGCCCCTTCCTCGCTCTGTACATGGGTGCGACCAACACTCCAAGTGCCAAACCTCGATTGTTTTTCATAGATGAAGTCACCTACGGAGTCTCAGACGATGTTGCAGTGTGCCAGCTCCGCGCGGCTGACAAGCTGGGCCCGTTTGATTTTGTCCCCTTGAAGCTGCGGCCGGTGCCGCCCGAGGTAGGCGAGGAGATGCTCGCATTCGGATATGACGGGCTCAAGGTGATGCCAGACGCGGAGGCTGAGGATCAACTCGGGATCAAAGCCGAGGCCCGAGGGCATTTCGTTTCTGGACCGGTCAACGCCGTTCACTGGCCACGAAAGACTAACGGGCTCAGCACCTTTCCCTGCTTTGATTTCAGCGCGTCCATGCACAGCGGGATGAGCGGAGGACCGGTGATTGACGAGAAAGGTTTCGTCTGCGGTGTGATGTCACACAGTCCATCATGGGAACGTTCTTCCACGGCGGCTGGCCTGGCCTTGGTGCTCGGGGCCGGACTCTCATTGCCGGAGGGACGGGACGGGCCCGCACGCCAGGCGACGCTATATGACTTGATGCGGGACGGGACGGTGCTGCACGACGGATCGCTTGATCGAGTCTGCCTAGAACAACTGCCGGGTGGGGAGTGTCGGGTCTACATCCTGTCAGAATGAAAGGGCTGCGGTCCCGAACACCGCAGCCTTCTTTGGTGATTGGACATTCAGCGCTAGGCTCGGGCTGCGCTGGCAGGATGCCGGGCAGTGCACAAATCTCGGCGTAACAGGTGAAATGACAGCGCCCCCAGCCATGTCAGACCCTATTAACGAATCGCCAGGCGCCGGAGTGAGTCAGACCCCTCGTGGCGTGTACATCAGCCGAGGGATGACCCTGGGAATTAGAAATCTCAGGTTTATCATCGGCCAAGATGGAAGCTTCGACAGCGACATGGTCATTGAGGTCTCGCTGGATACGCATCCATTCTGGCTGGAGATTTCATGGGACCATCTTGAGCAGGCCCGTCTGGCCCACGAAAAGCTACTGGCTGTTTGGGAAGGCAACGACGAAAAGCGGAAGGCTCGCGCCCTGGAGGCTGAGTTTGGCGCCAGCATGCAGTGCGTCGTGGCAGTGGCGGTGGCGATGGATGCATTCTACTCGGCGATACGGCCTCACATCCCGATACCGAAAAGCACGCTTGATGCTTGGAGAAGGAAGCGCACTGCACGCCATGCTCAGGTGTACGAGGTATTGCGGCGGGGCTTTCGATTCGGGCCACAGACCGGAACGCTCATAAAGAACGGCCTGAAAGAAGTCTTCACATGGAGAGATCGTTCTGTTCACCCATCGGCAGAGGCGGCGCGACCGATTGCGTATCCGGAGCTTGGTGTTGGCACCGAGTGGCGATTCGTCGCTTATCGACACGGCAACGCGCAACGAGCAATGGCTTTCGTCTTGAGCCTGATTCCACAGTTATTGGCCGAACCGCGTCCCAAGCTTCCAGGCCTCGCGAATTATTGCCAGGGTGCCATACCGCGGACTCGGTCGATTGTAAGAAAGTGGGAACGACGATATGGGCAACTCTATCAACGTGAGAAGTCTACCCGTAACACTCCGCCCGCCGTTACGGATACCGCGATCGTGAGCCACAGTGGGAGCAGCACGGCGACTCCTCGTCGCTGACCGACGTGCCATGCCCCGACGACATACATGCCGCTAATAGGGTGCAGCCTACCATACCGGTTACCAGGGCCGATAGCGCCTGGGTGGAAGTCGCGACCTTACTATCACCTCCGATCAGGTCGCCGGAATAGGGCTTCGGATCTCTACGGAATCGGTGCCGGTCACGAGCTCGCCGCCCAACAGAAAGGGATAGGTGCGGCTCTTAGGCGCAGCTGTGCTCATGAATGGATTCCGGGTCTCAGACTGCTATGGCTGGCTTGCGGGCCCTCAAGTGTAACCGGCCGAGGGAAGGTGGGCAGCTGACAGCCTTGTTTGGCCCGTCTTACCGCTATCTCCTGTTCAAGCCTGGAGGGAGCTCAGCACCGCCATCGTCCCTCGGATCGCCTCAAGCGGTGTGAGCGTGGCCAATGGCACGCTGTGCACGGCATGGTTACCCGAGTCCTTAATCGCACGTGCGACACTCGCCTCCGACTTGCTTATCACTCCTATCAGGTCGGCAGCGTCGATACGTTGAGCCAAGTGGATGCCCTTTTCTGTTCTACGCGCCGGCAGTACAGAGCGGACTTTGGCCGAGGTTACAGCATGGTCGAAGGCGCTATCCAGCACGGCACGGCACATGACGATACACTCGGCATCTAGCCCATAGACATAGCAGCTGACGACGCGACCCAAATACGCGCTGGCCCGATGTGTAGGCTGAAATTCCAGTAAGAGGGCTAACAGTTCGGTGGTGCGCTCCACCCTCTGGTTCAGTGAACCGATGTCCTCTCGCGCCAAATTCAAATAGATCTGTGGACGAGCGAGCTGACGCGTGGCCAGGAAAGCCGCGAGCTGCCCCACGGGGAAGTCGCCCAGTTTGTTACGCCACTGTAGCAGCTTCGGCGACGCTACCATCGTGGATACATCGCGGAGCAGTACCTGCGCCAGCCGGTTCTCGAACCTCTCTCGATTCGAGTCTTCCACATCGACCTCTGGAGGGTATTCGATGTCGAGACCGAAGCGTGCACGAAATGTGGCTTCGATTGAATCGAGGCTCCGACCCAGCTCTGCAACCACGTCTGGAGGGCTATCAGTGCTCACGCTGGCTCACGAATCTTGGATGTCGTTGTCGACCGAAATGCGCATCACCTGCCGGAGCCGACACACGCCTACGCTTCCAAGGGTTGCTGGGCTTGCCGATCGACGAGGGCCGCACGCTGCTGGAGGTCCCCCAGGACGCTCTCGATCTGTTCCAGGGCACTTCGGAGGTCTTCGGCAATCTCGGCTGCGAGCACGTGCGGGTCCGGCAGCTTGGACGAGTCTTCCAGGGACTCGTCCTTGAGCCAGAAGATGTCCAGGCTGCACTTGTCGCGGGAGACCAACTCCTCGTAGGTAAACATTCGCCACCGGCCTTCCGAGTTCTTCTTGTCGTGCCAGGTGGGTTTGCGCTGGTTGCGGTTTTCTGGGTGGTAACACTCAACAAACTCGTCCAGGTCGGCACGGACCATCCGCCGCTCCTTCAGCGTGAACTCCTTGTTGGTCCGCAAGTCGTAGATCCATAGCTTTTTGGTCCACGCCTCCTTGGCCCCTGGCTTGCGCTCGAAGAATAGGACGTTCGCCTTTACGCCCTGGGCGTAGAAGATGCCGGTGGGCAGGCGCAGGAGGGTATGAACTTCGCACTCTTGCAGCAGCTTTCGCCGAACCTTCTCGCCCGCACCACCCTCGAAGAGCACGTTGTCAGGCACCACCACGGCAGCTCGGCCATGGATCTTTAGCAAGGACTTCACATGCTGGGCGAAGTTCAGCTGCTTGTTGGAGGTCGTTGTCCAGAAGTCCGGACGGTTATAGGTAATGGACTCCTTGTCGGTCTCGCCCTCGTCGTTGATGACGGTGATGGACGACTTCTTCCCAAAAGGAGGATTGGTCAGCACCACATCCACAAGTTCAGATGGCTCGCTACGCAAGGCATCGTCCGTCTTGATCGGCGGCTTCTTCTTTCCGTCGTCCGGGCCAATGCCGTGGAGGAACAGGTTCATCGCGCAGAGGCGAGCGACGCCGTCGACAAGTTCCACCCCACGGAGAGCCTCATAGCGGAGATGACGCTTCTGGGCATTGTCGAGCTCGTAGTGGGTGGCAACGTAAGTATGGGCTGATAGCAGAAAGCCGCCCGTGCCACAAGCCGGGTCGGCGACAATCTCGCCCGGCATCGGGCGCAGGCAGTCCACCAGCGCGTTAATCAGGGACCGGGGGGTGAAGTACTGTCCCGCGCCGCTCTTCGTGTCCTGCGCGTTCCGTTCTAGCAGGCCCTCGTAGGCGTCGCCTTTGACGTCCGCCGACATCTCCAGCCACGACTCATTCCCAATCAGGTCGACGACCAGTCGGCGGAGCTTTGCTGGGTCTTGAATCTTGTTCTGGGCTTTGCTGAAGATCAGCCCGAGCATGCCGCTCTCCTCGCCGAGCTTCTTGAGGGTGTCGCGGTAGTGCTGCTCCAGCTTGACGCCCTCCATCTTCGGGTTGGCAAGATCGACCCAACGAAATCCAGTTGGGATGGCCTGCGGCTCGCCGGTGAGGGCCGCCCGTTCATCGGCCATCTTGAGGAACAACAGGAACGTCAACTGCTCCAGGTAGTCCTGATAGCTGAGGCCATCGTCACGGAGCACCTGGCAGTAGCTCCACAGCTTCCTGACGATGCGGTCGCTCTGGCTGGTCACCCTGCGCCCTTCACCTTCCGGCCCCGGCTCTTCTTCGTGGTGGGACCAACGGAGGCTAGACGCTGCGCCCGGATGCGGGCGAGCAGCCGCGCGGCCGGTTCGTCAGCCGGGTCTTGGTCGACGAGCTTGCCCTCGAAAGCCCACTTGAGTACTGCCTGTCTTAGACGGACGCAGCGAGAAGCGCTAGTCTGTGCCTGAACTAACATATTGTCTGCTAGCGAGGTGAAACGCTGAATTTCTTCGACAATGCGTACCTGTTCTCGAAGCGGCGGTAGCGCGACGGGGATTGAATCAATGGTCGGCGCGTTGAGGTTGGGTCTCCCAACACCCTGGCCACCGCCTATAAGCTGGCCTTGTGCGTTTGGACTCCTAAGGAAGTAGAAGCAGTACCACACGGTCTCGGGCGGAGCGGCAAGGCGGTATTGAATCAGGTAGGCTCCGGGTATTGCAGCCACGTCGTCATTAAGGACAGCGAGCGTTCCAAGGCTGCCCGTTCGCGTGATTAGCAGGTCGCCCTTCTTTGCTTGATACTTCTCAAACTCTACTGTGGTCAGCCTCAGGCGAGGAGGCGTCTCGAGGTTAACACGCCCCGTTTCCGAGATGTCAGAGGTTCGGAGCACCAACACGCCGTCACCTGTGTAATCGTCACTAGAAAAGCGCGGTCCATAAAGAGAGAACTCTTTCATCAGGCCGAGGCTCGCCCAACACCAACCCTCAGGAAGTGTAGGCAGGGTGGTCGTATCTGGGGCTATCGGTTCCCCGTAGCTAGCCTTCCACTTGTCGTCCTTCGGGGGCTTCCCGGCAGCCTTGAACTTGGCGTGTTCGGCTTCCTCCCAACGACGGCGACGCTCCTCGAGGATTCTGGCCAGTAGCGCATCGGCCCGTTGGTAGTCGCGTTCCTCGGCACGGGCGAGGGTCGCCTCAGTCGGGACCAAACGCCCTTCGACGGCGGCCTTGAGCACCGAGGCGCGATACGACTTTAACTTGGCGTGGGCCCGTTCCAGGCTGGCGACAGCATTGTCTAGTCGGCTGAGGTAGGAGTCGATGGCCTCGGCTATGCGAGTCTGCTCACCGACGGGAGGAAGGGGCAGACGGTGTGCCAAGAACGGGGCTCGGTTGATGTGACGCATCGTCGTTCCGTGCGTATGCTCACCGCGCCACATCTCATCTATTGCGTTCTTCAGCGCCCAGCGCACGAAGGAATGATCCGATAATGCGCCTACAGGGACGACCTTAAAGATGTGCTGGTTCAGCACGGCCTCAGGACCGTGCCACACGAACACATCAAGAGTCGCCGACCAACTCACCAGAATGGTGCCGTGTTGGACAACGTACACCGGGTGTACCTTGCGCATCGTCCGATTCAGACGGTCATTCTGCCGAGTAAGGTTTTGAATGCGGATGATTGGACGGCCCTCACTTTGCCAATCCGAGGGCTTAAACGCGAGTCCATTGATGTACTCCGCGATGTCACCCACGGTGGCTTTGGCCCATCCGGGCGGCATCTCCGCCGCCGCACTATCCTGAGTACTCATGCCGCTAGCGTCTCATTCAGGTCCTGCAGGATCGCTTGAAGATCACTCCCGAACACCCTCGACGCTCGTGCCAGCCCCCCTTCGTTGGTGAAGGGAGTTAAGTCGAAGGCCTCCATGTCGATTTCAAGACTTGTCGCAATGTGGTCGCGCATCATGGCCAGCCACTGAAGCTGCTCGTCCGAGAATCGCCGGCCACTATTCGTCTGCTGAGCCAACCAGTTCTGGTATTTCGCGCGGACGCGATCCGCGTGCGGCACCAGCTCACCTTCTTGATGCAGGGCAAAGCGGACAAGCGAGACCATGTCGGTGAGAAGGCGCCCCGCCGAGGCCCCGCGCACCTTGGATTTCTCCAGAGTTTCGTAGGCTCGCCAGAGCTTCTCCGGGGTCCATGAGTGCGGCGGCAACGAGATAGCCTGGGCGAGGGCCTGGATGTCCTTGAAGCGAAGGCGCCTCTTGTGCGGCACCGAGTAGAAGAACTGGAGCGCGTCGATCTCGTCCTTGTTCTCCGCCAAGTAGCTCTCGAAGCACTTCACCAGCGCCTCCGCTTTCTGTCGCGCCTCGGGACTGTAACCGGTCTGCTCGGGGAGCAACACGTCCTTGCTGACCTCGTCGACGATCTGCTCGAACTTCTGCCGGAGGTCGAGGATGAGCTTTCGCAATGGCGGAGCGGCCATGAGCGCCTGAATGGCACTCTTCTTCAGCGGTGCGGCGGCCTTGGAGATCTGATCCTCGGTTGGCGTGTCACCTCCGCTTAGGTGAAACATCTGGCGGGCCGCGGCTTCCTGCAGGTCCGCATCGAGGGAGGCGATGAGCGCACTGGAGATGGTCGCCAGCGAAACGCCGCCAGAGGTGTCGGCGATGAGCTCCTTATCAGCAGGGTCGCACTGCTTGTCGATACGGGCCAGGCGGCTGGCGAGCGACGATAGGTAGTCGTCTTTGACACCCCCAGCGGCGACGTGGTCAAGCAGGACCTTGAGGGATACGCTGGGGTTCTTGTCCAGCGGCTTGGTGTCCGACAGCGTCTTCTCTGTCACGCCGACGCAATCAACGATGAGGAAGTGTGTCTTGGCCTTGGCGTCTGGGGTGACGGCCCGCAGCTCATCAGGATTGATGACGCGGACGCCGCGGCCCTTCATCTGCTCGAATAGCACCCGGGAGTGCACACTCCGCATGAACATGACGATCTCTACTGGCTTGATGTCCGTCCCGGTGGCGATGAGATCCACTGTGACGACGATGCGGGGGTTATAGCTGTTACGAAAGGACTGAATGAGGTCTCCGGGCTTCGTACCTGTCACCTTGTAGGTGATCTTCTGACAGAAGTCGTTTCCCTGGCCGAACTCCTCCCGCACGATCTTAACAATGTCTTCTGCGTGAGAATCGTCCTTGGCGAAGATGAGCGTCTTCGGGACGGCCTCGGTTCGGTCGGGAAAAGTCTCCTTCAACACCTTGTCCCGAAAGGTCTGGATGATAAGCCGAATCTGGTCCGTTGCGACTACGTTCCGGTCGAGATCGGCTCCGGTGTAGTGAACGTCCTCGTCGGGGGCCTCCCACCGCATCTTGCGGGTCTGGCGGTCACGATAACCGACCATCATCCCCGGCCCGGCCTCAATAGAGGAGCCCGCCGCTGTGATGCTCGTGCGAATCCGGTAAACCTCGTAGTCGCAGTTCACGCCGTCCACAACTGCCCGCTCGTGGGGGTACTCCATGACCACGTTCTGGTTGAAGAAGCCATAGGTGTGCTTCGCCGGAGTCGCCGTGAGGCCCAGCAAGTAGCCATCGAAATACTCCAGCACCTGCCGCCACAGCGAGTAGATGGAGCGATGGCACTCATCAATAAAGATGACATCGAAAAACTCGGGCGGGAGCGTCTTGTTGTAGATAACCGGCAACGGCTCTTTGGGCAGCGTCGGGTCCTCTTCCATCGGCGTGTGCTCTTCCGCCTCCTGGTCGAGCTCAGGCTCACCCTTCAGAATCGAATAAAGCCGCTGGATGGTTGAGATCACGACTTTGCTCGACGAGCCAACCGTGTTCGAGGTCAGCCGCTGTACGTTGTACAACTCGTTGAATTTCCGGTTATCGTCCGGTGTGCGGAACCCCTGGAACTCCTTTTCGGCCTGTTCGCCCAGGTTGGCCCGATCCACAAGAAACAGTACACGCCGAGCTCCCCCGAACTTGATGAGACGATAGATCTCCGTGACGGCCAGCAGGGTCTTGCCGGTCCCGGTGGCCATTTGGATCAGGGCACGTGGCCGGTCGTCGAACAGGCTCTTCTCCAGGTTGACAATGGCCTGCACCTTGTTCGGCCAGAGTCCGGGCAACTTTACAGGGGGCATGGCCCGCAGTCGTGCTCGCAGCGTGCTCGGCTTGGTGTCGTCGGCGCGAGTATAGAAGCCTCCCGATAGCTTGAGCCATCCATCGAGGGTATCGGCGGCTAGCCACTGTCGCAGCGTCTCGGGTCGGTGAAACGTGAAGACCAGGCGCGAGCGCGGCTGGGGATCCAGCGTATTGATGAAGATGGTTTCTTCGCCGGTTGAGATATATGCAAACGGCAATGGTCTCCAGGGGGCATTCAGGGCACTTGGCAGTCCCTCCACATACTTCTTGGCTTGGAACTCGACGCTCGTGAACGAGTAGCCGGCGGGCTTGGCCTCCACCACGCCAATGGCCGTGCCGTCTACGAAGAGCAGGTAATCGACGTACCCGTGGCCCTTCTCGAGCTTAAACTCGCCAACCGCAATGCCGTCGCCGGCCGTCAGGTTCATGCCCTCGCGGTCTTGAACGACCCAGCCTGCCTGCGCTAGGAGGGCGTCAATCTTCTCGCGGGCCTTGGCTTCCGGCGCTGTCTTGCTGCCAGCAGGCGACATCGCTAAGTCTCCGCGAACGACAAGAGAACCTGATGGGCACCTTATACCTGAGCGCGCTCCGAATACCCCGACCTAACAGGTACCACTCAGGCCGGTCGCTGCGCCTGCGTGGTTACCCAGCCGTGAGCCGAAAGACCCAGCCCTGCTCGCGGATAAAATCGAGAATGTTGATGCAGCGGATGCTGAAGTGGGTACAAACGTTCGGGATACGAGGCCGCTCCGCGGTCCCGGCAGCTTTCTCTCCCGTCACGATAGTGGCCCCACGTACCCGACCCACTGCGACTACGAAGGGGTCAGCGACAGACCGGTTGCGTCGCGTATCGACCAGGTTAGGGAAAGCCGCGAGCACCTCGGCCGCCGCAATTTGTGTGGGGTCGTCCAGAGGGTGAAAGAGCTTCGGCCGCTTCCTGGCCCATTTATGAAGAGCATCATCCTTCTTCGATATTTCGCGGAGGACCTCATCGGGACACATAATCGTACCCTCGTCCGCTAAGCGCTCAATCTGTTCCCAAAGGGGTGGAATTACGTCAGGTGGGTAGTAACGATTCCACCCGTCCATCAGGGCGCTAGTGTCAAAGCAGT
>JBBQXQ010000023.1:0-32677 GCA_038209515.1 Gemmatimonadales bacterium
CCCGATATGTGGTACGAGTCAAACAAAACCACCCAGGATTTCCGTCCAGCTGACAATATCTGGCAAGGCGGCCTGAGACCTCGGGATGGGGGAGAGAACTGGGTATATGAGCCTGGCGCGGGTGACCGCTATGTTCCCTATGACCCTAAGGCTTCGATTGCGGATCAAGCATATCAGACCGGCTGGGGCAGCGCTCTGCGCAGCACTAATGGTGACTACGGCCAGAAGATGCTCATCAAGCCGCAGCTAGGGAGCAGCTCGCGTAACAGCATGTTCTACATGCTGTTCGACATGACGCCCAACCAGAACACGCGGGAAGAAATCATAACCTGTACACCAAGTTCTCAACGCAGCGTTGGACAAGAAGTACCCATTCAGCCTGGTGGGGCCACAGGACAGGTAAGACAAGGCGTCACGGCTCTGATGAACCTAGATCCCAACGCGCGCTGGAACTACACCACCAACACAGTGGATGGCTCCCAGCCTACTCCTGGTTCTGGAATTGATCCCGCGCGTTGGAATTGGTCGCAGAGCCCCCGAGTCATCACAATTGCGCTCTTCGACCCCATTTACATCGCGAATGGTGTTATGCCCGGCGGAAACTCCCGGGTCACGATCAACAATTTTGCCAGAATGTGGCTAAACGATGTGGATGGCAACGATAACGTCACCGCCGTTTTTCTTGGATTCAGCAATGGCGGGGCCAATGGCGGGCAGGTCGGGCCGTTAGTCAAGGTCCTAAGCCTCGTTAAGTAGCTGGTTCCGCGATAGACCGCTTCCCTGACCATTGTGGAAGTGGCCTTCATCAAGTGGGAGATTTATTTAGCTCCGTGACCGATCTTCAACTTCCGCGCGCTGCGCTGATCTCCAGCGACTCGACCTTCGTGGCTCAGGTCAAGCAACTCCTGACCGGCCCCGATCGGCCCCTTGCCCTCGAGCTGGAGCTCACCGTGCCGCTCTATCAGTTCGGCGAGCACCAGGTTCAGGCGGTGCGGGCACTGGGACCCGAGCTGATCATCCTGGACCTGGAAGAGAGTCAGGAGCTCGGTCTCCAGCTGGCGCAGTACCTGGTGGAGATGAACCCGGCGCAGCTGTTCATCGCTACCGGTCCCGTGCTCTCCGGCGAGCAGTTGATGCAGGCGATGCGGGCCGGCGTTTCGGACTACCTCACCAAGCCGGTGCTCGCCGAAGATCTCCGTGCCGCTGCCGTCCGTGTCGCCCAGAAGCTCCGGAAAACCGATGGTGAGAAGCAGCGCCAGCCTGGGCGGATTCTCTCGTTTTTCAGTCCGAAAGGCGGCGGCGGCTCCACGACTCTGGCCACCAATCTCGCCATCCTCATCCATCGGACCACCAAGGGCAAGACGCTGCTGGTGGATCTGGATCTCGAGTTGGGCGAGAGCGCGCTTGTCCTCGGCATGCAGCCGCGATTTAACCTCGTGGATTTTGCCGAAAACTTTCGCCGAATGGACGCCGGGCTGTTGGCCTCGTACATCGACCACCACAGCTCGGGCATAGACCTTCTGTCCGCCCCCTTCAAGCCGGAAGCAGCCGAAGGCATAACAGCCGACCAGATTCGGCGTATCCTGGCTTTTCTGCGACAGCACTACGACTACATCATCGTGGATACGCCGCGCTCCTTTGCGCCCCCCACCATAGCCGTGTTCGAGCAGGCGGACCTGGTTTTCATCGTCAGCACCGCCGATCTGGCCTCCCTCCGGAATATTCAGCGGGGAATGCCGCTGGTAAAGCGGGCCCTGACGAAGGGTGAGGAGCAAGTGCGCCTCATACTCAACCGGTACGACCCCAACGACGCGATCACGGTGGACGACGTGGAGCGGAGCATCGGCCTCAAGGTCTTCTGGAGGGTCAGCAACGACTACGAGGCGGTCATGGGCTCGGTCAACGCGGGAAGACCCATCGTGCTGAACGGCGGCTCGCCATACACGCGGGATCTCGCGGGCCTCGCTGCTCTGGTAACCGGCATCGGAGCGCAATTGCCATCGCGACGCTCACGAATTGCTCGGGCCCTCACCGCCCCGTTCCGCGGAATGGCACGGCGACCCGCTAAGCGGCCGGAAGGAGGAAAGTAGAGCATGGCTGATGCTAAGCCTTTCAAAGGAGCTCCCCCGAGCGGTAACGGCCAGAAAGCCCCCTTGCCATGGAAGCCATCGCACGGACCGACCTCCACCGGACCCTCTTCTGCCGGTGGTCCGAGCACGGCCGACGAGGCTCAAGGACTTCATGCACTCCTGCAGGTGAAGGGTCGGGTCCACCGGAAGCTGCTCGAGCGGCTCAACCTCTCCAACCTCGACCGGCTCGACCGGCAGCAGGTGGCGGATGCGGTTCGGAAGGTGGTCCATGACCTGATCACCCAGGAGTCGGTGCCGCTCAACTTCGAGGAGCGGGATGCAGTCGTGGTGCAGGTGCTGGACGAGATCTTCGGGCTGGGCCCGCTGGAGCCGCTGATCAAGGACCCGGAAGTCTCCGATATTCTGGTAAACACCTATAAGCAGGTCTACATCGAGCGCCACGGCCGGCTGGAACGGACCGACGTGATGTTCCAGGATGACAGGCACCTTCTCCAGGTCATCGATCGGATCGTGTCGGCGGTTGGCCGTCGCATAGACGATTCCTCGCCAATGGTCGATGCGCGGCTGCCGGACGGCTCCCGGGTCAACGCGATCATCAAGCCACTCGCCCTGGATGGGCCCCACCTCTCCATCCGTAAGTTCAAGCGCGATGCACTCTCGGGTGAGGATCTGCTGCGGACCGAGAGCCTCACCGAACAGATGCTGGCGCTGCTCAAGGCGGTCGTGAAGTCGCGCCTGAACGTGCTGATCTCCGGCGGGACTGGAGCCGGCAAGACGACGCTGCTCAATATTCTTTCTTCGTTCATTCCGGTAACCGAGCGAATCGTCACCATCGAGGACTCGGCCGAGCTCCAGCTGAAGCAGCCTCACGTGGTACGGCTGGAAACCCGGCCGGCGAACATCGAGGGCCAGGGAGAGGTGCCCCAGCGGCTCTTGCTCATCAATGCCCTGAGAATGCGGCCCGACCGGATCATCATGGGTGAGTGTCGCGGATCCGAGGCCATTGACATGCTCCAGGCCATGAACACCGGCCACGATGGCTCGCTGACTACTTTGCACGCCAACACTCCGCGGGACGCTCTCAGCCGGCTGGAGACCATGATCTCGATGGCCAACCTGGATTTGCCGGAGCGAGCCATGCGCCAGCAGATCTCCAGCGCCATCAATCTGGTCATTCAGGTGAGCCGGCTCTCGGATGGCACGCGCAAGCTGATGCAGATCTCGGAGATCGTCGGCATGGAGGGTGAGATCATCACCATGCAGGACATCTTCGTGTACGAGCGCGAAGGGATGGAGAACGACAAGGTGCTGGGTCGTTTCCGGGCAACCGGAATCCGGCCGCGCTTCTCCGATCGGCTCAAGAGCTACGGCATCGACCTGTCCTCCCTGCTGTTCTCCAACCTGACGGGTACCGACACCGCTCGCGGAGGGGGAACACGATGGTAGGACTTCCATCCAGCGTTTGGATACCAGCGCTGGTAGCCTTCCTGGCGGTCGCGCTGAGCACAATCTCGCTGGTCCTGCTCTGGGAGTGGCTCCAGGAGCAACGGCGCAAGCGTGACATGGTAGGTCAGCTCCGCTCGCTCGCGAACGAGACGATCCAGGGCTCGGCGGTCTTTCGGTCCGCCATGCTGCAGTCTCCCTGGCTCCGTCCCTTCATCGCGCGGTTCCCCCAGCTTCGTGACGCTGAGGCCTTGCTCCTGCAGGCGGGGCTCCCCTGGACCGTTCAGACTCTCATGTTCCTGTCGGTGGGTCTGGCCGTGGCGACAGGGAGCATGGCTCTCATAGTGAGCAGGTCGATACCCGTCGGCGTCGTGGCCACGATCGTCGGCGCGATACTCCCGACCCTCTACGTCCGGCATCGCCGCACCCGCCGGCTCAACGCGTTCGAAGAGTTGCTGCCCGAGTCGATTGATCTGGTCGGTCGGGCGTTGCGCGCGGGACATCCGCTCACGGCCGGGTTCAAGATGGCGGCGGACGACGGCAGCGAGCCGGTTGCCGGCGAGTTCCGCCGGGTCTTCGAGGAGCAGCGGTTTGGGCTGCCTTTGGAGGACTCCCTACTCGGCATGACCGACCGTATAAATCTGGTCGACGTGCGGATTCTCGCCACGGCGATCATGATCCAACGAGAGGTCGGCGGGAACCTGGCCGAGATCCTCGATAACCTTGCCGCCGTGGTTCGAGCCAGGTTCACCATTCGGCGCCAGCTCAGGGTATATACTGCCCAGGGGAGGATGACCGGATACCTGCTGGCGGCCTTGCCGATCATTCTGTTCTCAGTCCTGTACATGCTCAACCCGGCCTATATGTCGATTCTCTTCACCGATCCGATCGGCAGGATCCTCGTCATCATCGCGCTGTCGATGCAGTTCATCGGATTCCTCTGGATCCGCAAAATCATCAAGATCGAAATCTGAGACTTACATGTTGATTGTTATTGTCAGCCTCACCGCTTTGACCGTGGCCCTGTTCGCTCTTACGGTCCTGCAATTGCGCGCGGGACGCGGAGCGGTGACGGCGCGCCTCGAGGAGATTCACGGTGGCGGCGCCGACGCCCACGAGATCCTATCGCGTCGGCGGCGGCAGGTCAGATCCGAGCGGCTGAAGAACGTCCTCCAGGCTCTGGGGCAGCGGGTTGAGGGCGGCCGCAAGGACAGTACGACGGTGCGCCGGTTCCTTATCCAGGCAGGGTACCCGGACGCGAGCGCGGTTCCCGTCTATTGGGCCTTTCGGGTGACGATGGCAGCCGGACTCCCGGCCGCCGGAATCCTCGTCCTGCCAATGATCGGGGCATCCACTACCCAAGTCTTGCTCGGGACGTTATGGCTCGGGACGTTGGGGTGGGTTGGCCCCACCTTCTATGTGCGGAGCAGGCTCAAGGCTCGGCAGAAGGAAGTTCAGCTCGCCCTTGCTGACATGCTCGACATGCTAGTGGTCTGCGTCGAGGCGGGTCTGGGTCTCAATCAGGCCCTCGTCCGGGTGGCCGACGAGATCGACCACGTGAGCGGGGTCATGAGCGAACAGCTGACCATGATCAATCTGGAGATCCGGGCCGGCACGCCGAGGGACGAGGCGCTCACGAACTTTGCCGAGCGCACCGGCCTGGTCGATATCCGGTCTCTGGTGAGCATGCTGATCCAGACCGACCGCTTCGGAACCTCGGTGGCGGGCGCACTCCGGGTCCATTCTGAGACCATGCGCACCAAGCGTCGGCAGCGCGCGGAGGAGGCAGCCGCAAAGACCACGATCAAGCTGGTCTTCCCGCTGGTCCTCTTTGTATTTCCCGCGATGTTTTTGGTCGTGCTCGGTCCGTCGGTGCTGGCCATTTTCCGCACCTTCAGCAAGATCTGATGCGCCAGCTGCGCGTGGTTAACGCCAAACGAGACCGTGAGCTGGGAACCAAAATCGGGCTGGCGGATGGTTGGCTGGCGAGGCTCAGGGGCATGCTGGCCCGCCCAGCCCCTCGCTCTGGAGAAGGTCTCCTGCTGACGCCTTGCAGTTCGGTGCACATGTACGGGATGCGGTTCCCCCTGGACGTCGCGTTTCTCGATAGAGGAGGCGCCGTGGTGGCCATCTATCCTTCGCTTGCGCCGGGGTCTCGAACCCGTTGGCACCGGAACGCCGCGCACGCCCTGGAGCTGTCGGCCGGAGCCCTGGTGGAGTCGGGCACTAGTGTTGGCGACGTGCTGGCCTGGTCAGCCGCACCGGTGGCCGATGTCGAATATCGAAGAACGGGGGCAGTGTCGTGAGTGCCACTCCGATGATCTCGAACGAGTTGGACCTTGCCGAGGCGGTGTTAGTTCCCCCGACTCCCGAGAAGCTGGCCGACACCGGCCTCTCGGCCGACGCGGTGCGCGACCTGCTGCTGAAGGTACTCTACGTCCAGGGCTCCCGGAGCGGTCAACATCTGGCGGATTTCCTGCGACTGCCCTTCCCCCTGGTGGACGAGGAGCTGCTCACGCTCCAGCAGCGCAGGTTCATCGAGGTCCGCGGCACCACCGCACCCCATCGCGGGAGTTATCTGTTCGATCTTGGGGAGGAGGGCAGGAAGCGCGCGAGGGAGGCGCTCGAGGCCAGTCAATACGTGGGACCGGTGCCGGTGCCGTTGTCCCAGTACAGCAGCTGGATCCACGCGCAGTCCATACGCCTTGCCCACGTTACCCAGGAGTCCCTGCGCGCGGGGTTCAGCCACCTGGTGCTGAACCATGGGATCTTGGACATGCTGGGCCCGGCGGTCAACTCCTCGAAGTCCATCTTCCTCTACGGCCATCCCGGCAATGGGAAGACGGCGATTGCCGAGGCGATCTCCCAGATGCTGGGAGGGGAGCTCTACCTGCCCTATGCGGTGGATGTCGACGGCCAGATCATGCTGGTATACGACCCGGTCCATCACGAGGAGATTGAGACCAAGGATGAGGTGGCCGGTATAGAATCGCTCTGGCGGAGCGGGCCCAGCTACGACCGGCGCTATGCGAGGGTCAAGCGGCCCGTGGTCCTGACCGGCGGCGAGTTGACACTGGACCAGCTCGATCTGCGGTACGACCCCTTTACCAAGCTGTATCAGGCGCCCTTCCAGGTGAAGGCAAACGGGGGCGTCCTGATCGTGGACGACTTCGGCCGCCAGCGGGTGCCTCCCCGCGATCTCCTCAACCGCTGGATCGTGCCGCTGGAGAAGCGGATCGATTATCTGACTCTACACACCGGCGGTAAGTTCCCGGTGCCGTTCGACTGTCTTCTCATCTTTGCCACTAATCTCGACCCCGCCGAGCTGGTCGAAGAGGCCTTTCTCCGCCGGATCCACTACAAGATCCCCGTCGTGGATCCGAGCCGGTCCCAGTACGAGGAAATCTTTCGCCGGTGCTGCGTGGGTGCCGGCTTGGCCTACGCTCCCGAGACGGTGGCCTACGTCTTCGAGGAGTTCTACGACAAACGCGGGATTCCTCCCCGCGGTTGCCACCCGCGGGATCTGATCGCTCACGTGGAAGACATCGCCAAGTACCGGGAGATCACGCCGCAACTCACCCGCGAGCTGGTCGACCGGGCCTGCCGGTCGTACTTCCTGGAGAGCGGCCGAGGATGACCGGCGTCAAACCGGGCGCTACACCCGATCCGTTCAAGCCGGACGTCCCGGTCGATCCGTTCCGCCGCCAGATGCACGAGCTGGAACGAGGGCTGTCCATCCGCATCGAGGAGCTGGCCCGGGAAAACCGGCGGCTGCGGCGGCTCTGGATGGGAACCGTCGTGAGCGGCGCTCTCCTGCTCGGGTTGGCGACCGCCCTGCTGATCGTGTCTGCCCGCCATGGTCTCCCCGGCTCCGTGGCCGACGTCATCGAGGCTCGGCAATTCCTGCTGCGTGACCGGAGCGGAGCAATTCGCGGTTCCTGGTCCACCGGAGACAAGGGCTCGGAGCGCTTCCAGCTCCAAGCTCCGGGGAGCAAGGCGGGACTGAGTCTCGCGGTGCTCGAGGGCGGTGCCTCCGGGATCACCGTGAGAGACAGCGCCGGCCGCTCCCGCGCCGTCCTCGGCCTCTTGCCGGATCAGACCGTGAGCCTGCTGTTCGCCGACGAGAACGGCACCACCCGAACCGTGCTCAGTCTGGTTCGGGGGGGCTCCTCCACCCTGGTCTTTGCCGACCGGAGCGGCAGCGCAAAAGTGGGCGTAGGAGTGGATTCGAAGGGGCAGAGCACCCTGACCCTGCCGGAGCTCCCCGAGAGCCGGGCGGACGCCACGGAGACGTTCGATTCAACGCAGTCTCAGGCGCCATCAAAGAGCTCCGGGGCGCCCCGACGCTAGGATTTGATCTGTGTTAGTTGGGCCACACCGGGGCGCTTTCGCAACACCCCAGCACCGAGGGAACCCCTGTCTCGGGTCGTCCGATGCGCCCAGCGAAGGCTATTTACGCTGCCGGGGCCCGGGTGACTGCGGAGTATGTCGCGGCCTGGAAGATGCCCCTCCGGTCCGCGCCGAGGTGAGCCGCTGGCGGCAAGGCTCTTGGCCCCTTCCCATAACAAGACCAGGAACATGCGCATTCTCGTGACCGGCGGCGCCGGATTCATTGGCTCCCACCTCTGTGAGCGACTGCTCGCAGAAGGTCATCATGTGGTCTGCCTCGACAACCTGTTCACCGGCCGGCGCGACAACATCGCCCACCTGCTCGAACACCCGGAGTTCGAGTTCATCCGGCATGATGTGACGGAGCCTTTCTTTATCGATGTCCAGCAGATCTACAACCTGGCCTGTCCTGCCTCACCGGTTCATTACCAGTACAACCCGGTCAAGACGGTCAAATCGAACGTCCTTGGCACCATCAACATGCTGGTGCTGGCCAAGCGGATGCGGGCCCGGATTCTCCAGGCCTCCACGTCCGAGGTCTATGGAGATCCAACCGTCCACCCGCAGCCCGAGAGCTATTGGGGAAACGTCAATCCGATCGGCCCGCGCTCCTGCTACGACGAAGGCAAGCGGGTCGCCGAAACGCTCATGATGGACTACCATCGCCAGGACAAGATCGATATCCGCATTGCCCGCATCTTCAACACCTACGGGCCACGCATGGCGCAGAACGACGGCCGGGTGGTTTCCAACTTCATCGTCCAGGCGCTTCGCGGAGACGAGTTGACGGTTTATGGGACCGGCGAACAGACTCGCTCGTTCTGCTATGTGGACGAGCTGGTCGATGGACTCATCCGGTTAATGAAGGCGGACGGCAGGTACCAGCCAGTCAACCTCGGCAACCCGGTCGAGTTCACGATCGGACAACTGGCTCACGAGGTGTCTCGCATCATCGGCAGTGAAATCCGGGTGACTTATCGGCCGCTTCCCGAGGACGACCCGGTTCAACGCAAGCCCGACATCACCCGGGCGCGCGAATGGCTGGGGTGGGAACCCAGGATCACCCTGGCCGAGGGGTTGGCACAGACGGTCGAATTCTTCCGCCGTCGCGCTGCCCGCGACCCCAGAGCCAGCCAGCTATTTCAGGAGTTCGCCTAAACCCGAGAGCCGACCCCCGCGACCTCTCGGGTTGCGCCACGGCTTCCAGGGTAGTCGCCTGAAGCCGTTCCTCCCGTAGTATATTCCCCGCCTATTCGGCCGCGGCGCACCCCTGCCCCGCTGCCCATTCATCTGCTGGGCGGGTATCCGCCCCTCTGCACCGCCGAGCACATGTCGATCAAATCCGACCGCTGGATCCGGCGTATGGCTCGTGAGCACGGGATGATCGAGCCGTTCGTGGACGGTCAGGTCAGCCAGGGCGCCATCTCCTACGGCGTTTCGTCCTATGGCTACGACATGCGGGTGGCACCCGAGTTCAGAATCTTTACCAACGTGCTCTCCGCCATCGTGGATCCGAAGCACTTCGACGACCGCAGCTTCGTGAAGTTCGACGGTGACGTCTGCATTGTCCCACCCAACAGCTTTGCCCTGGCGCGATCGGTCGAGTATTTCCGGATTCCCCGCAACATACTCACGATCTGTGTCGGGAAATCCACCTACGCCCGCTGCGGTATCATCACCAACGTCACCCCGTTCGAGCCCGAATGGGAAGGCTTCGTGACGCTGGAGATCAGCAATACCACGCCGCTCCCCGCCAAGATCTACGCCAACGAGGGAATCTGTCAGGTGCTCTTCTTCGAGGCGGATGACGACGATGTCTGCCAGACCAGCTACGCAGACAAGAAGGGCAAGTATCAGAAGCAGACCGGCGTGACCCTGCCGAAGCTCTAAGAGAAAACGAAAACCCCCATGCGTCACATCACGTCGATCCTGCTCCTGGCCCTGGCCTCGTCGCTCTCGCTCGCTCCGGGTCGCGCGACGGCCCAGCAGCCCAGCGGACCCAAGCCGGTCCAGCCCGCCCACCCGCTGACGCTGCCGACCCTGCGCCCTCCGGTTGCCGATACCGGCATCTTCAGCCCCGTTTCGCTCCCGCCGCCGAGTGAGACCCGCCAGGCCGATGGCACACCGGGACCGTCGTACTGGCAGCAGCGGGTGGACTACACCATCCGAGCCACCCTGGATACGGCAGCCAAGCGGCTGACCGGTACGGAAACGATCAGGTACACCAACAATTCACCGGATACGCTGCGCTTCGTCTGGATGCAGCTGGATCAGAATCTGTTCCGGCAGGGCAGCACGGGATCATTGCTCTTCCCATCGGAGAGCCGGTTCGGCGCGGCGGGGTTCCAGGGCGGCTTCGAGATCGATTCAGTCGGCCAGTGCAGCGGGGCGGGTACCCGCCCACGGGTGGATGCGAAGCGGGGAAGCGGGGAGACAGCGAAGCGCCCCCGGAAAGCCAGCCGTGTAGGGGCGAGGCGTGCCTCGCCCGACAGTACCGGGGGCACCTCCGAATGCTCCCGGGCGACGCACGCGTCGCCCTTACGGACGCGGGTAGACGACACGATGATGTACGTGGATCTGGCCACGCCGGTTCCTCCCGGCGGCACGACTGTCTTCGATCTTGCCTACGGGTTTGCTATCCCGGAGCACGGAGCCGACCGGATGGGGCGCGATGGGGCCCTGTACGAGATAGCCCAGTGGTATCCCCGGATGGCCGTCTACGACGACGTGCATGGCTGGAACACCGACCAGTACCTGGGCCAGGGCGAGTTCTACCTGGAGTACGGAAACATTGCCTACGAGGTCACCGTCCCCGCCGGCTACATCGTGGCGGGCACCGGTGTGCTCCAGAACCCGGCCGACGTGCTCACCGAGGATCAGCGGAACCGGCTCGCCGCCGCGCTGAAGTCGGACACCACGATGCACATCGTGACCGGCCCGGAGCTGGCGTCCGGAGTGGCCCGCCCGGTGAACCAGGGCTCTCTAACCTGGCGCTTCCGGGCCGACAACGTCCGGGACGTGGCCTGGGCGGCATCGCCCGAGTACCTGTGGGACGCCTCCGGCTGGGAGGGCGTGCTTGCCCAGGCGTATTACCGTCCGTCGGCCGAGACGATCTGGAAGGACGCGGCCAAGATGAGCCGCTTCTCCATCCAGGAGTACAGTACCCGCTGGTTGGGCTATCCGTACCCACAAATCTCCGCGGTGGAGGGCCCGGTCTCGGGGATGGAGTACCCGATGCTGGCCATGGAGGCCAAGAGTGACGACGGACCGGACCTGTACAACGTCCTCACCCACGAGATCGGACACATGTGGTACCCGATGGTCGTCGGGTCGGACGAGCGGCGGTATGCCTGGATGGACGAGGGATTCAACACCTTCATCAATAACTTCTCCGAGGAAGCCTACTGGCACCGGGACGACTCGGCGGTGCGGCAACGGGAGCGGCAATTGGTGATCGGCATCGACCAGACACCGACCGCCCAACCCATCATGACCCCCGCCAACCGGTACAAGACAAGCAGCAACCTGCTCAGCCTGGCCTACGTGAAGCCGTCGATGGTGCTGCTGACGCTTCGGAGCAAGGTGCTTGGGCCGGAGGTGTTCGACAGCGCCTTTCGCGAGTATACCCGCCGCTGGGCCTTCAAGCACCCCCAGCCCTCCGATTTTTTCCGCACGATCGAGGCGGTGTCGGGCCGGGACCTCGCCTGGTTCTGGCGTGACTTCTTCTATACTACCGCGGCGCTCGACCAGACGGTCGAGTCGGTGAAACAGGAGCCGGACGGGAGCGGGCAGGTGACGCTCGCCAATCTGGGCGACGCCGTGATGCCGGTGGAGCTCGAGCTGAGCTTCGACGACGGAACCACCGAGCGGGTGAAGCTGCCGGTGGAAGTCTGGTACGGCGGCAACCGCTACGTGTATGCGATCAACCCCGGCAAGACGATCGTCAGCGCGAGGGTCAATCCGGACGGCACCTTCCCCGACGCCGTGCCTGCCAACGATGCCTGGAAACGCCCCACCACCACAGCCACTCCTTAGCCGCGGATGAACACAGATGAAAGGCGCGGATAGCTCCCAGAGCTGCGGGACTCCTCGGTCAATGAATTGTGAAGGTTGTTCAACTGCACACCGGCCGAGTTCGGGCTAGGGATACGACTAGACCACCGCTGGTGTGCTGTTCAACCAACAAATTGTGACCTCAGGGCTGAAGAGGAGTCCGCCCGGAGTACGGAGCGATCCGTGCTTTCATCCGTGTTATCCGCGGCTGCTTTTAAGGAAATCGACATGCGATTCGCCTCCTGTCTTCCGCTGCTAGTCCTCGCCGTACCTCTCTCGGCCCAGCAGGTGGTTCCCCCGCCGACTCCCGGCAACGATTCCGTCGCCGCGCACGGGGACGAGTCGCCGTTCCGGCGGCTCGAGCTGCCCACCCCGAACACCATTCGGACCGGCGCCGGAACACCGGGGCCGGATTACTGGCAGCAGCGGGTGGACTACGTGATCCGGGCGTCACTCGATACCGTCGCCCAGCGGGTGACCGGTGAAGAGCGGATCACCTATACCAATCACTCACCCGACACCCTTCGCTACCTGTGGCTCCAGCTGGATCAGAATCTGTTCAACAGCGCCAGCCGCGGATACCGGCTGTTCGACCAGGGTTCCCGGTCCGGCGCTCCCGGTCCGGAGGGCGGGTTCACCCTGGCGAAAGTGGCGGAGCCGGGCACCGCAGCGGCGGGCGGCCGGCCCGCTCGACGCGGGGGACCGCTCGAGTACCTGGTGAACGGGACGGTGATGAAGGTGAATCTGGCGCGCCCGCTCCCCCCGGGTGGCCGCCAGGCACTCGAGATTGGATGGTCCTTTCCCTTCGGTCCCAACAGCAACCGGATGGGGATCGAGCTGATCGACGGCAGCTACGTGTACGAGGTGGCACAGTGGTATCCCCGGCTCGCCGTGTACGACGATGTGCGGGGCTGGAACACCGAGCAGTACCTGGGTCAGGGCGAGTTCTACCTGGATTACGGCAGCTTCGACGTGAGCCTCACCGTACCGGCAAACATGCTGGTCGCCGCCACTGGCACGCTCCAGAACCCGACCCAGGTATTGACCGCGGCCCAGCGCGCTCGGTTGGCCCTGGCTCGGGCCAGCGATTCCACGGTGGTGATCCGGGGAAAGGACGAGATCGCCGATCCCGCCTCCCGGCCCCTCTCTCGCTCGAGCACCTTCACCTGGCGCTTCACCGCGGACAGCGTGCGCGACTTTGCCTGGGCCGCCGCCCGCCACTTCGTGTGGGACGCGGCCCGGGCCAATGGGGGCAAGACCCTCGCGATGAGCTTCTATCCGCCGTCGGCAGAGCCGGTCTGGAACCAGTCCACCCAGTACGTGAGGTTCGCGGTGGAGAGCTACTCGTCGTGGTACACCTATCCCTACCCCGTGGCCATCAACGTGAACGGCACCGAGGGCGGGATGGAGTACCCCATGATCGTGTTCTGCCACAATCGGACCGATCCCAAGGCGCTCTTCAGCGTCACCGACCACGAGATCGGCCACACCTGGTTTCCCATGATCGTGGGGAGCAATGAGCGGCTCTACGGCTGGATGGACGAAGGCTTCAACACCTTCATGAACCACTACAACTGGGACAAGAAGTATCCCGGCGAGTACAATCGGCGGGGCGATCCCGCTCTGTACATCTCCTTTGCGCTGTCCGGGAAAGAAGAGCCCATCATGACGCCGGCCGACCGGATCAGAGGCAGCCTGAGCATGACGGCCTACACCAAGCCCGGCCTGGGGCTCATCCTGCTCCGCGACCACCTCATCGGCCCGGAGCGCTTCGACCCCGCCTTCCGCGAGTATATCCGGCGCTGGGCCTACAGGCATCCTGCCCCGGCCGACTTCTTCCGCAGCATGGAAGACGGCGTCGGCGAGGACCTGAGCTGGTTCTGGCGCTCCTGGTTCTACACCACCGAGCGGTTGGACCAGGCGGTCGATTCAGTGACGGTGTCGGATTCGGCGGGCATGGTTGCCTCCCGGGTGCATCTGCGAAGCGCCACTCCGATGCCGATGCCGGTCGAGCTCGACCTCAGAATGAACGACGGGACCACCCAGCATCTGAGTCTTCCCGTGGACGTGTGGGAGGGAGGACCGCAGTACACCGCCGTAGTCCCGGGCCCCAAGACAGTGGTCGGGGTGACGGTGGATCCGAAAAAGCTCTACCCGGACGTGCGGCGGGAGAACAACCGGTGGGATGTGCCGAGGACCACGAGCGGGACGGCGCAGTAGATCCCTCGCTTCGCTCGAGCACTCGTCACTCCGTCTTCAACTGCCAGAGCCCGCTCAGCATGTCGCTCGCGTATAGGAACCCGTTGGCCAGCTGAACTCCCCAGGTGTAGGTGTTCCCGGTCCCGCCCGGCTCCAGGCGAGACAGCAGCCGGCCGGAAAGATTGCCGGATAGCGTGCCCGAGACATCCAGGGCCACGACCCCCCCATTGTAGTACGCGGCATAGAGGATCTGCCGCTCCTCGTCCATCCAGAAGTTGTGGGTCCCCGCACCGGCCAGGTGGAAGAACCCCACCTCGTGAGGGTCGGTCAGGTCCGACACGTCCACCACGTGAATGTCTCCGCTGGATTGAGATCCGATCACACCCGATCCTTCCTGACCGATGAACAGATAGCGTTTTTCACTCGTGACCGGATTATGAAACCACCAGCCGTTGTGCACCGAGGGACCTCCGTCCACGCCGTTCGCGGCCGTGACGAGGCGGCTCACTTCGACGGGTACGGCCGGAGATCCTCCGCGGATGCCGTTTCCGACATCGTAGATGATGACCCCGGTGTTCCACGCGAAGACGAACACCAGTCCATCGCGCACGAAGGTGTCATGAATGCCGTAATGCGGGGGCACCGGAACGGTGGCAACGAGTGCTATGTTGGTCGGGTCGGTCACATTGTAGATGAGCAACGCAGGATCGGCAAACCCGGGATTCCGCGCCGCGAAGGCGTAGCGGCCGCCGTTGATCTCCGCGAGAGTGGCCGTGTGAAGCCCGCTGGCAGCCAGCGCACGAGCCAGAAACACGGGATGGGCCGGGTCAGCCAGCGAGTAGAGGTAGAGTCCCCCGGCGGGCTCGAACTCCGTGGTGAACATCAGGAGCTGACCGTCTTCGCTTACCTGCACGTCACTGACCGTGCTTATGCCGGAGGTCTTGACCGAGTCGATGAGACTCGGCGCCCCGGACGCGCTCAGCAGCCAGACCTTGAGCACGTTGCCGCCGTTGTGGCTCCGCGGGAAGGCTCCCCAGGTGCCGGTATACGCGTAGCTCCCATGCACCCACAGGTCTGAGCTGTAGCGTTCCGGAACGTTGTTGCCTCCACCCGCTACAGTCAGGTTGATGGGTGGAGGTGGAGGCGGAGGCGTGGTCGTGGCGGTTGCGCTGAACACCACCGGCGAGCCTTGCAACTGGCCAGCCTGGGCTTGAGCCTGCTGCTCCCCCTCGGCGGGTCCGAGGGTGAACTGCGTGGTCGCCACACCATCGGTGTTGGTGCGGGACGACGTCGGTGATACCGTGCCACCCCCGGTAAGTACCAACCAGGTGACCTCGATGTCGACTACTGGAGTTCCCGCGGCATCGGTCACGAGGGCGCTCAGCGGCACAGGCAGCGTGCTGCCCGGCGCACCGCTCTGCCCGGTGCCGCCATTGGACTCAATCTGAGTCGGGACCGGCCCTGGCTGCTCGGTTCCGCTCGAGCAGGCGACGAACGGGAGCAGGAGCAATGCCGACAGGATCGACTTAGTGGTCATGGTGATTATGATGCTCGACCGGGGCGCGCATCGCTGTGTCCTCCGCCACGCCGTAGCGACCCATCCGGTGCATGTGCATTCCCAGGGAGAGTCGGGCGCCAAGGCTCACCGACCAGAACGAGGTCTTTCCATAGAACAAGCGGACATCAAAGAGCCCTGCTCCAACGTCCTTCATGGTTCCGAAGGACAGCTCCACCAGCGGCCAGACGTCCAGGCGAGCCGGGGGATACACCAGATGAAAGCTGTAGCCGGCGGTGTGAATGGTCCAGCGGGTCTGCCCCAGGATCGAGTTCTCAAAGTGCGGCCGCCGCGAACGGAACGGATCCAACGTGCGTTCCTCCTCGGGCCGGTCGGTCCGCTCGAACCGGTAATGGAAACGGCTCCGGCCCGCGGTCCACGCACCCTCCGCCAACACACTGTGGAAGACGAAGAACCCGCCCGCCTCCGAAGTACGGGCCCACTCGAGTAGTCCGTACACTGGAAAGCTTCCGAGAGCGCCGGACCATCGGCCGGAAAGACTCCACTTGCGCTGGTCCGTTCCCGCCCCAGCCCGGTGCTCGGGAGAGTGGACCGATGCATGCGAGCCTTGCAGCTCCAGCCCCGTCATGGGCGTGATGGTGAGCCGCCCGGACCAGGAATCGCCGAAGCGACTCACCCGGGGCCACTGGCCCGGCCGTTCCGGCTCGTCGCCGTTGAAGAGCCCTGCCTCCGCCATGAGAGGGCCGGCCCTTACACCCATCATGGCAACGGCTCGTTCCAGAATCTGGGCCAGATGATGGTTCACCGGATAGCGGAGAACCGGCCGCGACATGGGATCGTCGGTTCCGAAGGGGGCAAATCCCTTCCCCGCCGATATCGACACCTGGGCACGCCCGTCGGCCTTCCCCAGGAGGTCATCAAAGGTGAACATCAGCTCATGCAGGTAGGTGTGGGGGTGACGCCGATCGACGAAGCCTTCCCCCCAGTCTCCCAGCGTAAGCTCGCCATCAGGGATGGTGAGCCCTTCGAGATTGAGCGTCGCCAGCATCCGAAGGCGATTGGAGGCGATCCCGCCGTGCGCCATGATGGTGGGTTGGACCAGGCGCACTTCGCCGAGGGAACGATCACCGGGAATCGGGTCAACGGCGTTGTAGGCCAGGACACCATGGGCCCCGAGCTGTATCCAGGGCGAGGACTGTGCCCAACCCACTGAGGGGAGTAAGAGAGCGACAGTCATTGCGAGGGGGCAAAGCCCCCGAAGCAATCTCAATCAGTCGGCCTTGGCTACGGCTCCGCGTCCCTCGGAGAGGCTGGCCTTGAGGAAGTCGCGATTCATCCGGGTAATCGTGTCGATGCTGATCAGCTTGGGGCACGCGTCCTGGCACTCACCGTACAGGGTACATCCGCCGAATTGCTCGATGTCCATCTGAGCCACCAGGCGGAGCGCCCGCCGGTAGCGTTCCGGCTGGCCCTGAGGGAGCAGCCCCAGATGGGCCAGCTTGGAGGCGGTGAACAGCGACGCCGATCCGTTGGGGCATGCCGCCACGCAGGCCCCGCAGCCGATACACTGGGCCGCATCCATGGCGGTATCGACCGTCTCCTTCGGAATCAGGATCGTATTACCGTCGGGAGCGCCTCCGGTCGGCGCGCCGATATACCCGCCCGCCTGGATGATGCGATCCAGCGCGCTCCGGTCCACCACCAGGTCTCGCAGAACGGGAAACGCCCGCGCCCGCCATGGCTCGACGGTGATGACCGCGCCGCCCTTGAAGCTGCGCATGTGGAGCTGGCAGGTGGCGGTCCCCGGCATGGGACCATGGGCCACCCCGTTGATCATCAGGCTGCACGCCCCGCAGATCCCCTCGCGACAGTCGTGGTCGAAGGCGATGGGCAGCTCGCCCCGCTCGATCAGGCGCTCGTTCACCACGTCGAGCATCTCCAGAAATGACATGTCGGGGCCGATCCCGGGAGCGTCGTACGTCACCATACGGCCCGGGGCGGAAGGTCCGGGTTGGCGCCATACTCGGAGTGTGAGGTTCAAGATCCGCTCACTTGTAGCTCCGCTGCGCCAGATGCACATACTCGAACTCGAGCCGCTCCTTGTGCAGCTCGGGCGTCCGGTCAGGGCCCTTGTATTCCCAGGCGGCGACGTAGGCGAAATGCTCGTCGTCGCGCAGGGCCTCGCCCTCTTCGGTCTGGAACTCCTCCCGGAAGTGGCCACCGCAGGATTCCTCCCGGTGTAGCGCGTCGAGGCAGATGAGCTCACCCAGCTCGAGGAAGTCTGCAACCCGGCCCGCCTTCTCCAACGCCTGATTCAGCTCGGCATCGCTCCCGGGCACATTGACGTTGCGCCAGAATTCCGCCCGGAGCTCCGGGATCAGACTGAGTCCCTTCTTGAGTCCCGCGGCGCTCCGGGCCATGCCGCAATACTCCCACATGATCTTGCCCAGCTCACGGTGAAATGAGTCCACCGTCCGCTTGCCCTTGATGTCGAGCAAGCGCCGGGTGTAGGCGGCGACGTCCGTCTCCACTCGCCGGCATTCGGGGTGATCGGTCCCGACCCTCGGGAGCTTGGACGACGCCAGGTACTCCCCGATCGTGGCCGGAAGAACGAAATAGCCGTCGGCCAGCCCCTGCATCAGCGCGCTTGCGCCGAGCCGGTTGGCCCCGTGATCGGAAAAGTTGGCCTCACCGATGACGTGCAACCCGGGAATGGTGCTCATCAAGTTATAGTCGACCCAGAGCCCGCCCATGGTATAGTGGACCGCCGGGTAGATCCGCATAGGTGCCTGGTACGGATTCTCGTCGGTGATCCGCTGATACATCTCGAACAGGTTGCCGTACCGTTCCCGGATAGTCTGGGTGCCGAGGCGGGAGATGGCGTCGGCAAAATCCAGATACACGCCGAGACCGCTCTCACCCACGCCGCGACCCTCGTCACACACCTCCTTGGCGGCACGGGAGGCGATATCCCGCGGCGCGAGGTTGCCGAAGCTCGGGTACTTGCGCTCGAGGTAGTAGTCGCGCTCGTTGTCGGCGATCTGGCTTGGCGGCCGGCGATCGCCGGCCTTCTTGGGGACCCAGACCCGCCCGTCGTTTCGAAGAGACTCGCTCATCAGGGTGAGCTTGGACTGGTAGTCTCCGCTCACCGGGATGCACGTAGGGTGGATCTGAGTGAAGCAAGGATTGGCAAATGCTGCTCCTCGCTTGTAGGCTCGCCAGATGGCGGTTGCGTTCGAGCCCTTGGCATTGGTCGACAGATAGAACACGTTGCCGTACCCGCCCGTGCCCAGCACGACAGCGTCGCCCAGGTGCGAAGAGACCTTTCCCGTTACCATGTCTCTGGTGACGATCCCGCGGGCGTGCCCGTCGATCACGATCAGGTCGAGCATCTCGGTGCGGGGGTACATGGTGACCCCGCCCCGGGCGATCTCCTTCTCCATCTGCTGATAGGCGCCCAGCAGAAGCTGCTGCCCCGTCTGCCCTCGCGCGTAGAACGTACGGGAGACCTGCGCCCCCCCGAAGGAGCGGTTGGCCAGGACGCCTCCGTATTCCCGCGCGAACGGCACCCCCTGGGCCACGCATTGGTCGATGATCTCGACGCTGATCTGAGCCAGGCGGTAGACGTTGGCCTCGCGGGACCGGAAGTCACCGCCCTTCACCGTGTCGTAGAACAGCCGGTAGATGCTGTCGCCATCGTTCCGGTAATTCTTGGCGGCGTTGATCCCCCCCTGGGCGGCAATGCTGTGGGCTCGGCGGGGAGAGTCCTGGAAGCAGAAGCACTTCACGTTGTAGCCCAGCTCGCTGAGCGACGCAGCCGCCGAAGCGCCACCGAGGCCGCTGCCCACCATCAGGATGGTGTATTTCCGCTTGTTCGCGGGATTCACCAGCTTCATCTCGAAGCGATGCTTATCCCACTTGAGCTCGATCGGTCCAGCCGGCGCCTTTGACTCCAGCTCGATCATCGCACCACCCCCGCGTAGACCGCGATCGGGATCACGGAGAATCCGAGCCAGACCAGGAGCGCGAGCACCAGCGCGACGCTGCGGCGGAGCGGACGGGGTGAGGGTGGGCTCACGCCGAGGCTGCGGCCGCTGCTCCACAGCCCGTGATAGAGGTGCAGGCCGACCGCGCCCATCGCGATGAGGTAAAGGGCCACCACCGGCAGGCTCCGAAATCCGGTGGCCACGTTGTGGTAGGGATCGCCCTCGACGAAATCAGGATGGGCAGTGCCGATGGTGAAGTGGAGAATGTGGTAGACCAGAAACAGCAGGATCAGGGCACCGCCCCATCGAATGGTGCGTGACGCCCAGGTAGACACCTGGTGCTCGCGTCCCGCGGCATACCCCGTGGGACGTGCCTCCTTCCGGCGGTCCGCGAGCTGTATGGCGGCGATGACGTGGAGGACCAGCGCTGCGATCAGCACGAGGCGAGCTCCCCACAGGGCCCCGCCGGTACCGTGCAGGAAGGCGCTGTACGCATTGATCTTGCCCGGCCCCTGGAACACGAGGAGGTTGGCGAGTACGTGGGTAATGAGGTAGGCCACCCAGATGAGTCCGGTGGCCGCCATGACGATCTTCTTCCCGACCGACGAACCCCACAACAGCCGCAACCGACTCATGCGCTCACACGCCCACCACGGCCTGGGTGGCGCGGACCGCTTCGGCCGACTTGTACAATTCCTCCTGTTCGGCCTTGGTCAGCGTAACCTCGATAATCCGTTCGAGTCCCGACCGGCCCAGCTTGCACGGCACCCCGCAGAACACATCTCGCAGCCCGAACTCGCCCTGGAGCCAGGCCGAACAGGGGAGAATGCGCTTCTTGTCCAGGGCGATCGCCTCGATCATCTGCACCGCGGCAGCGCTCGGCGCATAGTAGGCGGATCCGGTCTTGAGGAATGAGACGATCTCCGCTCCACCGTTCCGGGTCCGGGTGACGATCTCGTCGAGCTTGGCGCGGTCGATCAGTTGGGACACCGGAATCCCCGACACGGTGGTGTAGGACACCAGCGGCACCATGGTATCGCCATGGCCGCCCAGTACCATCGCCTGAATGTCCTCGACCGACACGTCGAGCGCCGCGGCCAGGAAGCTCCGGTACCGCGCCGTGTCGAGCACGCCGGCCATGCCAAGCACCCGTTCCCGGGGGAAGCGACTGGCCTTCATGGCGACATAACACATGACGTCGAGCGGGTTGGACACCACCACGATGATGGACTTGGGCGCCACCCGGGCGATCTGCTCGGCCACCGAGCGCACGATGCCGGCGTTGGTCTTCACCAGATCGTCCCGGCTCATTCCCGGCTTCCGCGCGATTCCGGCCGTCACCAGGAACACCTCAGCCCCCGCGGCCTCGTCGTAGCTGCCGCTGCCGGCTATCCTGGTGTCGAAGCCTTCGATCGGCCCCGATTGCCACTGATCGAGGCCCTTACCCTGGGGCACCCCATCCACCACGTCGATCATCACGACCGTGCGCGCCAGGTTCTTCTCCGCCAACCGCTGCGCCGCTGTCGCGCCCACGTTTCCTGCCCCGACCACCGCCACTTTCGCGAGCATGCAGGTAGCTTTCGATTCAGCTTTGAGGTGAATTGACTCGGCCTAAGCGGCCGGAATATAGCGTTTCCAGTCACGAGTCACGAGTCGCGAGCTGTCAGCCCAAGAAGCTCCTCCTCCTGAGCGCAGCGAAGGATCTACTCGGCTTGCTGAGGAGTTCTCATGTCTGGCGCAAGACTCTCGACTCGCGACTCGCGACCTCCACCCACCTGCCGAATCGCCTCGTAGAGCACGATGCCCACCGCCGTAGCCAGATTGAGACTCCGGACCGGCCCGCTCATCGGAATGGTGAAACACCGTTCCGGGTGCTTCTCCAGGATCCTCTGCGGCATTCCCTCGGTCTCACTCCCGAACACCAGGCAACTGTTCGGCCGGTAAGAAGCTTCCCAGTAGCTCTGCTGGGCCTTGGCGGAGAAGTAGAGGCAGCGTGCGCGATCGATCGCGTCACGGAAGGCAAACCAGTTCGGGTGGACCCAGAGATCCACCGCGTCCCAGTAATCGAGTCCGGCGCGGCGGACCTCACTCTCGTCGATCGAGAACCCGAGCGGCTCGATCAGATGGAGCGAGCTGTCGGTGGCAGCGCAGAGTCGCGCGATGTTACCGGTATTGGGAGGGATCTGCGGCTGGATGAGGGCGATGTGGAGCGCCATCATCCGCCCCGGGTGTGCATCTCCCGGTGCGGATCGGCACGGAGAGACTCGAGCTGATACAACGCGCCGCGGTCCGACGCAGCGGCCCGTACTTCGGCTCCCCGGTCGGTTCGGGCGGTCCACGCCGCGGCAATCCGGCGGGCGATCTCGACATCGCTGCATTCGGTCCGGAGGGCCTCGCGCAGATCGAGACCGCTTTCCCCGTAGAGGCAGAGCAGCCAGGTGCCGTCGGCGGTGAGGCGGGCACGATCGCAGCTGCGGCAGAATGGCGCGGTGGTGGAGGCGATGACGCCGAATACGGTGCCGTCGGAGCAGCGGAATCGCTCGGCCGGGGCGGTCTCGGGCCTGGCCAGCGGTTCGATCGCTCCGTAGCGGCGAGCCAGGGTCTCCAGGATCTCTCGCTGGCTCACCACCTGGCCCATCGACCAGTCGGTGGCACCCCCGACATCCATGTACTCGATGAAGCGAACTTCCCCGCCGGCGCGCCGGCCGAATTCGATCAGGTCACCCAGCTCGTCGTCGTTGTACCCGCGAATCACCACCACGTTGAGCTTCACGTCGAATCCGGCCGAGCGGGCGGACACAATCCCCTCCAGGACGTCGGCGTGGCGTGGGCTCCGGGCGAACTCCAGCATGCGCTGGGGTCTCAGAGTATCGAGGCTGACCGTCACCCTGCTGAGTCCCGCCGCTCGAAGCGCGGTCGCGTATCGTCCCAGTAAGATCCCGTTGGTGGTGAGGGCGATGTCCCGGAGCTCCGGCCGCAGACGCAACAGCGCGACCAGCGTGGGGAGATCGCGACGGAGCAGCGGCTCGCCCCCGGTGAGCCGGATCTTGTCCACGCCCAGCCCGACGAAAATGCCGGTCAGCCGGTCGATCTCCTCGAAGGAGAGGATCGACTCGCGCGGTAGCCAGACGTACTCCTGCTCCGGCATGCAGTACCGGCAGCGCATGTTGCAGCGGTCGGTTACTGAAATTCGCAACGATCTGAGTGGACGACCGTATCGGTCGGGCAGCGGGGCGGTTCTCATGATGGCGAGCTCTCGCTAGGCGAGGAGATCACTACTCCACCACTACCATCTCGCCCGTCCTCCGCCCCGCTGCCCTGCTGCCCCGCTGCCCCGCTACCTACCCACTCGACATTTCCATCCGCGTACACTTCCCGCTTCCAGATCGGCACCCGTCGCTTCACCTCCTCGATCACGTAGCGGCAGGCGAGGAACGCCTCGTCCCGATGGGCGGAGGCTGCTGCGATCGCCACCGCTGTGTCGCCGATCTCGAGCTCCCCCACCCGATGCTTGAGCCCCACTGCCACATTCCAACGTGATCTGGCCTCCGCCACGATGCGCCCACACTCCGCCTCCGCCATCGGCCCATACGCCGAATACTCGAGTCTGACCACTTCGCGGCCACGGTGATGGTTGCGAACGGTGCCGAGAAAGGAGGAAACGGCTCCGCGCTCGGGTGACTGTACCAGTGCGAGCAGCGCACCGAGATCGATGGGATCCGTAACCAGGTAGGACATCTCAGCCCCCAGCCAGAGGCGGCAGCACGGCCAGCTCGTCGCCGCGCGCGAGCGGCGTGTCCAGCCGGACCTGCGACAGGTTGACTGCGCAGAGCGGCTTCGGCGGCAACCTCTCGCCACCGGGGAGCGCCCGCAACCTTTCGATTGCATCGTCGACGGTTGCCCCGCCGTCGAACGTGAGCTCGATGGCGTCGAGCCCCAGCGTCTCGGCGTAGCTGGCGAAGAGCAGGACCCGCACGGTGAGCGTCGAGATTGCAGTCGATGTCATGCCGAAAGTTACCGCCAAACGGGCGCCCGCGGAAACAGCAGTAGGGGGACATGATACAGAAAGGTCGCCCCTGAGGTTTCCCCCACGGAGCGACCTCTGATCGTTTGCCTGCCCCGACCGCCGCCGGACTACATCCCTTGCGCCGGCTCCGCCTCCGACCCGGTCTCATCCGCGACCAGCGCCCGTAACTCCTTACTGGGCTTGAATACGGGAACCGGGCGTGCAGCGACCTCGACCGGATCGCCGGTGCGAGGGTTGCGAGCCATCCGGGTCTTCCGCCGGCGGATCTTGAAGGTGCCGAAGCCGCGGACCTCGATGTTGTGCTGCTGCTTGAGCGCCTCCTTCACCGCCTCCAGGAACGCGTCCACCACGCGGGCACAATCCTTCTTAGAGATCATGGGCCCGGCGGTTTTGGCGATGGATGCGGTTACCTGTTCTACGAGATCGGCCTTGGTCATTCATCCCCCAGAAGGGTTACAGGCAACGGAGCGCAGGGAGGGCCACCACCGATGGCCGATACTACGAGCTTAACCGTTGTCTGTCAAGGGCTTGGGAGAGGGACGCCATAAATTCGGCGAAGTGGGGAAGCGCGTCGTGCGGCCCCGGCGCGGCCTCGGGGTGGTACTGCACCGCGAAGAGTGGAAGCTCACGATGCCGAATCCCCTCGATGGTGCCGTCGTTCAGGTTGAGATGAGTGACCTCCAGCGCGGGAGCTCCGGGGACTCCGGACGCGTCTCCAACTACCGCGAAGCCATGGTTTTGGGTGGTGATGAGCACCTGGTCGGTGCGCAGATCGCGCACCGGATGATTCCCGCCGCGGTGGCCATAGGGCATCTTGGCCGTCGAGCCACCGTAGGCGAGCCCCACCAGCTGGTGCCCAAGACAGATCCCGAACGTCGGCAGACCGGAGCCGGAAAGTTCGCGGATCGTTTCCAGCGCGTAGCCTACGGCGGCCGGGTCTCCTGGTCCATTGGAAAGAAAGAGGCCATCGGGGTTTAGCTCCCGTACCGCGGCCGCCGACGTGGTAGAGGGGACCACGGTCACGCGGCAGCCTGCGCGCAGCAGCATTCGGACGATGTTGCGCTTCATCCCGAAGTCATAGGCCACCACGTGCGGGCCGGCGCCTTCCGTATGCCGCGTGCTCACCGTTGCCCTCGAGGCAAGATCGAGCCCTTCCATGGACGGCGAGGTGAGAAGCCGACTAGTGAGCTCCCTGCTGGGCTTCTCCCCTTCGGCCACGACGCCGCGCATGGCGCCCCGTTCGCGCAGGTGACGGGTGAGCCGCCGGGTGTCTATCCCCTCGATCACGGGGACTCCGGCCGATGCGAGCCACTCGTCCAGGGTGTGCGTGGCGCGCCAGCTCGAGGCGTGACGCGAAAGCTCCCGTACGACGACCCCGCTGACCTGGGGATGAGGAGACTCCATGTCCTCCTCGTTGACGCCGTAGTTCCCGATCATCGGCGCCGTCATGACCACGATCTGCCCCAGGTAGCTGGGGTCGGTGAATGTCTCCTGATAGCCGGTCAGGTTGGTGGTAAACACCACCTCGCCGAACGCCGGCTCGATAGAGCGTGGGCTGGTCCCTGCGAACCAGGCCCCGTCTTCGAGCAATACGAAAGCGGGGCGGGTCACTTCTTGGGTGCTTGCGGAGTAGGCGCTTTCGTCGCCGGGGCCGTGCTCTGAGGTTGGCTGGGAGCTGGCTGGGCGGGAGGGCCGAGCGGAAGGGGCGCCGCTCCCTTGGGAGTCTCGGCCGCAGGCTGGGTCGGCGTGCCTAATGGGAGCGGAGCCTGGGAGGGCGCGGCGGGCGTTGCCTGCTGAAGCCGTTCCTGAAGCCCGCTCGAGCCGCCGCCGCGCGGCACAAACGAGAGCAGCAGCGACAGCACCATGAAGATTCCACCACACCACCAAGTCAGCTTGGTGAGTATGGTCACCGCCTGCCGGCCGCCAAGCACGGTGTCCGTGCCGGCGCCGCCCATTGAGGCGAGTCCCCCGCCCTGGCCGGCCTGAAGCAGGACAACGACGGAGAGCAGGAGGCCGTCGAGAATGAGTAGTGTGACGAGGAAGGCGAACATTGTGGGGGAAGAGTAGTTAGGAGGATTTGAAAAGTCGAGAGTCGCGAGTCGCGAGTCTCGCAAGGGCCAAGGGTGATTGGCTTCAACGCGCGTTGGATTGGTATCAGCACCTGGATGGAGTGCCGTAAACTGAGAGACGATGGGTAACTATCGGCAACTTTCCGTATGGAAGCGAGCCCACAATGTCGCCCTGAGGATCTACCACGTGACGGGTAGTTTCCCTGACCATGAAAGGTATGGTCTAACAGCTCAGTTGAGACGAGCAGCCGTTTCCGTCGTGTCGAACATCGCGGAGGGGTCTGGGCGACAAGGAGACCGAGAGCACGTCAGGTTTCTCAAAATCGCCCGTGGGTCAGTATGCGAAGTAGAGTGTCAGCTTCTGCTCTCCCGAGATCTTGGATATCTCGAAGCTGAGCTCTGGAAGCTTCTGGATGACGATTGCCAGGATACGAGCAGGATGTTGAACGGGCTGATTCGCTCGTTCGGTCGAAATCGCTATAGCACCCAAACGTGACTCGTGACTCGTGACTCGCGACTCCTACTCCACCTCGTCGATCGACCTTGGCCAATCCTTCTTCAACAACCTCGACAGGGCCCGGTCGGCGAGTAGTCGTCCCCCGGTCTGGCAACGGGCACAGTAGTTGGTCTCGTTGTCGGCGTAGCGGATGCGTTGCACCGGTGATCCGCAGTCGGGGCATGGCTTGCCGAACCGTCCGTGCACGGCCATCCCCTCGCGGAAGGCCGTGACCTTCTCCGGAAACGCCTCACCCGTTTCCCGGCTCAGCCGGTCGATCCAGTCCTGCAACGTGGTGCGGGTCGCCTGGTACAGCGTTGCGATCTCCTCCTCGGTCAAGCGACTGGTGTGGGCCAGCGGGGAGAGACGGGCGCGATGGAGGATCTCATCCGAATACGCGTTCCCGATCCCGCTGAAGAGCCGGGGATCGGTGAGCGAACGTTTGAGCGTGTGGTTCTCCGAGGTGAGCCGCTCCCTGAAGCTGGCAAGGTCGGTGTCGAGCACCTCGAGCCCGCCGCGCTCGAACTGCTGGAGGCCCTCTTTTCCGGCGACGAGATGGATTGAGGCCCGCCGCTTGGTGCCCGCTTCGGTCAGAAAGAGCAGGCCATCGGGGAATTCGAACACGGCCAGCACCAGCTTCTCGCCGGCCTTCTTGCCGAGCGGGTACCAGCGAAAGCGTCCGGCGATCATCAAGTGGACGACCACGAAGAGATCGCCCTCGAGCGAAAAGACGATCCGTTTTCCCATGCGGCGGAGACCGGTGACTCGCTTCCCCTCCACTGCTGCCAGTGGAGGCTGGACCGATCGGAGCACAAATGGGCTTCTGATGGTGAGTCGGAGCAGGGGCTGATGGAGGATGCGGGGAGTCAGCTGGGAGAGGTACAGCGCGATGTCGGGAAGCTCGGGCACGGCCGCGGCTATTTCCTCTCGGACGTGGCCCGCCAACGGCCGCCGATGTACGTCCCCGCAATGACCTCGTTCCCCGCCCCGAACACCAGCGCTTCCAGCAGGTGTTCCCCCGGCACTTCCGCGAGCGGGCGTGCGCCCAGATCCACCGCCACCAAATCCGCCCAGCATCCTGGGACAATCCCCCCGGCGGGTAAGCCAAGCGCCCGCGCTCCGCCTTTCGTCGCGGCGTCGAGTAAGATCGGCGCGACGTTGCCGGTGGCGTCCGGCAGCGCGCCGCGCAACTCGTCCCCCAGCCGCTGGCCATACTCCAGCCAGCGCATCTCCTCGAACATGGCCAGCCGGTTGTTGCTGTCCGTGCCCAGGGCAAGCCGCCCTCCCACCGAGTGGGCGCGGGCGAGGCGGGGAATGCCGTCGCCCAGGTTGCCTTCGGTGAGCGGGCACAGGCAGACGATCCCACCCGCCGCGAGGAACCGCTCCATATCGACGTCCGTGGTATGAGTGCAATGCACCGCCGTGAAGGCCCCGCCCTGCACCGCGTCAAGGATCGCCGCCATGGGCGTCCGCCCGTAGGCAGCGATTGACTCATCGATTTCGCGCCGCTGCTCTTCGACGTGCAGGTGCACCGGAAGACCGCGCCGCACCGCTTCGCCATGCAGCACCGCGATCTGGTCTGGGCTCGCCGCCCGGACACTGTGCGGGGCTACGCCCAGAGTCTGCGTGGCCGGATCGAGCAGCGGCGCGAGCCGGTCGACCTGCCGCCAGAAGCCATCGATCGAGGGGGTAGCGAAGCGGCGCTGCGGACCCAGCAGCGGCCGGCCGGGCGCGCCCGTCGCGTAGTAGCTGTACAGCAGCACGATCCGAATCCCGACCTCTGCGGCCGCCTGGAGCACCGCCTCGTCGAGCGCGAAGTCCCCGTCCCGCTCATGGTGCACGTAGTGGAACTCGCCAACCGTGGTGATGCCGGCATCGCGCATCTCTCCGAATGCCTTCGCCGATAGCCGGCGAAGGCTCGCGTGGTCGAGAGAGTCGACCAGCGCGTACATCGCCTCGCGCCAGGTCCAAAAGCTGCCGGCACCAGCTGGGAATCGTTCCCCCCGGCCGCGGAGGCCGCGCTGGAACGCATGCGAGTGCGTGTCCACGAAGCCGGGAAGAAGCGCGATGCCGTTCAGCCGCTCCGCGCCGGCGCGTCCGAGCGCACCCACCGCCTCGATCCGGCCATCGCCACCCATGGCGATCTGCACCCCGGGCTCGAGTCGCGTGCCGGTCCAAGTCAGATCCGCTTCGAGAACCCGGGTCATGCTGCGATGCAGCTCCGGTGGATGAGGCGGTCGAGGATCTCACCGGCCCGGCAGAACTGGTCGGCCGGCAGGAACTCGTTGGCCTTATTGGCCACCTCGATGCTGCCTGGACCGAAGAGGACGCAGTCGAAACCGGCACTCTGGAGCCGGCCCGCGTCGGTGGTGAACATCACGCTGTGCGCCTCGGGCTCTCCCGTTGCCTCACAGAGTGTCCGCAGGATCGGGGCACCGGCGTCGAGCATCATCGCGGGGCTCTCGGTCAACGCCTCGAGCGTGAAGGACCCGCTCACTGCCTCGCGCACCGTGGCGCGGACCCGCTCGGTCATCGCCTTCGCGACCATACCGGGCAGCAGACGAATGCCGAGCTGGATTTCGCAGCGGTCGGGAATGACATTGGCCGCGCTTCCGCCCGAGACAGTGCCGACGTTCAGGCTCGCGAAAGGCACTGCGGGAAATGTGTCGGCGTTCGGCGGCCGCTCTGCTTCCATCACGCGGCGGAGGGCCGCGAGCGCCGTAATGGCCCGGGCAGCGGGCTCGATGGCACTCTGTCCCAGGTGGGGGTACCCGGAGTGCGCCGCGCGCCCGCTGAACGCAAGCCGGAGGCGCAGCATCCCCTTGTGCGCACGCACGACGCGAAGCTCGGTCGGCTCGCCGATGACCACGTTACCCGGCAACCGCTCCGGGTAGGGGTAGCTCTCCGTGAATCGGCGAGCGCCGAGGGTGCCGACCTCTTCGTCGTAGGTAAAGAGCAGCACCAGCGCGTGGCGGAGCGCGGCGGTGTCGATGGCGGCCATCCGGTTGGCGGCAAGCGCGAGGAAACCCTTCATGTCGGCGGTCCCGCGCCCGACGTAGCGGTCGCCCGCGTCGAACAGCGTGAAGGGATCCGACCGCCAGTCCGACTCCTCGGCGGGTACCACGTCCATGTGACCGGAAAGGACGAGGCCGCCGCGATCGGGCGCCTCGGGTCCGGCAATGACGACGAGATTAGTCTTGGTCCCGTCGGCCGAAGGATTCCGCAGGATGCGTACGCCCCGCCGCTCCAGATAGTTGCTCAGAAAGTCGGCCAGGGGAAGGTTACTCGTCCGGCTGGTGGTGTCGAAGCCGATAAGGCGCGCGAGCAATCCGCGGTCGTCGAGTGCAGGTCTGGAATCGCTAGCCGTCAACTGTGCCGTGCCAGCCGGACGGTCGTACCTTGGCCTGAGAACCCTTGTCCACCAAATCCGCCCACCCCTCCGCGTCGAGACTGGCGCCACCGACCAGCACACCGTCGAGCTGGGGTCGCGTCAGCAGCGAGGCGACGTTGCCGGCATTGACGCTTCCACCATAGAGAATGGTCACCCGGCCGCTCACGCTGTTGCGACTCAGCTCCATGCGAATCAGCTCGTGGATCTGGGCGGCGTCGTCCGGGGTGGCGTTCTTGCCGGTTCCGATGGCCCAGACCGGCTCGTAGGCGAGCACGAGCGTGGCCCAGTCGGCTGGCTCCAGCACGGCGAGCAGGGCGCCGAGCTGTCGCACGATGACATGCTCGGTCCGTCCGCCCTCCCGTTCCGCCAGCGTCTCCCCCACGCAGACCAGGGGCGTGATACCGGCGGCCAGCGTCGCTCTTGCCTTCTTGGCCACCTGCTCGTCGGTCTCTCCGAAGAGATGACGTCGCTCGGAGTGTCCGGCCAGCACGACTCGGGCGCCGGCTTCCATCACCATGGGTATCGAGATTTCGCCGGTGAAGGCGCCCTTCAATTCCCAATGGACGTTCTGAGCTCCCACTCTGATGTCGGGCCGACCTTGCATCGCCTGGGAGAGCGCGGCCAGCGACACCGCGGGTGGGTGGAACCAGAGACTGCGGCCCTCGACCGGCGAGATGAGCGACAGAAACTTCTTGGCAAACTCACCGGCTTCGGCCGGTCCATGATTCATCTTCCAATTCGCGGCGAAGATGAGCTGACGCGCATTCATATCAGGCCTCGTCCAGTGCCGCGACGCCGGGAAGCTCTTTTCCCTCCAGGAACTCGAGCGATGCGCCACCACCGGTCGAAACATGGGTGATCCGGTCGGTGAGACCTGCCTGGGCCACCGCCGCAGCCGAGTCGCCGCCGCCGATTACCGTGACCGTGCCATGCTCCGTTGCTCTGGCCATGGCACGGGCGATCGCCAGGGTGCCGTGATCGAACGGCGGCGTCTCGAACACCCCCATCGGTCCGTTCCACACCACCGTGCCCGCCTGCTCGATGCTCGCGGCGAAGCTCTGCTCCGTTGCAGCATCGATGTCGTAGACGGCCCAGCCCTCCGGAATCGCGTCGCGCTTCACGGTTTGGGTCTCGGTTCCGGGCGCCAGCTCCCGCGCGATCACCGCCCCCGTTGGCAGAGCCAGCTTCTTTCCCGCCTTCTTCATCAAATCGCGGGCGAGGTCAACCCGGTCGGGCTCCACCAGCGAGTTCCCGGTCTCCAGACCCATCGCCTTGAAGAACGTGCATGCCATTGCCCCGCCCAGGAGTATCTCGTCCACCTTAGGGAGGAGGGCCTCGATGAGATCGATCTTCCCGCTGATCTTGGCGCCGCCGAGCACAGCCACGAACGGACGTTTCGGCTGGTGCAGCGCCTGGCCCAAATAGCGGAGCTCACGTTCCATGAGAAAGCCGGACACGGCCGGCTTCAGCAGCCGTGCGACTGCTTCGGTGCTGGCGTGAGCCCGATGGGCGGAGCCGAAAGCATCGTCCACATAGAGATCCCCCAACGCGGCGAACCGCTCGGCGAGGGACGTGTCGTTCTTCTCTTCACCCGGGTAGAACCGGGTGTTCTCGGCCACCGCGACCCCGCCTCGGGGAAGCCGCTTCGTGGCGGTGACGGCCTCGGGAGACGTGGGATCCGCTAGAAAGGTGACCGGGGCGCCGAGCAGCTTCTCCAGCGCCCGCACGACCGGCTGCATGGAGTATTTCGGGTCCGGCCCGTTCTTGGGCCGACCGAGGTGGGAGAACAGTACCAGGCGCGCCCCCCGGTCACGCAGATACTTGATCGTCGGCAGCGCGGCACGGATCCGGGTGTCGTCGGTGACCGACCCGTCTTTGAGGGGGACGTTGAAATCCACCCGGACGAGGGCCCGCCGCCCCTCGAGCGAGCCCTTGTCCAGCGATTCGAGCGTACGCTTCACCGCCGCGATCCGACGTATCGCAGCAGGTCCACGCACCGGGCCGAGTAACCCATCTCGTTGTCGTACCAGGAGGTGACGTTGACCATCGTGCCATCCACGACGACGGTCGAGAGCGCATCCACCGTGCTCGACATGAGGTTGCCCGTGTAGTCGATCGACACGAGTGGCTCGTCGCTCACGTCGAGGACCCCCTTGAGTGCGCCAGCGGCCGCCTCGCGGAACGCCGCATTCACCGCCTCCACCGTCGTCGCCGTCCGCACCTCCGCGCTGAGCGCGACGGTCGACACGTCAGGCGTCGGCACCCGGAGCGCCACGCCGTCGATCTTGCCCTTCACTTCGGGAATGACGAGCGACGTCGCCTTGGCGGCGCCGGTCGACGTCGGGATGATCGACATGGCGGCCGCCCGGGCGCGCCGCAGGTCCTTGTGGGGCAGGTCGAGAATCTGCTGATCATTGGTGTACGAGTGCACCGTCGTCATGAACCCGTGCACGAAGCCGAACTTCTCCAGAATGACCTTCACGACCGGGACCAGGCAGTTGGTGGTGCAACTCGCGTTCGAGATTACGTGGTGCACGGCGGCGTCGTACTTCTCATGATTGACGCCATACACGATCGTGATGTCTTCCTTCTTGGCCGGCGCCGAGATGACCACCTTGCGCGCGCCCGCCTGCAGGTGGAGCGCCGCCTGATCGCGGTCGGTGAAGCGGCCGGTCGACTCGAGCACGATGTCGACGCCGAGGTCCTTCCAGGGCAGCCTGGCCGGATCCTTCTCGCTCAGCACGCGCATCGTGTCGCCGTTCACCACGATCGAATCACCCCTGGCCTCGATCGTGCCGTCGAAGCGTCCGTGCACCGAGTCGTACTTGAGCAGGTGCGCGAGCGTCTTCGTGTCGGTGAGGTCGTTGACCGCGACGAAATCGATGTCATGGTTGCCCATCGCGTTCGCCGCGCGGACTACGTTGCGACCGATGCGGCCGAAGCCGTTGATGCCGACCTTGATTGCCATCTCATCTCCATAGTGCGTGCGTCGGATTATCCCACCGTCTGCCGCGCGCG
>JBBQXQ010000024.1:0-31815 GCA_038209515.1 Gemmatimonadales bacterium
AAGGGTAGTAGCTGAGCAGGAAGTTTTTACTGTCCCCAGTCGTCAAATCAGGTTCACGCTCAATGAGAGGGTCTTAACCGTAGTTCCACCTTCGCAGCATCGGAGGACATTATGACCGGCCCACGCACTCCCACTGTGCACCCATGCCTTCGCCGGCCATGGCTCCTCCTGCCGTTCTTGGCAACTGTCGTCTTTTTACCCATGGCATGCAGCGATCAGCCTACCGAGAACAGTCTGCCCAGCGGTGCCGGGCCGTCTATGGCCTCGGGGCTGTCCCACCCGCGCGAACTGAAGCAGAGCGACGTGGTGGCGGCAGCGATCGCCTCGGGCTACCTGCAGCCGAAGCCGTCGAGCCCCACAGTGAGCTTGTCCGTCGCCTCGGCGGTGGTGGGCACCGGGCCCAAGATCCTGCTTCTGTCTGATGCTGATGGGGCCGCGACAACGGCCCTGGGGAACAGCCTTGCCAACGCCGGCTTCCAGGTCACCGTTCGTCCCGCTCCAGAGTACAGCTGGGACGGAACCAACCCGGCTTTGACCGGCTATGCCCTGGTGATCCATCTCAATGGATTCACCTGGGCCACTCCTCTACGCGCTGCAAGCCAGACCGCGCTCACCAGCTTCGTTCAGAACGGTGGCGGGTTCATTGGTGCCGCGTGGAACGGCTATGAGGCAACCGTCAGCCAGAAGAGCATGCCGGAGCTCGTGCTTCAGGGTACCGGAGCCAACTGCGGCCAGTGCATCATCACCTATAACGTGGTCCAGGGTCAGGAGAGCCATCCGGTGCTCGCCGGAATCCCTTCGACCTTCACCTTCCGCGCTGACGGCCATGACGCGGGGGCGCAGCTGCCGTTCGCCAGCAACCCCTCCACGGTCCTGATGCGGGTGCCAACCGGCCCTCCGGCCGTGCTGGTGCGTCAGGTGGGACCGGGCAAGGTGGTGAACTTCAGCTTCGCGCCGAACTACGGGCTCGGATCCCTGGGCGTTACGCTGCTGGATCCGAACATTCTGCGCCTGTACCTCAACTCGGCGATCTGGACTACGGGTTGGACGCCTGACGGTGACGGCGACGGCGTGCCGAACACCGCAGATAACTGTCCCAACGTGGCCAATGCCGATCAGGCCGATCTCGACGGCGATGGCGCCGGCGATGCCTGCGATCCCGACGACGATAACGACGGCATAGCCGATACGATCGACAACTGCCCCATGGTGGCCAATGCCAACCAGTACGACGAGGATCGTGACGGCACTGGCGACGCTTGCGAGGTACAGGAAGACCAGACGATTACCTTCGCCGAGCTCGGCGGCAAGATGTTCGGCGATGCCGACTTCACCGTTGTGGCCACCGCGAGCTCCAACTTGCCCGTGAGCCTTACGGCCAGCGGCAAGTGCACCATCTCGGACGCCAGCGTCCACCTGACCGGCACCGGCGACTGCACCATCACCGCGCACCAGAGTGGCAATACCAGCTACCGGCCCGCGGCGGAGGTCAGCCGTACATTCAGCATTGCCAAGGGCTCGGCCACGCTCGTGTTCGACAACCTGAATTGGACGTACAGTGGTAGCCCTTTCGCCGTGACCGTGACGACCAGTCCGGCCGGCCTCTCGGGCGTCGCCATCACTTATAACGGCTCGTCCACCCCGCCAACGAATCCGGGGACGTATGCCGTGAGCGCCACACTGACCAACGACAACTACCAGGCCGCCCCGGCGAGCGGGACATTGGTCATTGCCAAGGCGACCGCAACGGTCACTCTGGGAGACCTGAGCCGCACATTCTCTGGTAGCTCCCAGGCTGTCACCGCCACGACCAGCCCCGCTGGGCTAGGGACCGTCACGATCACCTACGGCGGTTCTGCTACGCCGCCGACCAGCGCGGGATCGTATTCTGTCACTGCCACGCTGGAGAACGATCTGTACCAGGCGGCGCCGGCCAGCGGAAACCTGATAATTGCAAAGGCCGCGGCGACACTGACCGTGGGCACCGAATACGTGTACGACGGCACGGCCAAGCAGGCCAACATCACCACGTCGCCGGCCGGACTCACCGGCATTGTCCTCACGTATGGGCAGAACGGAGTGCCGGTGCCGTCGCCGATCAATGCCGGTATCTACCAGGTCCTGGCAAGCCTGCAGAATCCGAACTACCAGGCGCCCGACGCGTTCGGTACGCTGACAATCCTTCCGGCCACGCCGACCATTACCTGGCCGGCGCCGGCCTCGATCTCGGCCATCACTCCGCTCGGAGCCGCCCAGCTCAACGCGACGGCCACCGGTGTCGGGGGCATCAGCCTGGCCGGTAACTTCGTGTATACCCCGGCGGCAGGCACGGTGCCCGCTGCCGGCACGCACGTGCTGGCGGTAGAGTTCACCCCGAACGACCTGAACTACACCGGCAACGCAGCGACCGTCAGCATTGATGTCAGCTCGCCGGTTTCAGTGCTCCGCTTCCGTGGGTTCTTCAAGCCGGTGAAGAATCCCCCGTTGTTCAACCGCATGAAGGCGGGACAGGCCGTTCCCGTGAGGTTCACGGTCGATGGCTACCGCGATACGACGGTCCTGAAGCTCGGATCCCCGACCTCCAGCCCGATCTCGTGCCAGGCTGTGCGATCGGAGAACATCGTGGACGAGACCGAGCCGGCAAATCACGGCGGTCTGCGCCAGGACGGCGCCAAGTCCAAGTTCAAGTACATCTGGAAGACCGACCCGCGCTGGACGGGAACCTGCCGGAAGCTGGTGCTGATGCTGGTGGATGGTTCCTCGTACGAGGCGCTCTTCCGGTTCCCCGGGAAGCCCCAGCACGTTCGGGATATCGAAAGGGATTTGGAACGCGTGAAGGGCAAGCCACGCGGAAACGACAAGAAGTAAAGACACTGCGGTGAGGTCAGGGTGGCTCCAGCGAGGGCCACCCTGATCTGTTTTCAGGTCTCTCCCAGCACCTTGATCACCACCCGTTTGCGTCGCTGTCCATCCCACTCCCCATAGAAGACCCGCTGCCAGGGGCCCAGGTCGAGGTTGGCTGCAGTGATCGGGACGATCACCTCGTGGCCTACGGTGAGGCTTCTGAGGTGAGCAGCAGCGTTGTCCTCACCGGTCTCGTTGTGCCGGTAACGGGGTGGATCCCAGGGGGCGATCGTCTCCTCCAGCCACTGGAAGATGTCCTGCCAGAGGCCGGACTCATGGTCGTTCACGAACACCGATGCGCTAATGTGCATCGCCGACACCAGCACCAGGCCCTCGCGGACGCGGCTCACCGCCAGCTGTTCGGCCACCTGATCGGTGATGTCGATGATCTCCTGGCGCCGCTTGGTCTCGAACCAGAGATAGTGGGTATGCGTCGTCATGGTCAGTTATCTGAGGAGGTCCTCCAGTCGCACGGAGGCGTCCGTCTTTTCGTCCCGATATTTCACGATGACCGGGGTGTACAGTGCAATCCCGGCCGCCGCGCCGGCCGCCCCCTTCACCGGGCGAGTGCCGGGGACGACCACGGCGTCAGGCGGGATCTCGAGCGGCTGGTCTCCCTCGCGCCGGTAGACCCGATCATGCACCAAGTCGAACACACTGGTGCCGCCCGTAAGGATCGTCCCCGGCGCCAGCACGGCGCGTTCCCTGACGACGGTGCCCTCGTACACGCCACAGTTGCCGCCGACCAGGACGTCATCCTCGATGATAACGGGCAGCGCTCCCGCGGGTTCCAGCACGCCTCCGATCTGGGCGCCTGCGGAGAGGTGTACCCGCCGGCCGATCTGGGCACAGGAGCCCACCAGGGCATGGGAGTCCACCATCGTCTGCTCACCGACGTAGGCGCCCACGTTGATGTACATCGGCGGCATGCAGACCACGCCGGGCGCGACGTAGCAGCCGTCCCGAATGGCCGATCCGCCGGGAACGATGCGAACATTCTGCGCCGCGCTCATGGTTCGGAGAGGGTAGGTGTCCTTGTCGTAGAACGGAAACGGCCCACCAACCGCGACGGGCCCAATGCGCCCGAGCCGGAAGCCAAGCAAAATCCCGGTTTTGACCCACGGGTTGACCCGCCAGCGGCCGTCAGGGCCGCGCTCGGCCGCGCGCACGCTGCCGGCGTTGAGGGCCGCTTTCAGCGCATGAAATGCTTCCAGCGCAGCCGCTTCTTCTCCACGCGGTACGTCGGCGGCATATCGCTCGATCTGGCTGCGCAGCCGCTCGCCCTTCGTCGTGTCAGACACCGCTTACGCCGGCCTGCCGGAGGGCGCTTCGAAGTGCGGCGCAAGTTGCCTCGCTCACCGGCAGCAACGGTAGCCGCAGGACGTTCTGAATTCGCCCCATGAGGTGCAACGCCGCCTTGGCCGGAGCCGGGTTGGTTTCCAGGAAATTGGCATCCATGAGAGGCAGCAGACGGTAATGCCAGACGCGAGCCGGCTCGAGATTGCCCGCGAGGAGCAGATGCACCAGGGCGGTCATGGCTGCGGGCACCTCATTCGAGACCACTGAAATGAGCCCGTCACCTCCCGACGTGATCAGCGGCAGCGTGAGCCAATCGTCCCCGGAGAGGACCGTGAATCCATCGGCCCGGCCATGCAGAATGTCCATCACCTGTTTGAGGTCGCCACTCGCTTCCTTAATACCCATGATGTTCGGGTGCTGGGCCAGCCTCAGCGCCAGGGCAGGCTTCATGTTCACGGCAGTGCGGCCCGGGACGTTGTAGAGGCACACCGGTTTCGTGGCCGCGTCCGCCACCGCAACGAAGTGGCGATAGAGGCCTTCCTGGGTGGGCTTGTTGTAGTAGGGCGTGGCGCTCAAGATGTAGTCGGCGCCCAGGCTGCACATCCGCCCGGTCTCATCGACCGCGCGGGACGTGTCGTTGCTCGTTGCGCCGGCCATGACGGGGACCCGCCCAGCCGCTACCTCCACGACCGCGGCTACAACCCGCTCGCGCTCGGCCTCGTCCAACGTCTGGGCTTCGCCGGTAGAGCCGCAGGCAACCAGGAAGTCGATCCCTTCGGCGATCTGCCAATCCACCAGCGCACGCAGCGCCGGGAAGTCTACCTGCCCTGACTCGGTAAAAGGCGTTACTAACGCAGTCCCACAGCCCTGGAGCCGGGTCATCCGGGCTCTCCAAACAGCAACTGATCGAAAGTAAAGACACCGGTACGCCCCGGCAGCCAGTCGGCCGCCGCGAGCGCTCCGGCGGCGAACGCTTCGCGGCTCCGGGTCACATGGGTCAGCGTGACGGTCTCGTGCGGTCCGGTGTAGGTGAGCGCGTGGGTTCCCGGCGCCTCGCCGGCGCGCACAGAGGTGATGGGAAACCGGCGGCCCGGCTCTTCGTCCCAGAGCTGACGCTGCAGCAGGAGTGCCGTCCCCGAAGTGGCATCGACCTTGGCCTTGTGGTGTTCTTCGTGGATGGACACGGCGAACTCCGAGCGCCCCCGGAAGGATCGCGCAAGGTCGCGCGCGGCGCGAAAGAAGAGGTGGACACCGACCGAAAAGTTGGCGGCGTGGAGCAGCGCTCCATTGCGCTGGAGGACCAGTTCACTCAACCTGGGCAGGAACTCGGTCCAGCCGGTAGTGCCGGTAACCGTGGGAACGCCCAAGCCGATCAGCCGCTCCAGATTGGCCACGGCTGCATCGGGGCGGGTAAACTCGATGGCCACGTCCGCACCGGCGAGCCGTTCAGCAGTAAGGGCCCTTCCTCCGGCATTCTCCAGCCGGTTCACCAGGGTATGGATGCTGTGGCCTCGCTCGGTCGCCAGCGCCGCCACCGCCTTGCCCATTTTGCCGTTACCGATGATGGCGATCTTCAACCGAAAAACTCCTGATGCAGCCGGCGCACCACATCGGGACCGTCGTCATCCCGCACCACGAAGGTCATGTTGATGGCCGAGGCGCCCTGGGAGATGATCTCGACGTTGGCGGGCCAGACCGCGTTGAACACCCGGGCAGCGAGCCCCGGTGTGTTCCGCAATCCGATGCCCACGATTGCCACGATGGCGCGATGCTCCTCGATCCACACCTCGCCGAGATCGGCGAGATCGCCAACCAGGGGATCCAGGCGGGACCGGTCCTCGATGGTCAGCGAGATACTCACCTCACCGCTGGCCAGCACATCCACCACGGTTTCGTGGCGCTCGAAGACCTCGAAGAGCGCGCGAAGAAAGCCATAGGCGCCAAGCATCCGCGGCGCCCGGATGTTGATGACCGTGATTCCCTGTTTCCACGAGATCGAGCGAATCGGCGAATCACCGACGCGATCGAGCTGCGCCTCGGGCTCGATGGTGGTACCGGGGCGTTCGGGGCTGTTCGCGTTGAGTATGACAATGGGGATGCCCGCGCTGACCAGAGGCAGGGCAGTGGCCGGGTGGAGAATGCGGGCACCGAATGTGGCCAGCTCGGCAGCCTCCTCGTAGCTCGCAGCCGGGAGGGTACGCGCGGTTGGCACGATGCGGGGATCGGCCGTCATCAGCCCGTTTACATCCGTCCAGATCTCGACCCGGTCGGTCTCGAGCGCCGCGCCTAAAAGCGCGGCGGTGAAATCGGATCCTCCCCTGCCGAGGGTCGTGGGTACACCGGTCGTGGTCGCACCGATGAATCCCTGCGTGACGGGGATGCGGCCGGCATCGATCAACGGTCGCAGGGACTCTCGAGCCCGGGTGTTCAGCACCTGGACATACGGCGTTGCCCTGGTGAAGCGATCGTCGGTGACCATCACTGGCCGGATATCCACCCAGGCAGCGTCCAGCCCGGCTCCGGCGAGCGCCGCCGCCACCAGGCGGGAGCTCCAGAGCTCGCCTCTACCGGCGATCGCATCGAGCTCGGCGGGCGTGGCCATCCGGCGCCGCACGCAGACCAGCTCTCGCCGGAGCGCCGCAGCGTCGGCCGAGATTGCGTCGAGTGCCGCCGCGCCACCCGGAACCTCGCGGGCGACCTGCTCGTGGCGTTCCAGTAGGGTGGAGACCCCCGCCTCGAGCTCCACCTGGTCGGCTGTCCCGGCCCGCCGCGCCAGGTTCAGGAGCGTGTCGGTAACTCGCGCCAGGGCGGAGACCACAATTACCGGCCGCTCGGGAGCCCTGGCCCGGACGATATCGATCAGCCGGGTAATGGCGGGTCCATCGGCTACCGACGTGCCACCGAACTTGCAGATGATCATCCGCGCCGCTCGTCGGCTACCAGCAGCTCCGCAATCTGGACCCCCTGGCCGGCCGCACCCCGAACTGTATTGTGCCCGAGCACGACCAGACGCAGATCCAGGATCGGGCAGGGGCGCAACCGGCCGACTGTCACCGCCATGCCGCTCCCACGATCTATGTCGAGCCGAGGTTGGGGCCGATCCACCCTGACATCCAGCTCGACCGGCGGTGTCGGTGAAGACGGGAGCCTTGTCACCCCGGCAGGTCCCCTAAAATCACGGATCGCTTCGGCAGCCTCTTCCGGCCGGACCCGCCGCTCGAACCCGACCGAGACAGTGGCCATATGCCCGTCCACCACCGCCACGCGGTTGGCATGGACACTCACGGTGAACTCTGCCGGCTCGACGGTGCCATTGGCGAGCGTGCCGAGAATCTTGCGGCTTTCCCGCTCGATCTTCTCCTCTTCGCCACCGATGTGGGGAATGACATTGCCGACGATATCGAGCGAAGGCACCCCCGGATATCCCGCCCCCGAGACCGCCTGCATCGTGGAGACGAACAGCTGCTTGATTCCGAATGCCCGATGCAGTGGCGCGAGGGCCAGTGCCAGGGCGGCGGTCGAGCAGTTGGGGTTCGCCAGGATGGCGCCCTTCCAGCCGCGGGACTCTCGCTGACAGTCCACCAGGGCCAGGTGGTCCGCATTGACTTCAGGGATGAGAAGCGGGACGTCCGGATCCATCCGGTGGGTCCGTGTGTTCGTCACCACGATTGCGCCGGTTTTCGCGAATGCCTGCTCGATAGGGCCCGCGACCTCCGCATCGAGTGCGGAAAAGACGATGCGTCCGGGCAGCGGAGGAGCGCAGTCCCGGACGATCATGCCGGCAATGCTACCTGGCAGGGGGACCGGCTCCCGCCAGCGGGCAACCTGCTCGTACGGCTTCCCTGTGCTTGCCGACGAGGCTGCAACCGCGGCCACCTCGAACCAGGGATGATCCGCCAGCAGTCGCACGAATTTCTGGCCCACCGTGCCAGTGGCGCCGAGAATCGAGACCGGGATCCGTTCAGTCATGGCGGTCGCGCGCGAGCAGGTCCGAGGCGAGCCGCACGTAGAGCTCCACTCCATGGAGCAGGTCGGCTTTGCGGATGTGCTCCTGGCTGGTATGAGCCACCCGAATGGTTCCCGGGCCGAGCTGGTAGCGCTCCCCCCAAGCGTGAAGGAACGGAAGATCGCTGGCGTAGCTCACCACGGTGGTTTCCCACCCGGCGGGCGCGTTTCCACCTTTGTGGAACGGAAGCTCTACCCGGAATTCCACTGCCACTCCAGGGGCCAGGAGTGAGCGGATCGCTGCCTTGAGCGGCTCGGTGGGCGCGACCGTCCGGATCAGCAGCTGAGCGCTGGCCGTGGGGGAAATGACGTTCGGGGCCACGCCGCCAGCGATCAGGCCCAGGTTGAGCGTGGACTGCCCGAGAAGGGGATCGGCCGGCAGGGGCATCCCCCGGATCCGCTCGATCGTGTCGAGCAGGGCGGTGATGGCGCTCACGCCCTCGTCCGGATAGGCGGAATGCGCTGCCCGCCCAGTGGCTGAGAGATCGACGCGCAGGGAGCCTTTCTGGCCAATCGAGAGCCGGTTCTCAGTGGGCTCTCCATTGATGAGGAAGCGGCCTTTCGGCCCCAGCTCGTTCGCCGCGCGCGCCCCATCCGATCCGTTTTCCTCGCCAACCAGGAACAGGAGCCCAATGCGCCGCTCGCCGCGCCCCGCCAAACGTTCGGCCGCGGCAACCATCGCGGCCGCCAGACCCTTCGCGTCGCAGCTCCCGCGTCCGTGGATCGAGTCGGCATCTTCGCGCAGCGGCACGTACGGTGGCACCGTGTCGAGGTGGGTGGAGAAGACTAGCTCGGGCGGTTCCCTGAACGCATAGAGATTCTGACGGCCGGCCGAGACCGGTTGACGAACAACCTTATACCCCGCGCTTCGCAGTGTGCCGTCGAGAAGATCGGTGGCCGCACCCTCGGAGCCGGTGGGTGTCTCCAGGGCTACGAGGGCGCGAGTCAGTTCCAGTGCGTCCATGAACGAGAGCGCCCCGCCAACGGCATCCGCGGCGGGGCTCCTGGTCTTCGAGAAAACTCCAGCTGCTCTACTCAGAACCAGCCGCGCCGCCACTCTCCCGCTTCACGTCACGTCCGCGCTTCGCTCCGGTTCCGGCGTAACGCGTCGTGGTGGGCATCCCAATGGCGATCAGCATGGCGGCGTATCTGATGACGGATCGGTGTAAGCTAGGGAATGAGTCTGGGCCCGGCAAGTGGAGCGGGGCGCGCGATCATCACACTGAGGGTGCTCGGCCTGATCACGAACATGAGAGCAGGAGATGAGTCGGCTGGCTAGGTGGCGGGTGCCGTCCCCTGGTCGGCCGCGCGGGCGATCCGCTGGCCCTCGGCCACGTTCACCGGCCAGAGCAGCAACGCCCCGACGGCGAAAAAGATGATCACCGACAGAATGGCATTCCGGCTCGACCCGGTCGCGGCGATCGTCCCGGCAAAAATCAGCGGCCCAAAGATCCCGGCGAACTTCTCGAAGACGCTAAAGAAGCCGAAGAACTCGCCCGACTTGTGGCGGGGAATCATGCCGGCGAACAAGGAGCGGCTGAGTGCCTGGGTGCCGCCCTGGACTGTACCTACCAGTCCAGCGAGCACATAAAAATGGAAGGCGGTCTTCATGAAGTAACCGAGGAGGCTGATTGCCGTGTAGGCGATGAGCCCGAGAAAGAGCGCACGCTTGGCGCCGATGCGCTGCGCCAGCATGCCGAACAGAAAGGTGCAGGGAATCCCCACAAATTGCACCAGCAGGATGGCCCCGATCAGTGCATTCTGTCCGATCCCGATTTCGGTACCATAGGCCGTGGCCATCTTGATGATGGTTTGAATGCCATCGTTATAGATCAGGAAGGCCAGGAGCAGAAGAAAGGCGTTGCGGTAGCTTCTGAGCTCACGAAACGTGTCGGCCAGGCGCACGAACGCCATCGTGACCGGATTCTCATCCCGGCGCTCGTCGGGCTCGAGGAGCGCCGGCGGCTCGGGCACCTTCCGGAACAATGGTACCGAGAAAACAACCCACCACACCGCCACCGATACAAAGGCAAGACGCACCGGCAGCGTCGCGTGGTCCTCGCTCAGCCCCGGCCCATGCGGCAGCCCGAACCAGTCGGGCCGCTGGATCCATGCGAGATTGAGCCCCAGCAGAATACCCCCGCCGACGTAGCCCAGCGCGTAGCCGGCGGTCGAAAGCCGGTCCATCTCCCCCGGCCGGGCAATGTGCGGAAGCAACGCCTCATAGAAGACGAAGCTTCCCGCCACTCCGACGAGCGACACCGTAAACAGCGCCGAGGCGAGGTCCAGGTCTCCGTGGTGAATGAAGAACATGGCGAGGACGGCACCCACGCCGATCCCCATGAAGAGCGCCAGAAACCGTCTCTTGGCCGCTCGATAGTCCGAGATCGCACCGAGTATGGGAGACAGCAGCGCTATGAAGACCAGTGCGAGGCTGTTCACCAGGGCGAGCCGTTGGGTGGCGCCACTCTCGGCCAGGCCAGACCCCGCCACCTTCACGAAATAGATGGGGAAGACGGCGACCATGATGGTCGTCTGCATCGCCGATGCGGCCCAGTCGTACATGGCCCAGGCCCGGAGCTCGGGCCGGTCGAGGCCGAGCCGGGACATGAGGGAGGATATGGACATGGATGGGGAAGCTAGAGCGGCTGGGGCCGGCCGGTAAGGACTCATGCTTTCGTCCGCCAGCCGACAATGATGGACGTGCAGATGCCCGAGATGGGTGGATTCGAGGCCACGGCTGCGATCCGCCACGCGGAACTGGGCGGTACGATGCACATTCCGATCGTCGCGATGACCGCCCGGGCGATGGCAGGGGATCGGGAAAGCTGTCTCGAAGCCGGAATGGACGCCTACGTGGCAAAGCCAATCTCGGCCGCGGAGCTCGTCACGGCCATCGAGTCAGTGGTTCTGGACGTCCATCCGTCAGAGAGGAGAGGGTCAGCCCGACCGGGCCGCCCCCGCTGGATCGGCCAGCCTTGCTGGAGCGCTACGCGGAGCATCACGACCTGCTGTTCGAGATCGCCGATCTGTTTGCCGCTCAAGCTCCCTGCTGGATCGCGGCTATGGATGAGGCGGTGGCCCGGGGCGACGCCGGCGCGCTCGCGTCCGCGGCCCATGCCCTGCGTGGCTCGGCAGCCAACTTCATGGCGACTGAAACGGTAGACGCGGCACTCTTCCTAGAGACGGCTGCTGGAAAAGGGGATCTAAACCTTGCCGGCGAGGCCGTGGAGGGGTTGAAGAAGAACGTCGAGCGCCTGCTCCGTGAGCTGGCCGAGATGAGCCAGCGCGGCCGGGCACCTATTCCTAGACCTCCCGGTGAGACGCCGAGCTAGGTCCCGGCCCCGGCCTCCCGGGCGCTCTGGCGAAGCGACAAGACCACGGCCAGAGCCAGCGTGGTCACGATCACCCCCAACGAGAGCAGGATCGGAAAGTGGAACCACCCACTCAGCAGCATCTTGAGGCCAACGAAGATCAGAATGAACGAGATGCCGGGCTTGAGGTACACAAACTTGTCCAGCATGCCCGCGAGCACGAAGTACAACGCTCGCAGCCCGAGGATGGCGAACACGTTTGAGCTGTAAACGAGAAACGGGTCTCGAGTCACCGCAAAGATCGCGGGAATGCTGTCGATCGCGAATACCAAATCGGACCACTCCACCACGAGCACCACCAATAGCAGCGGGGTGGCGACGACCTTCCCGGTGGCCGTGCGGGTGAAAAACCTGGTGCTATCGTAGCTCGGGCTCAGCGGGATGAGGCGGCGAGCCAGGCGCACCACCGGGTTTCGCTCCAGGTCTACCCGCTCTTCCTTCTGGGTGAACATCCGGATTCCGGTCACGACCAGAAGGGCGCCAAAGACGTACACGATCCAGCTGAAGCGGTGAAGCAGGAACGCGCCCAATCCGATCATGATGAGCCGCATCACGATTGCGCCAAGAATCCCCCACTTGAGGACCTTGGGCTGGGCATCGGCTCGCACACAGAAGTAGGTGAAGATCAGGAGGAAGACGAACAGATTATCGACGCTGAGCGAAAGCTCGATGAGATAACCGGTGTAGTACTCCAGTGCCTGTTGGGTGCCCTCCCGCCATAGCATGAACAAGCCAAACCCAAGCGCCAGCAACACCACCCCACCGCTCCAGCTGAGAGCCTCCTTCAGCGTGAGGACATGGCTACGGCGGTTGAGTACCCCCAGATCGAGGACCAGGAGGGCCAGCACCAAGCCGGTGAAGCCCAGCCACACGACGGGAGGGTGGCTTCCCACTCAGCGGCCTGTGGCCATGGCCTCGAGCCGTGCGACCCGCTCCGAGGTCGGGGGATGGGTGCTGAAAAGCTTGGAGACGACGCCTCCCTGGGCCGCCAGCGGGTTGACCTGTGCCAGGGGGGCCGCGGCCGGCGCCACCCGCATTGGGATCCGGTGCGCCAGGTCATCCAGCCGGATAAGTGCGTGGGCCAGGGGCATGGGCCGGCCAAGGATCTGGGCTCCCACCCGATCGGCCTCGAACTCTCGCTGGCGCGACACGGCGAACTGGATGAGCATCGCACCGATCGGTGCCAGGAGGATCAACCCCAGCTGGGCGAACGGGTGGCCGCCATCGTCGTCCTGGCCACCACCGAACATCAGCAGATAGGGAAGGTTGCTGAGTGCCCCGGCAATGCCGGCCGCCACGGTTGTGATCAGCATGTCCCGGTTCTTGACGTGGGCAAGCTCGTGGGCGATCACGCCCTCGAGCTCCTCCGGCGGGACGTACTTGAGGATGCCGGTGGTCACTGCCACCACCGCGTGCTCCGGGCTTCGTCCGGTGGCAAACGCGTTCGGTTGCTCGTGCGGCGCGATGGCGACCCTGGGCATGGGGAGGCCGGCTCGCTGCCGCAGGCGATCGACCATGGCATACAGCTCCGGGGCTTCCTGGGCGGTGACGACCTGCGCGCCGTACATCCGCAGGACCAGCCGGTCGGAGAAGAAATACATGATGAAGTTGAAGAGGCTGCCGATCACCAGGGCCGCAACGAGGCCGCTGGAGCCGCCGAGCAACTGGCCCCCCAGCACAAACAGGCCCAGCAGGCCTGCCATGAGTACGAAAGTCTTGACGTTGTTCATCGTATCCTCTCTGGAACAACAAAAAAAGCGAGACCCCGTCCGCTCCGCTTTCGCGTGGACGAAGGTCTCGCTCTAAGGTGCAGGAGCGGCTGGCGCCGCTCGCTACCGCCTCCCAAATGGACCGTGCCCGCACTTGGCGAACAGTCTTGACGATCCATCCGTCCGCCTTGCCGGCGGATAAGCTACTCCCCTTCTACAGGAGAGAATTCTAGCAGGGTGCCTGTCAGGCGTCTAGGGTCTAGAGTCTGGGATCTAAAGTCAGCGAGGCGCGGTAGACCCTTGACTCTAGACTCTTCAGAAACCGGGGCTCTGTTGATGAACCGGATCATTCAGGATGAGCGCCTGCACGAGGGATCCGACCGGCGTCTCGAACTGACCTTCCGGCACGATCAACAAGGCGTTTGCGGTGGTCATGGAGGTAAGAATGCCGGAGCCCTGGGGGCCAGTAAGCCGCGCCTCGGGGCCACTTGGTCCTTCGGTAACGATTCCACGGAGGAAGTGCTGGAGCCTGGGCTTGACGCTGATCGGCTCGGCCGCTCGGACGGGCACGGTACGGCGGAACGCCAACCGATGACCCATCATCCGCCGAATCGCCGGCCGGACGAAGAGCTCGAAGGTGACCATCGTGCTCACTGGGTTCCCCGGTAAACCGATCCAAGGCATCTGCCCCAGGAGCCCGAATCCCACTGGCGCGCCGGGGCGCATTCGCAGCTTCCAGAACCGGAGCTCTCCGCCCAGCTCCTCCAGGACCGATCGCACGAAATCGTGCTCGCCCACGCTGATGCCTGCGGTCGTCACCAATAGATCGCAATCCATGGCGCGAGCCAGGTGCTCACGAAGGCTGTCGGGCGTGTCGCCGGCGATGCCGAGGTTCACCGGCTCGCCGCCGGCCCGCCGCACCAGGGCAACCAGGGTGTGAGTGTTGCTGCTCGCGATCTTCCGGCCGCTGAGGATCTCCTCCGGCTGGTCGATGTCCACGATCTCGTCGCCGCTGCCCAGGATGGCCACCCGGGGCCGCCGGTACACCAACGGATGCGCCACCGCGAGCGACGCGAGCACCCCCAGCTGCGCGGGTCCCAGCTCGGTCCCGGCGGTGAGCGCGGTGGCGCCTTTCCTGATGTCCTCGCCGGCCCGGCGGATATTGACGCCAACGTCCCGGTCCTTGAGGACCAATACCGTGGTCGCCCCCAGGTCCGTGTCCTCCTGCCGGATGACACTGTCGGCCCCACGGGGGAGTGGCGCGCCGGTAAAGATCCTGGCACACTCGCCCGGCCCGATCACCCTTTCGGGAAAGCGGCCCGCGGGCAGCTGCTCGACGACGCGGAGCGACACCGGGCGAGCCTCGGTCGCGCCCCGCACGTCCTCGCCACGGACGGCATAGCCGTCCATCGCCGAGTTGGTCCAGGCGGGGATGTCGAGGCGGCTCATGACGTCCTCGGCCAGGACGCTGTCGAGCGCATCATCCAGCGGTATCCTGAGGGCGGGCTGAGGCCGAACCTCCGCCAGGATCCTGATGGCGGCGTCGGCAGCCCCGAGGGGCGCGTTCACTGGTCGATGATCAGCGATCGTTCCCACGCCAGGTTGGCCAGGAGTTGGAGCCAGATGGTGTCGTTGAAGTGGAGCACGGTGCACGCCGCCCGGAAGGCTCCGTCATCGGTCACAACGGCGATCCACTGCTCGGCCTCGCGCGAGGCCTCATCGTAGATCGGAGTGTCGCCGACTGCCTTGCGGAAGACCTCGATCTTGGGGAGGGGAGCCGCCTTGTATCCCTCGGTCAGCACGATGTCCGCACCCTGCATGTATTGCTGGGCGAGCGCGATGGGATCGTAGTCATCGGGGCTCCGCTCGAACAGTACCCGGAGATCGGGCGAGGCTATCAGCACCCGCTCGGCGCGCCCTTCGTGAAAGTGGCGCCACGTGTCGCTGCCCTTGCGGTCAGCATCGGCGGGATGATGGCCATGCTTGATCGTCATGACGCGGTGTCCCCGACGCACCAGCTCGCTTGCCAATGCCACGGTGAGCGTGGTCTTTCCCGCGTTCTTCCGGCCTATTATGGAGACGATGCGTGTCGACGCCACAGCTGGTCCGCTCTCGCGAGATCGTCCGCGGTGTTCACGTTAAAGAAGAGGAGGGCGGGGTCCGCAAGCGCCCGAACCTGGTCCAGTGGGAGGATACCGACGCGGATTCGGCGGTGGAAGCCGATGGCGCGGAGATCATCTTCGGCAAGGCTCGCGGCGATTGCCTCCCGACAGGCCGACCCGTAAGCGGCGCAGAGTGGCTCGACCCCGCGCCGCCCGTCGCTCTGAGGCAAGACGGCGTCCGCGCCTTCCAAACCCTCCGCCAATGCCCGGATCAGCGATTCGGACACGAACGGCATGTCCCACGCGACACATACCACGGGCGCCGGCGCGTCGATCACTGCCGTGTAGATGCCGCCCAGCGCGCCGAAGCCGGGACGAACGTCGGCCACAGTGCGGAGGTCGGGTCGCCACTCGGAGGCATCCGGCGCATTGGCCACCAGGAGCGGCGGCTCTCCCAGCGCGGCCTCGAGAGTCCGCGCGAGGCGATCGAGTATTCGCTCCCCTCCGACCAGCTCCAGACCCTTGGGCTTGCCGCCGAACCGGGTCGCACCTCCCCCGGCGAGAATGGCGCCCGCAACGCTGTCCTTACTCAGTAGCGTTTTCCTCTCCGCCGCTCGAGGACGACATCGAATCCGATCAGCATACTGAAAAGATGCTTATAGTCGAGCCTGTGAGGCGGGATACCCCCAGCCTGCGGGATTGGACCGGTGACCCGTTGCACGCCGACGATGTTGTCGCGCACCTCCCAGCGGAGCTGATAACCCGCCGCGATGGCAGCCGTAAAGCCGGCGCCGAGTGCGAGTGCGGGCTCGACCCGCGACTCGTGATCGTCGGAATAGATGATGAGATTGGCCACGCCCGACGGGGTGTCGAACTGGCCGACGGTGCCCAGCGGGCTCTGAGTGCTGAAGACTATCCCGGCGCTTCCCCGCGCGTAGGGGGAAATCAGTGCGCGGCTGTTGAGCCGGAAGACGGGTCCGGCGGAGAGGACAACGGCCGTGGCCGCCTTTTTCGCTCCCTGGATGGACTGGCAGGCGTTTGCCACGTCGGATGATCCTGACGAAAAGGTCAGCCGGCAGGAGTCCTCAAAACCGAGTCCCACGAGAAATCCATCCACCGCTAGGCCGATATGCTCGCCGGGGAAGTAGGTGCCTTCGAAGCCGATGGCGAGCGTCGGACGAATGCTGCGACTCAGCGCCAAGGTATCTGCCGGCGTTCCGACCTGGGCTGGCTGGGCGTTGACCGACCACAGATCTCTTCCACCCACGAACCCACCCGACAGGGTAAAAATCAGCCGGGCCTGGTCGCCGGTGCGCTGCGCCTGGGCGGGGAGCGCGCCTACTCCGAGGACGGTGACCCAGGCAAGCACTCGGACGTGCATCAGCCCCCCAGAAATTGATGGTCGACTGCGAGGCATCGGTCCATTACGACCGCCAAACCCGCCGCCTCGAGGCCTCGGGCCACTTCGTCATGCCTGATGCCCTGCTGCATCCAAACCAGCGGAGGACGGATTTCCAGCAGCGCATCGAGTAGCGCGGGGATGTGCTCCGACCGCCGAAAGATGTTCACGATATCGATGGGTCCGGTCGCGGCGGCCGAACGCAGGTCGGGGTGGACCGGCTCGCCCAGGGTGATACCCCCTGCGGGGTTGACCGGCACGATGGTGTAGCCAGCCCGCTGGAGATATGCCGCCACGCTGTGACTCGGCCGTTCGGGTTTGCGGCTCAAGCCGACTACCGCGATACGCCGGGCATTCCGCACCAGCTCGGCGAGCCGGCTCCGATCAGGCGGCACCTGGCTCGACTGCTCCGTGGTGCTGGGGGTGTCCGCTGACCGCGCGGCCCACCAGCACCATTCCGCTGCGCCTGGCGATCTCGACCGCCAGCGTGCTGGGAACCGATGGTGTGGCGACGTACGCCAGGCCCGCCCGGGCCGCCTTGAACGCGAGCTCCGCGGAGATGCGCCCGGTCACGAGAAGCCCGAGGCCGGTGATCGGACGCCGGGCGAGGAGCGCCGCCCCGAGCGATTTGTCCACCGCGTTGTGACGCCCAATGTCTTCCGCATGAGCGATGAGGGACGGCGAGCCGTGGTCCACCAGCGCGGCGGCATGGATACCACCCGTGTCCTTGTACCGCTCGCCCTTGGCGAAGAGCGCCTTGAACAGGGCACGGAGCTGTTCCAGATGAGGCACCTCGCCTCTGGCGGGCCTGGCCTCGACCGTGGAGGGGTCTGCTAGAAAGGTGGAGACGGCTCCGCAGCCCGATGCCAGCACAGGCTTCCGTCCCTCGGACTGAACCGCCGCAACCCGCTCTTCCGGTACGGTGGCCCAAAAGCCGAGATCAGTGGCGCAAGGGCGCAGATGCACCTGGTCGATGGAATCGATGTAGCCCTCGCCATGCAACCAGCCGATGGCGAGCTCCTCGAGGAGGTCGGGCGTGCACATCCAGGTCACCATCGGGCGGCCGTTGACCTGAAGCCAGACGGCTACCTCCTCCACCGCGGCGGATTCCGACATCCTCCCGCCGCGCTTCGCAGGCTGCAGCAAATCAGTCGATTCCGGTACAGTCGGCATACAGCGTCGGATCCTCCGCAATGCGCACCCGCTCGAGCGCGACCCCATTCGGCAGCCGGGCAGCCAGGTGGCGAAAGACATAGGCAGCGATCGCCTCGCAGGTGGGCAGGGGCCGCCCAGAGGCGAACGCAGGCACGTCGAGGTTGAAATGCTTCCCGGCAAACGGCGTCAGAACTTCCTCCTGAAGTATCCGATCGAGCAGCGCGAGATCCACGATCATGCCGGTGTCGTCCAGTGGCCCGGCGACGGTGACGGCGCACTCATAATCGTGTCCATGTCCCGGCGGGTCGGCCAGCGGGCCGAATACCTCGCGGTTACGAGACTCGCTCCAGTCGGCCCGGTAGTATCGGTGCAAAGCATGGAAGCTGACCGTTCGGGTGAGAGAAGCCGCCATCGCTAGGGCGAGAACGAATAGCCCAGGCCGATCTGGAGCCACGAGCTGCTGGTCCACTCCGTGAGCTTGCCGTCGGTGATTACCGCCGGCGTTGTCGGCTCCGCCACCGGCGCACTCTCAAATGTCGCCGGATAATTGAGCTTCCAGAAGGTGGCTTTGGCCTCAGCCCGCAGGTGCAGGCGGTCGGAGAGGAAGACCCGAACGCCGGCGCCGGGGGCGAAGTAGAACTTGCGGCCGAAATCATAGAGGCTGGTGTCGGCCGGGGTGCTGCCGGCCAGGGCCAAGCCGGCGCCCGCCGCGACGAAGGGCGCGATCCGGTGCCAGCTCTTGCCGCCGGTGAGGTTGAACTGGAGCGTCAAGTCGGCGAACGTGACTGACTGCCGGACCGGGCCCGTCTTGCGATTGGCCAGGGGCACAAACGGATCAACGATGAACCGCTTGAGATTGCCGTGTGAAATGCCAAGCCCGAACTGAATCGTTCCACCGGTTCGGACGTCGTAGCGCACACCGAAGACGGCGCCATCATGGGGGCCGATGTTGAACTGTCCTCCATCACCCGAGAAGTAGCCCCCGAGAACCGTGAAGGTGTGGCCCTTCCGGATGTCGCGGTATGGCGAGGAGCGGGGTGGGTGGCCCACTTGTGCCGAGACAGCAGGGACTCCAAGTGCGAAGAACACGAACACAAGCAATATCCTCATCTAGTCACACTCTCTCAGGTCGCGGCCGGTCATCTCCAGGGGTTGCTCGATTCCCAGCAGCCCCAGGACCGTCGGGGCAACGTCGCGCAGCGCTCCACCGGGCCGGAGCGAAACCCGGTTCGCGCCAACGGCCACCAGGGGCACCGGGTTCGTGGTGTGGGCGGTATGAACTCCGCCTGTCGCCGGATCGATCATCATCTCGCAGTTACCGTGATCCGCGGTGATGATGACGCTGGCCCCGGCCTTTTCAGCACTCGCCAGCACCCGAGTGAGACACTGATCCACTGTCTCCACCGCGCGGATAACGGCTGGGAGAACGCCGGTGTGGCCGACCATGTCCGCGTTGGCGTAGTTGCACAGGAGAAAGTCGTGCGCGCCGGCCTCGATGGTGCGGCATAGCGCATCCGTGATGCCGACGGCGCTCATCTCGGGAGCAAGATCGTAGGTCGCGACCCGCTGCGAGGGGATCAGCCAGCGCTCCTCTCCAGGATACGGCGGCTCGTAACCACCGTTGAAGAAATAGGTGACGTGGGGGTACTTCTCGGTTTCCGCGGTCCTGAACTGCGTGCGGCTCTGCTCCGCGAGCACCTCGGCAAGAATGTGCGCCAGGCTGAACGGCGGGAATGCCTGGGGAATGGCAAAAGTCTGGTCATACTGCGTCATGGTGACGCAGGACAGACGCGGGCGGTCGCTGACGTCAAAGCCGTCGAAGCCGTCGACCGCGAGCGCAGCGACGATCTGGCGCATCCGATCGCTGCGATAATTGAAGAAGAAGACCCCATCGCCATCGCGCATGGTGCCAACGGGCGCGCCATTCCTCACGTGAACCAGAGGATGGATGAACTCGTCCGTTTCGCCCCGCTGGTAGGCGGCCTGGACTGCCAGCACCGGGTGCTCGACGGGCGTGCCTGCCCCCCGGACCATCGCGTCATAGGCCAGCTTGGTGCGGTCCCAACGCCGGTCCCGGTCCATTCCATAGTAGCGCCCCGTGAGGGTGGCAATATCCACCTTGCTGCCGGCTATCCGCCGCATGTCCATCAGCAGGGTGCGCACGACCTCGGCGCCGAGCGTGGGAGCGGAGTCGCGGCCATCCAGGAACCCATGAATAGCAATGGCTTGCACCCTGTGCCGAATGCCGAGCTCGACGCAGGCAAGCAGATGACGATCGAGCGCGTGAACCCCTCCGGGACCCAGCAGACCCACGAGGTGCAACGTGCCACCGGTCTGCCGCAACCCCTCGCAGAGCTGCACCAGCTGGTCGATCTCATAGAACTTGCCGCTTTGAATGCTTTGGGAGATACGGACCAGGTCCTGCGGCACCACCCGGCCGGCGCCGAGATTCAGATGACCGACTTCGCTGTTCCCCATCTGGCCTTCCGGAAGGCCCACGGCGAGACCGCTGGCCGAGAGCAGGGTGCGGGGGCAGGAACGCCAGAGCCGTTGCCAAGTCGGGGTAGAGGCCAACTCGATGGCATTGCCCTCGCGCTCCGGTCGGTAGCCCCAGCCGTCGAGAACCACCAGGGCAACCCGGGGAGCGCTTCCGTTTGACATGGGTCTCCGCGTGTTCTACAATGCGCCACTGTGAGTTACGCGCCGCAATCTAGTCCCGGCTTCGGCCGGCTACCAGCCTGCATCACGCTATTGTGGCTGCTCTTCACCTTCCCGCTAGTCGCCCAACACACAGCCGAAATCTCCGCCGACACCAGGCTCCGAAAGGACCCCGATGGGATAGCGCTGCTCTCGCTGCCGGCCGGTACCTCGGTGCAAACCAGGAGGGCCCGGGGCGCCTGGTTTGAGGTCGTGGTCGAGGGATGGATTTTCAGCCAGTCCACCGCCCCTACCCGGCGGGACGGCTACGACCTGGTGGTCACCCGGGGCGAGGGCGAGAACATCAGGCGGGAACCCAATGGCGAGGTGATGGGGCGGGCTCGATCAGGCGCGCTCCTCCGGAAACTCGAGATGCGGGGCGGCTGGATTCACGTGAGCCGGGACGGCTGGATCCCGCGGGAGTCTATCGCTCCCATCGAATCCGGCGCTATCTCGCCGGAGGTCTCGGCGGACACTCCGCTCGTCCAGGGCACCACGGCGCCGCCTGTCTCGAGCCAGCCTCCCCCGCCGGCTCCTCCCGGCAACCCCCCGGCCGACCCGGATCGGGTCGAGGCTGCCCGGGAAACGGCGGTGTATGCCGCTCCGGAGGCCGCCCAGTTCGGCATCGTGCAGGCTGGAACACCCACCCGGGTCCTCGGCCGCTCCGGCGATTGGGTCAGGGTGCAGCTCGAGGGTTGGGTGCGTGCCGGCGATCTCCAGGCGGCCTCCGGAGCGGCCGTCACCAGGGTCACGGCCGCCGAGGTGCGATCCGATCCCTCACGCTATCTCGGCCGGACCGTGGAGTGGCGACTCCAGCTCATCGCGGTGCAGACGGCAGACGAGCTTCGGACCGAGATGCCCAAGGGCCAGAATTACCTGCTGACCCGGGGGCCGTTGCCCGAGCCCGGGTTCGTCTACGTGACCGTGTCGGATGCCCAGGCAGCGGAGTTCCGGACGGCTGCGGCGTTGCAGGAGATGACACTCCGGGTCACCATCAAGGCGGCCAGGTCCAAGTATCTAACGACTCCGATTGTCGAGTACGTGTCGAGAGTGGTGGAGTAAGACTATGAACGATCTCCTCAAGCAGCGGATCAACCGCCTCCTCGACACCCTCAACGACGAGCGCGGGTACCAGGTTCTCGACTTCGTCGAGTTCCTCAACAGCAAGTACGCCGAGCGGGGGCAGCCGGGCGGCATCCTGGCCAAGATCACCGAGACAGTGGAGAACACCATGCGAGCCGGCAAGCTGCCGATTCAGGCCATCAGCGGAACGATGGGCCTGATGGATAGCGCGGCGAAGGTCATGAAGGGACTGGCGGCTGCAGGGCAGGCTGTGGTGGATGAGGCGGTCAAGGCGGCGGAGAGCAGGTCTCGTGTCGATTCAGCGGATCAATCGCCCGAACAAGAGAAGTTGTCACCCTGAGCCCACTCTGTCATTCTGAGCGAAGCGAACTCCATGGCCGCACCAGCGAAGGCTAAGCCTCAAACCTCCGCCTCCGCCGAGTTCATCCGTGGTATCGGCCCGCTCGCCGCCATCTCCTTGGTGGTCGGGTCCATGATCGGCTCCGGAATCTTCATCGTCTCGGCCGACATCTCCCGACAGGTGTCGTCGTGGGGGCCTGGGGCGCTGCTGCTGGTCTGGGTGATCACTGGCGCGATGACCGTCACGGGCGCCCTCGCCTACGCCGAGTTGGCGGCTATGATGCCCCGGGCCGGGGGGCAGTATGTCTTTCTCCGGGAGGGACTGTCGCCGGCAGCCGGATTTCTCTACGGCTGGACTCTCTTCATGGTGATCCAGACCGGGACCATCGCGGCCGTGGCGGTAGCGTTCGGCAAGTTTCTGGGCGTGTTGGTGCCCGGCATAACCCCCGACGTCTTCCTTCCGCTCGGGCAGCTTCATCTCCCCGGTGCCGCCGACGCAATCCAGCTCGGCCTCTCCCCCCAGCGAGTGGTGGCGATCGTCATGATCGTGGTGCTCACCCTGCTGAACATTCGAGGCGTCACCCTGGGTGCGGCCATCCAGACCGTCTTCAGCGTGGCCAAGATCGGTGCGCTGGCGGCGCTGGTCCTCTTGGGACTCACGCTCTTCCGCCGGCCGGATGTTGCCGCAGCCAACTTCTCCAACTTCTGGGGAACCGGCGTCTGGACCGTCGCCGTTTTGCCGGTGATCGGTGCGGCGATGGTCGGCTCGCTGTTCTCGGCGGATGCCTGGAACAACGTGACGTTTGCGGCTGCCGAGGTGCGGGAGCCCACCAAGAATCTCCCCCGGGCGCTGGCTCTCGGCACCGGTCTGGTGTGCGGACTCTATATCCTGGCCAATGTGGCGTACCTCAACATTCTCCCATTTCACGGTGATTCCAACGGCGCCGACGCCCTGGCCCGGGGGATCCAGTACGCGGCGCAGGACCGGGTCGGCACCGCAGCCATCGAGGTGGCGCTCGGTGCCGGGGCCGCCACGATCATGGCGGTCGCGATTCTTCTCTCCACCTTCGGCTGCAACAACGGGCTGATCTTGTCGGGCCCCCGGGTCTACTATGCCATGGCGCGGGACCAGCTGTTCTTCGACCAAGTGGGCAAGCTGCACCCGATCTACCGCACACCGGTGTTCGGGTTGATCGCCCAGGCCTTGTGGGCGTCGGTGCTGTGCATAAGCGGCACCTATAACGAGCTGCTGAATTATGTCGTCTTCGCAACTCTGATCTTCTATTTGCTTACGACCGTCTCACTGTTCCGGCTCCGGCGCCTTCGCCCCGACCTCCCTCGGCCGGTGAAGGCGTTCGGTTTCCCGCTCCTCCCGGCACTCTACATCTGCGCGAACGCATTCCTGCTGGTCGTCTTGCTGGCCGACCCTCAGCAGCGGAAATTCTCGGCTCTTGGTTTATTGATCGTGGCCACGGGCATCCCGGTATATCTCGTCTGGCGACGCGGGTCTCGGCGCGCTTGATTTCACCGCAACCGGCCGCTACTCTTGTAGATGGACCGCTGGAATCCAGGCCCGCCGATCGCCCGCTCGAGGCGCCGGTGGGCCGTCGTGCATATGAGGCGGGCGGGCGCCGCCGCGCTCCGAGGGTGTAGATGAGCGTGATCCGTCCCAAGGTCGGACTCACCTTCGATGACGTCCTTCTGGTGCCCCGGCATTCGGCCGTCCATCCGCGCGACGTCGTCACGGCCACCCGCTTCACCCGCAGCATCTCCCTCAACATCCCGCTCGTCTCCGCTGCCATGGATACCGTCACCGAGGCGGACATGGCCATCGCCATGGCACGCGCCGGCGGAATCGGCGTGCTTCATAAGAACATGACGGTCGAGCGGCAGGCCGCCGAGGTGGACCGGGTCAAGCGCAGCGAGAGCGGGATGATTCTGAACCCGATCACCCTCGGTCCCGACCGGCCGCTGCGAGAGGCCGCGGCATTGATGCGGCGCTTCAAGATCTCCGGTGTGCCGATCGTCGATGGGCAGGGGCGCCTGGTAGGGATCATCACCAACCGGGACCTTCAGTTCGAGCGTAATCTCGACCAACCGATCCGGGATGCCATGACCAAAGAGAAGCTGGTTACGGCCCCGGTCGGCACCGACCTGGACGAGGCCGAACGGATTCTGGCCAAGCATCGGATCGAGAAGCTCCCGGTGGTGGATGCCCAAGGCGTGCTCAAGGGCCTCATTACCGTCAAGGACATTTTCAAGCGGCGGGAGCATCCGCTCGCCAACAAGGACCAGCATGGCCGGCTGCGAGTTGCCGGTGCGGTCGGTGGTGGGCCTGACGCGATAGTGCGTGCCCGAGCGTTGGTGTCCGCCGGCGTCGACGTCATCGTTCTGGACTCGGCCCATGGCCACAGCGAGGGCGTGCTCGGCACCGTCGATCAGCTGCGTGACGCATTCCCCGATATCCAGCTGGTGGCCGGGAACGTGGCCACGGAAGCGGGAGCGCGCGAGCTGGTCAAGCGCGGGGTAGACGCCGTCAAAGTCGGGATCGGGCCGGGAAGCATCTGTACCACCCGGGTGGTGACCGGCGTCGGTGTCCCCCAGGTCACGGCCATCCTCGATTCCTTGCGTGGCGCCGACGATGTTCCCATCATCGCCGACGGCGGCGTCAAGTATTCCGGCGACGCGGTGAAAGCGCTGGCCGCTGGAGCGTCCTCCGTCATGATGGGCTCGATGCTGGCCGGCACCGAGGAAAGCCCGGGCGAATCGGTGCTGGCCGAGGGCCGCCGGTTCAAGATGATCCGCGGGATGGGCAGTCTCTCTGCCATGCAGGACGGCTCGGCCGACCGCTACTTCCAGGAAGGCGAGATGGCTGCCGCCAAGATGGTCCCCGAGGGCATCGAAGGCCGGGTCCCCTACAAGGGGCCCGTCGCCGATGTGCTCTATCAGATGGTCGGGGGGCTCCGCAGCGGCATGGGCTACTGTGGGGTGAGCACGATCCCCCAGCTCCAGTGCGATGTCGAGATGATCCAGATCACCTCTGCCGGCCTCAGAGAGTCGCACCCGCACGACGTGACGATCACGCGGGAAGCTCCGAACTACAGCGCGTAAGCCAGATCTCCGCTCCATCCTGCTCGACGCATCATCTACTCGAGGTGACCGCCGGATGAACCTATGGGCCACCAAGTCGATCGCGGCACTCCGCGCGGAGGCGGAGGCGACGAATGAGCGGTCGCTGAAGCGCGCGCTGACTGCTATGAATCTGACCATGCTCGGCATCGGTGCCATCATCGGTGCCGGCATTTTCGTATTGACTGGCCTGGCTGCGGCGCTCCACGCCGGCCCGGCCGTCGTGCTGTCCTTCGTGGTCGCGGCTATCGCGTGTGGTCTTGCGGGGCTGTGCTACGCCGAGATGGCCAGCACGGTGCCGGTAGCTGGAAGCGCGTATACCTATTCCTATGCCACCATGGGCGAGTTCGCCGCATGGATCATCGGGTGGGATCTGGTGCTCGAGTACGCCATGGGCGCGGCCACTGTCGGGGTCGGCTGGTCCGGATACTTCGTGAGCCTGCTGGACTACTTCGGGCTTCATCTTCCGACCGTGGTCACCTCGGCGCCGCTCCGCTGGTGCACCGCGGCGGACGTGGCCGGCGCAGTGACGGCCTGCACCCAGCCCGGCTGGAATCGCACCGGCTCCTTGTTCAACCTTCCGGCCGTCCTCATCGTCCTGCTCGCCACCACCATTCTCGTGGTGGGAATCAAGGAGTCCGCTAAGGTCAACAATCTGATCGTGATCCTAAAGCTCGCCGTGGTGCTGCTCTTCATCATTTTCGGGTTCCAGTATATCAACCCCGAGAACTGGAAGCCGCTCATTCCGCCCAATACCGGCCACTTCGGCGAGTTCGGGTGGAGCGGGATCTTCCGGGGCGCCGGGTTGATCTTCTTCGCCTATATCGGCTTCGATGCGGTGAGCACGGCGGCGCAAGAGGCCAAGAACCCCCAGAAGGACATGCCGACCGGTATTCTCGGCTCACTGGGCATCTGCACTGTGCTCTACGTTCTGGTCTCGCTCACCCTCACCGGCCTGGTGCGCTACGATCAGCTGAATGTGGCCCATCCGGTGGCGCTCGCAGTGGAGCGGGTCAGCCAACTATCGTGGCTCCGGCCGTTCATCACCCTGGGCGCGGTGCTGGGCCTGGGGTCGGTAGTCCTGGTCATGCTCCTGGGTCAGTCCCGGGTGTTCTACTCGATGTCGCGTGACGGTCTCATCGGCCCCTGGGCCGGCAAGGTGCACCCGAAATTCCGCACCCCGTATCTCTCGACCATCTACGTCGGGATCATCGTGGCGTTCATCACCGGCACGTTCCCCATCCAGATCCTGGGCGAGCTGGTCAACATCGGAACCCTGCTGGCCTTTGTACTCGTATGTTTTGGAGTATGGATTCTCCGGCGGAAGCGGCCTGACTTGGACCGGCCATTCCGGACCCCGCTGGTTCCGCTGGTCCCCATTCTAGGGGTGCTCGCGTGCCTGGGTCTCATGGCCACGCTGCCGGCCGACACCTGGCTCCGCCTCTTCGTGTGGCTCTTGATCGGATTCGTGATCTACTTCAGCTATGGCCGGAAGCACAGCGTGCTCCAGCGCGAGCGGGAAAAGCAGGCACTGAAGAAATCCGCTTGATGTAGACAGGAACGTCCCCACCCGACCTCATACCTGCGAGGGACCGATGGATCTGTTCCGGCGTAAGAGCGTCACCGCCCTTCAAGCGGAGGCCGCGTCCGACCACAGCCTCAAGCGCGCGCTGGGGCCGCTGAACCTCACGGCGCTCGGCATCGGCGCCATCATCGGTACCGGCATCTTCGTGCTTACCGGGACCGTCGCGGCCCAGAATGCCGGACCCGCTGTCATCCTCTCGTTCGTGCTCGCCGGGATCGCATCCATATTCGCCGCCCTGTGCTATAGCGAGTTCGCGTCGCTGGTACCCATGGCCGGTAGCGCCTACACCTACGGGTACGCGACGCTCGGCGAGTTCGTGGCCTGGATCATCGGGTGGGACCTCGTGCTCGAGTACGCGCTCAGCGCCACCACGGTGGCGATCGGCTGGTCCGGTTACGTTGTCTCCTTTCTGAACGACATCGGCATCCACATCCCGGCGCACTGGCAGGCGGCGCGCGGCACCGTGGTGACGCTGGCGGACGGCACCACCACGACCGCGATCCTCAACCTGCCCGCGGTGTTCATCATCGCCGTCGTTACCACGCTGCTGGTGGTCGGCATCAAGGAATCCGCCTCGGTCAACAACGTCATCGTCTTCATCAAGCTCGCCGTGGTACTGATGTTCATCGTGATGCTGGTTCCACACGTCGACCCGGCTAACTGGCATCCGTTCATACCCCCCAACACCGGCTCCCGGGAGCACTTCGGCTTCAGCGGCGTCGTGGCCGGCGCTGCGATCGTCTTCTTCGCCTACATCGGCTTCGACGCCGTGAGCACCGCGGCTCAGGAGGCGAAGAACCCGCAGCGGGACATGCCGATCGGAATCATCGGATCGCTCATCATCTGCACGGTGCTCTACGTCGTCGTCGCGGCGATCGCGACGGGTGTGGTTCCGTATGGTCAGCTCGATGTCCCCGCTCCGATCGCCAAGGTGGCCGACTACGCCGGTCTCGGCGTCATTTCCAGCTTGATCAAGCTGGGGGCGATTGCCGGGCTGACCTCGGTCATTCTGGTCCAGCTCCTGGGCCAATCCCGGGTCTTTTACAGCATGTCGCGTGACGGCCTGCTGCCGCCCTTCGTTCGCCGTATTCACCCGAGGTTCCGCACGCCTTATATCACCTCCGTGGTCACCGGACTCGCCGTGGCCATCCCCGCGGCACTTCTTCCCGTCCGGGATGCGGCCAAGCTGGTGTCGATCGGTACCCTGCTCGCCTTCGTCATCGTGTGTAGCGGAATTCTGGTGTTGAGAATTCGGGAGCCCAACCTCCCCCGGCCGTTCAAGACCCCGTTCGTCTGGTTCGTGGCGCCGATGGGCGCGCTCTCGGCCGCGTACCTGATGTTTTATCTGGACATCGAAACCTGGTTGCGGCTGGTCATATGGCTGGCCATCGGCTTGGCGATCTATTTCCTGTACAGCCGGACCCATTCCAGGCTGGCCGTCGGCTCTGACAAGTGAGGTTTCGCGCCGGTCCGGCGCCGCTGTTAGCTTTTGGAAATGCCGCTTTCGTTGTCGCCGGAAAAGGCCGCGCTGGCCCGCACTTTTGCGGCCGCACTCCGGTCCGGTCAGCGGGTCTGCATCACGACCCACGTAAACCCCGACGGGGACGGCCTCGGCAGCGAGGTCGGACTGGTCCATCTCCTCCGCGCCCAGGGCATCGACGCGGTGATCACCAACCCGAGCCTCACCCCACCCAGATTCAGCTTCCTGTTCGATGACTTGCCGGGGATCGATCGCACCCCGGAAGCGGTCAAGGAGCTTCGGCGGGCCGACCTCATCATCGTGCTGGACATCGCGGATCTGACCCGGCTCGGCATGCTGATCGAGACGGTGCGGGACCGCGGCGTGCCGGTGGCCTGCGTGGATCACCACGTGAGCACCGGTGTACTGCCAACGGGACCCCGTTACCTCGACCCGGACGCTGCAGCAACCGGTGAGCTGATCTTCGAGCTCGCCAAGGGAAACGACTGGCCGGTCACCCAGGCGGCCGCTCGTGCACTCTACGTCGCCATCCTGACGGACACCGGCGGATTCCGCTTCAGCAATACCCGTCCACGGACACTGCGGGTTGCGGCAGATCTGCTCGAGACCGGAGTGGATGCCGAGAAGATCTACCTCGAGGTGTACGCCCGAGCGCCGGAGGGACGGCCGCGGCTGTTTGCGGAGGCGCTGCAAACGCTGGTGGTCGAGCACGAGTACGGCCTGGCTTGGGTCACGGTTCCGCCTGGCGCCATCGAGCGGCTCGGGGTCTCGTCCGATGATCTCGATGGAGTGGTCGAGTTCCCTCGCTCGATCGAAGGTGTCAGGATGGCGTTGCTGTTCCGGGAGATCGCTCAGGGACGGGTGAAGGTGTCTCTTCGCTCGGTGGGCGACGTTGACGTGGCAGCCTTTGCCAAGCCGTATGGCGGGGGCGGCCACACCAAGGCGGCGGGGCTCTCACTCACCGGGTCTATGGCCGAGGTGCAGTCGAGAGTACTGAAAGCGGCGAGGGAGTATCTGGGGACGGATGGACACGCGACCTAGGTTATATTCCGACCTTACCGGTAGGAATTCCTAATCCGTAGGACAGCATGGACATTTTTGACCGAATTGAACGAACTCTCGACACCCTCAGGCCTTACATCGCCTCTCACCGGGGCCATGTGGAGGTGGTGGACTTCGATGAGCAGGACGGGGTTCTCCTGCTTCGGCTGGGGGGCACCTGTCACGGCTGCTCGGCCTCGTCGGTGACCCTGAAGCAGGGGATCGAGAGCCGGCTGCGAGAGATGGTGCCGGAAGTGAAGCACGTGGAGGCGGTGTAGGCCACTTGGCCGAATCGCTCGAAGCCCGGGTCACCGCTGCCCTCGCCCGCACCCAGAACCCCCGCCTGGAAAACGACCTTCTTTCCGCAGGCATGATCCGGGATCTGACCGTGACCGACGAGGGACGGGTCTCGTTCACTTTTCTTCTGGCCCCGGAAGACCCGGCGACGCTGGTGCGGTCGGCCCGTGCCGCGGTGGCCGCGGTCGAAGGCGTCCGGAAAGACGAGATCAAGATCAACGTCACCAACCCTGTGGGTCCAGCGCGTGCCACCCACGGCCCACCGCAGTCCACGACAGCGAACCCGCCGGTACCACCCGCCCAGCAACCCATGGATCAGCCGAACCTGGGCAAGATCATCGCGGTCTCCTCCGGCAAGGGCGGGGTGGGCAAGAGCACGGTGGCGGCCAACATCGCCGTCGCGCTGGCCCAGGCCGGGTTGCGCGTCGGGGTGATGGACGCGGACGTCTACGGACCCAACATCCCCCGTATGTTCGGCGTGAACGAGCGCCCCCCGGTGTTCGGGGGAAAGATCCAGCCGCTCGAGGCGCACGGGGTCAAGCTGATGTCGCTCGGCTTTCTGGTCGAGCGCAATGCGCCGGCCATCTGGCGCGGACCCATCATCATGAAGATCGTCAACCAGTTCCTCCGCGACGTGGACTGGGGTCAACTCGACTACTTCATCGTCGATCTCCCGCCGGGAACCGGAGATGCCCAGCTCTCCCTGGTGCAGGCTACCCACGTGTCCGGCGCGCTGATCGTCACCACGCCGCAGGAGATGGCGGTCGGCGACGCGCTGCGAGGCGCCAAGATGTTCGAGCGGGTCGGAGTACCCGTCATAGGCGTGATAGAGAACATGAGCGGGTTCACCGATCCCGAAACCGGCCGGAAGTTCGATCTCTTCTCCTCCGGCGGCGGGCAGCGCCTGGCCGAGGAGATCGGGGCTCCCTTGCTCGGCTCGGTGCCTCTTCAACACCAGCTCGCCGCCCTGGCCGATGCGGGCCAGCCGGTGTTGATTGCGCAGCCCGAGAGCCCAGCGGCCAGGAGCTTGCGGGACATCGCCGACAGTCTGCAGCAGAAGACGGCGGGTCGCGGCGTGGCACTTCCGATCCTTCGGGGATAAAGCGGGCGGTCGGCCGGTCAGGCGGTCGGGTGGACAGGCGGACAGGCGGTCGGCAACACCAGCTGAAGCTGGAGCCTTATGACACACAAGGAACTGGATGGTAAGGACCGTCCGACCGTCCGACCGCCCGATCATCACCCTACTCACCGATTTCGGAACGACTGACTCCTACGTCGCGGAGATGAAGGGGGTCGTCCTCACCCGCACACCCACCGCAGTCCTGATCGACATCACCCACAGCATCCATCCCGGCGAGGTCCGATCCGCGGCTTATGTCCTGGGCCGGGTCTGGCACCAGTTCCCACCCAGCACCATCCATCTGGTCGTGGTCGATCCTGGAGTCGGCACGACGCGAGCGGCGCTTGCCTTCAGCGCGCACGGGCACTGCTTTGTGGGGCCGGACAACGGTGTGTTCACGCCGGTGCTCCACGATGCGGAGGTGGAGGTGGTCGTGCTCCCTACACCCGATGGAGCCTCGCCCACATTTCATGGCAGGGACCTGTTTGCCCCAGCCGCGGCCGCGCTCGCCGGCGGGGCAAGCCTGAGCGCGCTGGGCCAACCCTTTTCGGGCATCCCCGAGCGCCTGGCCTACACCGAGCCGCATTATGAGGGGAAGTCGGTCGTAGGCGAGATCGTGTATATCGACCGCTTCGGCAGCCTGATCACCAATCTGACCACCGAGCTGGTTCCCCCCTACGCTACGCTGGAGGTCGAGGACCTCGATCTCGGCCCACTGCGGCGCACCTTCAACGACGTCACCAACGGAGGACTGCTGGCGTACGTCGGCTCCGGCGGCGCCATCGAGATTGCGGTGCGGAATGGGTCGGCGGCGCGCCGGTTGGGTGTAGGGGTGGGTGGTAGGGTGCGAGCCAGGCTAGGGTAACTCTTTTCACCGACGTTACCGTTACCTCTGTGTCCTTTCTCCCTCTGGGGTAGTGTTTTTAGCAGTTGTTTGGCGCCGGAGCCTAGCGCGGATGACCTTGAAGTAGCCAAACAGCTTCCAGATCACCAGCACTGCAACAATCACCAAGACCAGCACGATCAAAGCGGTGATCACCGGGTGCGTCGCCGCCATCCAGGTCAAGAACACCGCCAGGCCATCCTCTAAAACACTC
>JBBQXQ010000025.1:0-30915 GCA_038209515.1 Gemmatimonadales bacterium
TGGTCATGGTGGTTGTAGCCCTGGTGCCGGTTGGGGTTGTGCTGGTGCGGGTGGTGCGCGCGCGGCTGGGTGCTGTTTGCGGGGGGCAGCGGGGGGGGTACCCTCTGGGGGGGTGGGTGGCGGGGCGGTCACCGGAGTAGGGACGGTTCCCCTGGTCGATCCTTTGCCGGCTACCCGCTTGCCCGCCCCCCCGATCGACGTCGAACGGATCCGCCAGGACTTCCCCCTCCTTCAGCAACGGGTCCGAGGGAAGCCCCTGGTCTACCTCGATAATGCCGCCACCAGCCAAAAGCCCCAGTCGGTAATCGACGCCGTCACCCGCTTCTACACCAGCGAGAACGCGAACATCCACCGGGGGGTGCACTACCTCAGCGAGCGCGCCACGGACGCGTACGACCAAGTCCGGGAAAAGGTGGCCCGCTTCCTCAACGCCCGATCCAGCCGGGAGATCATCTTCACGCGCGGCACCACCGAGGGGATCAACCTCGTTGCTCAAAGCTACGGCCGGCTGGCTCTCAAGCCCGGTGACGACATCGTCATCACAGCGATGGAGCACCACTCCAACATCGTGCCATGGCAGCTGGTCTGCGAGCAGACCGGCGCAAGGCTGAGGGCGGCGCCGTTCAACGATGCCGGCGAGTTGGATCTGGAGTCGTTCGAGCGGCTCTTGAACGACCGCACCCGGCTCGTCTCCGTGGTGCACGTGTCCAATGCGCTCGGCACCGTCAATCCCGTCAAGCGGCTCATCGCGCTGGCGCATGACCGGGGGATCCCAGTCATGCTCGACGGAGCCCAAGCGGCTCCCCACATGGGAGTCGATGTTCAGGAGTTGGGCTGCGACTTCTTCGCGTTCTCCGGCCACAAGCTCTTCGGTCCGACAGGGGTCGGAGTCCTCTTTGGACGGGAGTCGCTGCTGGAGCGGATGCCGCCCTATCAAGGGGGCGGGGACATGATCGCCACGGTGACGCTGGAGCGGTCTACCTGGGCGCCGCTTCCGGCCAAGTTCGAGGCGGGTACCCCGATGATAGCCCAGGTCATGGGACTCGGGGCAGCGCTGGATTACGTGATGGAGCTTGGGCTCGACCGGATCTCATCGTGGGAACAGCAACTGCTCAGCTATGCGACAGAGCGCATCATCGGTATTGACGGCCTCAGGCTGATAGGAACGGCGGCGCACAAGGCGAGCATACTCGGGTTCACCCTCGCGGGGGTGCACCCCCACGATATCGGAGCCATCCTCGATGACAGCGGGGTCGCCATCCGGGCCGGGCACCACTGTGCGCAGCCAGTGATGCGACACTTCGGCATTCCTGCCACAGCTCGTGCCTCGTTCGCTTTCTATAATACGCGTGGGGAGGCCGACATCCTGGCCGATGCGCTGATGCAGGTCAGGCGAATGTTCCGTTGATGGGAAGCCTGAGCTCCTTGTACCAGGACATGATCCTGGACCATAACCGCTCTCCGCAGAACTATGGCCGTCTGGAGAACGCCAACCGCAGGGTTGAGGGCCACAATCCCCTTTGCGGTGACCAGCTGACAGTCTGGCTCCGGATGGATGGCGAGAAAATCCAGGATGCCACCTTCGAGGGATCGGGATGCGCGATCTCGACGGCCTCGGCATCACTGATGACCGGCGCTGTTAAGGGAAAGAGCCGGCCGGAAGCGGAGGCTCTCTTCGAGCAATTCCGGAAACTGGTGACGGGGGCGCTGACCCCGGGCGAGGCCGAAACAATGGGCAAGCTCGCGGTGTTCTCCGGAGTGTCGGAGTACCCTGTGCGCGTGAAGTGCGCCAGCCTCTCCTGGCATGCACTCAAGGCCGCTCTTGGAGGGCCTGACACAGTGGTGTCAACAGAGTAGCGCGATGGTGTCGTTACGACGAAATTGAAGACCCCCATTTAACACACAGATCTTAAGGAAGCCCAACCATGCCTTATAACCCCGCCCTCGTCGCCCCCATGCGTGCAGAGGTAACGCGCCTCGGTGCCAAGGAGCTCACGACCGCGGCAGAGGTCGATGCGTCACTGGGGGACCAGAGGGGCTCAATGCTGGTCTTCATCAACTCCGTCTGCGGCTGCGCTGCCGGCAACGCGCGGCCCGCGCTAGCGCTGGCTCTCGAGCATCCTGTGGTTCCCCAGCAGGTGGTCACGGTGTTCGCAGGCCAGGACCTTGATGCGGTATCCAGGGCGCGCCAGTATTTCGGGGAGTATCAGCCGAGCAGCCCGTCTATGGCCTTACTGCGTGATGGCGAGGTTGTGCACTTCGTCCACCGGCATCAGATCGAGGGCCGGTCGCCGAAGGATGTCGCCGCCAACCTCACCGCTGCCTTTGATAAGTTCTGCGGCGCTGCTGTCGAGCAGTGAGGCGACAATGTCCGGCCACGTATTTCACCCAGGGCACGCCGAGTTGCATGGCATCACGGTCGTCGTAGAGACCAACGGCTCACGTACGTATGTGGGGCGCTATGACAGTGAGGACGAGCAGGGCGTGCATATGCTGGATGTCGGCATCCACGAGGAAACCGCAGGCGAATCGAAGGACGAATACATCAAGAGGAGCGCCAAATTTGGGATCCGGAGCGACCACAAGCATCTGATTGTGCCAGCCGGTGAGGTTGCTCGCGTCACCCGGTTGGGAGAGGTGCTCTGAGCCCTAGATTTCCTTCTATGGATCGTTACGACGTTATCGTGATCGGTGGCGGCCATGCCGGTGTCGAGGCGGCCACCCTCGCCGGGCGTCGTGGTGCGTGTACCCTCCTGCTGACCCAGAACCTCGAGACGATAGGCCAGATGTCTTGCAATCCTGCCATTGGTGGGATTGCCAAGGGAACCGTGGTGCGAGAGGTAGATGCTCTCGGAGGTGTGATGGGCAGGGCCACCGACCAGGCCTGCATACAATTCAGGATGTTGAACCGCTCCAAAGGGCCGGCGATATGGTCTCCCCGCGCTCAGTGCGATCGTGGGCTCTACCGCCGAGCTGTTCGAACAGAGTTGGAGCGACGACCAGAAGTAGAATTTGCTCAAGGCACAGTCGCTAAGCTGCTCATGCTGGGTGGATGTGTAGATGGTGTTGAGACGCTGGATGGCAGGTCCTACCACGCAAGATCGATAGTACTCACCACCGGTACTTTTTTGCGCGGTCGTATCCATATGGGTCTGACGGAAGGTTTGCCAGCTGGGCGGGCCGGCGAATCTCCGGCAACCGAGATCGCCCAGGATCTGGAAGAGTTGGGACTCTCAACCCACCGGTTCAAGACCGGGACGCCGCCGAGAGTGGATGGACGTTCAGTCGATTTGCGTCGCCTCAGCATTCAGCCGGGAGAGGTGGATCCGTTCTGGTTCTCCTTCTACTCGCAGGCAGAGAAACCAGAACAGCTCCCTTGCTACCTGACTCACACCGGTGAAGAGCTCCGGGAGATCGTTCGCCGGCACCTCCAGGATTCAGCGCTCTATGGCGGTGCGATTACGAGTCGAGGCCCCCGCTACTGCCCTTCGATTGAAGACAAGATCGTCAAGTTCCCTGATGCGGCTCGGCACCAGATCTTCCTGGAGCCCGAGGGGCTCGACACTTCAGAGATGTACGTCAACGGCCTGTCGACCTCGCTTCCGCCTGCCGTCCAGCTGGCGCTGCTGCACACGATTCCTGGGCTCGAGCGCGCCCGGATGACGCGGGCCGGCTACGCAATCGAGTATGACTACTTTCCGCCGACTCAGCTCAAGCCGACGCTCGAAGCGAAACAGATTCCTGGGCTGTTCCTGGCTGGTCAGGTGAACGGCACCACCGGCTATGAGGAAGCCGCTGCCCAAGGAGCGGTCGCCGGCCTCAATGCAGCGGCCAACGCCCTTGATGTCGAGCCGGTGATCCTGCGACGGCAAGAGTCCTTCATCGGTGTCTTGGTCGACGACTTGGTGAGTCGAGGAGTCGACGAGCCCTACCGGCTCTTCACATCCCGATCAGAGTTTCGGCTATTGCTGCGTCAAGACAATGCGCTTCGAAGGCTGTACCCGCTTGCCGAGCGAATGGGGATGTTAAATGAAGAGGAACTGCGGACCGCTGAGCTCAGGCTGCAGCGGGAGGAAAAAGTACGATCAGCCGCCGAGGCTGCTGTCATCGCGCCGGGCGCGGCGAACCCGAGTCTTGTGCGGTTGGGCTCATCAGAGATTCGCGAGCCACTCCGCGTGTCAGAGCTCGCGCGGCGGCCAGAGGTGCCGCTTCAAACCCTCCTCCTGGTTGCCGACATTCCCTTTACTGAAGGGTCAGCCGACTGGGCAGACATTGAGTTTAAATACGCCGGCTATCTCGCGCGTGAGAGATCTGCCGCCGCTCGACTGGCTCAGATGGAGGAGTTGAGCATCCCTCAGCAGATCGACTACCGTGCACTGTTGGCGCTATCGTTTGAAGCTCGGGAAAAGCTGGAGTCTATTCGGCCCCAGTCGCTGGCCCAGGCGAGCCGGATCCCCGGCCTCACTCCCAACGACCTGCAAGGGCTCGTGCTCGAAGTGCTGCGGCACCGGCCTGCGAAAAGTCTGCGTTTCACGTGAAACGTTGGAGTAACCTCAGTCGTTCCTCCCGTACACCTGATCTTCTTTCCCTTCGAAAAAAGCTAGCTTCGCTCCCCCGGTGGCCAGCTGATGGACGTGCTTTCACGTGAAACAGACCCAGACACTCTTCGACGCCAAACCACATGCACGGAACACGACCCGGAATTGATACCGCAGGTGATTGCACATCCGGAACAATTCCCTATATTCGGCTGGACCGCGCTGCGGTCCATCCCCCTCCCACCCGTAATCGTCGGCAGATTTGTTGTAAGCTCCATAGCGACAGCAAATTGCTTACTAACCACGATCATATGGCATATGTAATCGCGATCGCAAATCAGAAGGGTGGTGTAGGAAAGACCACCACCGCCGTCAATCTTGCGGCGGCGCTCGCGCTAGCGGAGCGACGCACGCTACTACTCGATTCCGATCCGCAAGGCAACGCTACCAGCGGTGTGGGGATCGCTAAAGAAACGGTAGAGCTCTCCCTCTACGAGTCTCTGGTGGAGGGTCGGCCGCCAAAGGAGTCGATACTCCAGATCACTGCTTTGCCCTTCCTCTCAGTGTTGCCTGCCACCCAGGACCTGGTGGGGGCTGAACTCCAATTGGTGGACCGCGAAGGGCGGGAGGCAATCCTGCGACACATACTGGAAGACCTGCAGGACTCTTTCGACTATATCGTGGTGGACTGTCCCCCATCTCTCGGCCTCCTCACACTCAACGTGCTTGCCGCGGCGAATGCTGTACTCATTCCTATTCAATGTGAGTACTACGGCCTGGAAGGGATAAGCCAGCTTCTTAACACTGTCCGCTTAGTGCAGCAGAATTTCAATCCTGGCTTAGCTATTAGCGGGGTTCTCCTCACAATGTACGACTCTCGGCTGAACCTCTGCCGTCAGGTTGCCGAAGACGCTAAGGAATACTTTGGCGCCAAGGTCTTCATGACTCCTATACCACGGAACGTGCGCTTGGCGGAGGCACCGAGTTTCGGGAAACCGATCCTGCTCTATGACGATCTCTCGGTGGGCGCCAAGAGTTACCTCGCAGTCGCTCGAGAGCTGCTCCGGCGGATTGAGAGTCCGGTGGCCGAGGGGGCGTCAGTTCCCCCGGCTGTCGCTCCTGCAGAAACGGACACCGCCCAACCAGCCGCGGTAGAGGAACTCAGCAATGATATTTCCGACCATGACCCTGACCCTCTCCCTGAGGTGACTACATGAGTGAAACCAAGCGACTGGGAAGAGGACTCGAGGCATTGCTCGGGTCGGTGACTCGGGATCAGGCGCAGGCTTCAGGCGCGCTCCGGGAGTTACCGGTCGACAACGTCATGCCGAATCCTTTTCAGCCGCGAACTCAGGTGGACGAAGCCGCTCTTGTCGAGCTGACGTCTTCGATCGAGGCTTCCGGCCTGCTCCAGCCTGTCGTCGTGCGTCCGCGGAACGGGAAATACGAGCTCATTGCGGGTGAGCGACGTCTGCGTGCGGTGCAACGGCTGGGCTGGACCAAGATCCCCGCGGTCGTGAGGGATGTCGATGACCCGACCCTGCTGACGCTGGCATTGATCGAGAATCTCCAGCGCGACGGACTCACTGCAATCGACGAAGCGGCGGGGTACCAGCGTCTCGGTGATGAGTTCAAGTTGCCGCAGACGGAGATCGCCCGTCGAGTCGGCCGGAATCGCTCGACAATCGCCAACCTGGTGCGGCTTCTCAAGCTGCCTGAGGAAGTAAAGACCCTCGTCCAAGAACGTAAGCTGTCCGAAGGACACGCCCGGGCGTTGCTCTCGGTATCCAAAGAGTCTGAGCTCATCCCGCTGGCCAACCAAGCCGTAGAGCATGGGTGGTCCGTGCGGGATCTGGAGGCGCGAGCCCGGGGCGAAGCCCCCGCCTCAACTGCCGCGACCGCCGGCGCGACTGCCCCCGCCACCCGGCCCGCGAGCCGCACCGTTCAGAAGATGGCGTCCGCAGACGTCCGGCGGGTCGAGGATGCACTGCGGAAGCGGCTCGGTACGGACGTGCGGGTCACCACTCGGCGACGTGGCCGCGGCTTCATAAGCATCAGCTACTACTCCAACGACGATCTGGCTCGCGTGCTCGAGGTCGTCTTAGGCGAGCCGTTCGCTGGATGAGGAAACGTCGGCGCTCCGTTACCGTCATGATTCAGCGAGACGGCTCGACGAAGACGCGGACCATCCGCATCCCGCTCTGGACCCTTCGACTCGGCACCTGGACGTTGGGGCTTGCAACCCTGCTCCTGCTTATTGTGATCGCGCTCTACGGACCGACGATCCGGGCTGCGGCACGCGTGCCAGGTATGGAGCGCCAGCTCGCCAGGCTGAAAACTGAGAATGCCCGGGTTCGAGAGCTTTCTGCGGCTCTGGATAGTGCGGAATCACGATACAGCCAGGTGCGGCGGATGATGGGTGGAGCGATCGTGCGAGACCCGGTTGTCAGTTCATCCGGGGTGCCCATCGCACCACCGATCCGGGCTCGGCTCGCCTCCGTCGCCGGAGATCTCGCCGTCGGACCCAGTGTGCCTCGCCGCTGGCCGCTGGATGAAACCGGATACATCACTCGCGGCCAGGTGAAAGCCGGTGGCCGAGACGAAGCTCATCCGGGGATCGACATCGCTGTATCGGTCGGTAGCCTCGTGCGCGCCTCCGGGGGGGCAACCGTCGAGCATGCCGGAGAAGACCCGGAGTACGGATTCTTCGTCCTCCTCGATCACCCGGACGAGTACCAGACAATGTACGGCCACCTTTCACGCATCTTGGTGACACAAGGTGCCGCGGTGGCTTCCGGTGAGGTGATAGGGCTCAGTGGCAACACGGGACGTTCCACCGCGCCGCATCTGCACTTCGAGATTCGCCGGCACGGTTCATCGCTGGACCCGTTGACCATGGTAAAGGAGGGGCGCTGATGGGCATCTTCACCAATGCCGCACGCGATGAGGAAGGGAACGAACTCAAAAGGCGCCGCACCGATCAGATACCATTCTCTATAATAGCCAGCGACATGACAGTGATAGGAGACTTGGAAACAGAGGGCGTCGTCCGTATTGAGGGCCGAGTTCGGGGCACGGTCCGGGTTGGCGCTCAGGTCCTAGTCGCTGCGGGGGCGGTGATCGAAGGGGACCTCCACACCCAGGAGGCGATCATCGCTGGCCAGGTGAGTGGGGCCATTCATGCTCGGGAGCGAGTGGAGCTGCAGGCCAGCGCGATGGTGGCCGGTGACATCCTCACTCCACGCATCTCTATAGTAGAAGGCGCTCGAGTTGCTGGGGAGGTGAAAATGGATCTCGGGAAGGAGACGGAGGGCGCCACGAGTTCCCACAATCGTTGAAAATTCGTCTAAGTGTGTGGAAAATAAAACTTTGACCCGAGCTTCCCCGCTCTAATCGGTGCAATTCACCGCATACGTCCCACTTAAGAACGCTCTTCCGTGGAAATGGCGCCACGCTGTCTTATTGATGGCGCTATCCGCTTGTTCCCAACCACATAACTCCCAGGTTCGAGTCGGGCTGATCACCCCTGGCTCGATCGCAGATGCGGCCTGGAACTCCGGAGCGTATCAAGGGCTGATGCGGATTCGCGACTCGCTTGGGCTTGCGGTGAGTCACGTCGAGGCGCGGACGCCGGCAGAGCAGACCGAGGCGCTGCGCACTTACGCGGCCCAAGGGTACGACCTGGTCTTTGCCCACGGCTTCGAGTTCCAAGACCCGGCGGAGCGAGTCTCGGGCGAATACCCCCGGACAGTCTTCATCGTTACTTCGGGGCGCAGGGCGAGGGGCAACGTGTCCCCCCTCATCTTCCGCCTGGAGGAGGCGAGCTACCTGGCGGGCATGGTGGCGGGTGGCCTGACCAGGACCAATGTCCTCGGGTTCATCGGAGGAATTAAACTCCCGCCTATCGAGGCGGCTTATAACGGCTGGGTGAATGGGGCCCGAGCCGTGAACCCAAAGGTTCGAAGCCGGCAGATCTACTTGAACAGCTTCGACGATGCGGCTGCTGGGCGGGAAGCCGCGCTGGCGCTCATCGCCGCCGGTGCCGACATGTTTCACCACAACGCCGACGCGGCAGCGCTCGGGGTTTTCCAGGCGGTCAAAGAGCACCCCGGGGTGTATGTGTTCGGTGCAAACGCCGACCAATCCAAGCTCGCGCCGGGTCACGTCCCCGGCAGCGCCGTTATCGATTTGCCTCGTGCCTTTCTTCTGGTTGCTTCCGAGGTGAGGTCCGGTCGCTTCCGGCCCCACCTCGAGGCATTTGGTCTCAAGAGCGGCGTGGTCCAATATGTGACCGATCCCGGGCTGGACAGCCTGATCCCTTCGTCGTTGAAGGCCCGGGTTCAGGCCGCTGCCGATTCCATAGGAGCTGGTACGCTCATCGCAGCGCCCCGACCGTCCACGATGGAGGCCGGCGCCGGCGCGCGACGGAGGAGTCTGACGTGAAGGTGGGCGTCCCCCTCCACGAGCTGGTAGCGTATCTGGACGAGTATCTCCGGATCAAGCAGGTACCCGATGAGGCCAACGCGGTCAACGGCCTTCAGGTCGAGAACAGCGGCCAGGTCGGGGGGATCGTGGCGGCAGTGGACGGTTCGCAAGCGACCATCGATGGGGTGATCGCCACGCTGGAGCCGGGCGAGCCCCCACCCATCCTACTGGTGCACCATGGCCTGCTCTGGGAGGGAAACGTGCCGCTGACGGGCCGGAGGTATCGTCGGGTGGCGGCCCTTCTGGACCATGACATCCCCCTTTACGCAGCCCATATCCCACTCGACGTGCATCCCGAGGTGGGCAACAACGCGGTACTCGCGGAGCGCCTGGGGATTCGGGTGGAGGGGTGGTTTGGGGGCTATCGCGGAATTGCCATGGGGGTGTGGGGCCATGCTCCCGCCAGCCTGACCACGCGGGAGTCCGTTGCGCTGGAGCTCGACCGGGTGCTGCACACATTGAAGGGGAGTGCCACGCTCATACCCGGCGGGCCGGAGAGGCCGGCACGCATCGGCATCATCACCGGCGGCGCCGGCAACATGATTGGCGAGGCACGCGCCGCGGGGCTCGATACGTACATCAGTGGGGAAGGTCCGCACCACACGTATTTCGATGCCATGGAGTGGGGGATCAACGTGGTATACGCGGGGCATTATGCCACGGAGACTCTGGGGGTGCAGGCGATGGCTTCGCACCTGGCGGAGCGCTTCAATCTCGAATGGGACTTTCACGATCACCCGACGGGACTCTGAGTCGGGTGCCCCCGGTCTTCGAGCTGACTGGCATCCAGAAGCGATTCGGCTCCGTCCAAGCACTAGACGGGGCCGATTTCACGCTCCGCACCGGAGAAATTCACGCACTCCTCGGTGAGAATGGCGCCGGCAAATCGACGCTGATGCACATCGCCTATGGTCTGGTCCGGAGCGACACAGGCGAGGTGAGAGTGAACGGCGTAGTGCGGAGAATCGCCTCGCCTCGACAGGCCCGTGAGCTCGGTATCGGCATGGTGCACCAGCACTTCACCTCGGTGCCTGCGCTCACGGTGGCCGAAAATATTGCCCTGGCCGCCGGTTGGGCCGTGGTGCCGACTCAGCTGCGGGACCGTACCCGGCGGCTCAGCGAGCGTCTCGGTCTCCCGCTGGATCCCGACCAGCGCGCAGGACGGCTTTCGGTAGCGCTCAAGCAGCGCCTGGAGATCGTCAAGGCGCTCGCCGGCGACGCACGGATCCTCCTGCTCGACGAGCCAACCGCGGTGCTTGCCCCGGGCGAAGCCGAGGAGCTGCTTCGGGTGGTCCGCGTCTTCACCGAGGCAGGCGGCTCCGCCGTGCTGATCACCCACAAGCTCGATGAGGTCCTCCGGGCCGCAGAGCGGGTGACCGTCCTGCGACAGGGTACGGTGACTTACGCGGGCACAGTTGCGGGGCAGACGGTGGAATCGTTGACCGGTGCCATGATCGGCCCGGAGTCGCATCGGTCGTCCAGCTCTACCGCTCTTCACGCAGGGGCTCCCCGCGCTACGGCAAAGCGCGAGCTGATTCGGTTGCAAGCCCTCGAGCTCTCGCGGGAGAGCGGATACGGCATTGCGATCCGCCCTGCCGGTCTGGTCGTCGGCTCCGGAGAGATCGTGGGCATTGCCGCAGTGGAGGGAAACGGACAGCGGGAGCTTCTGCGTGCGGTAGCTGGACGGATTGTTCGGCTCAGGGGTCGCCTGGAGGTGGCACAGCCCGTCGCGTTCATCCCGGAGGATCGCACCTCCGAGGGGCTTATTCCTGAGCTCGACCTCACCGAAAACGTCGCGTTAGGTCTGGGCCTGGATGCACCCTGGATCCGGAGAGGTTGGATTCGGTGGGGTGAGGCTCGAGCTCGCACCGCCGACCTGTTGCAGGAGTTTGGTATCACGGCATCGGGCCCCCGCGCGAGGGCAGCTTCGTTGAGCGGAGGTAATCAGCAGAAGCTGGTCGTGGCGCGCGAGCTCTCACGCGGCCCAGCGGTCATTGTCGCGGAGAATCCCACCCGTGGGCTCGACGTTGTCGCCGCGTCGGCCATTCATGCCAGGCTGCGCTCCGCGGCAGCTGCCGGCGCGGCGGTCCTCTTCCATTCGAGCGACCTTGACGAGGTGCTCGCGTTGGCCGAGCGGGTGATCGTCGTGGCACGTGGAGTGATCTCGGAGGTGCCGCCCCAGGCGTCGCGAGCTACAATCGGCGCGATGATGCTCGGCGGCGATGGCTAGGCTTTCACGGTTGGCGTGGGCGATCGCCGCCGTCGTGCTGGGACTCGGCGTCCTGGCGGCCGGTCTCGAGGCCATGGGTTACGATGCGGCACCGGCCCTGGGAGCGCTGTGGTCGGGCGCATTCGGCTCCTGGTACGCCTTCACGTCGACGACGCTGGTCCGCGCCGTCCCGCTGATACTCATCGGCCTCGGGATAGCAATCGCGTTTCGGGGCGGCGCGCTCAACATCGGCGCCGAAGGCCAGTTCTACGCTGGAGCAATCGCCGCTACCTGGGTGGCCTTACATGCGGCCGAGCGTTCGGCGCCGGTCGCCATCATCGCCGTGCTCCTGGCTGCTGCGCTGGCCGGCATCCTCTGGGTCGCGCTGCCGGTGTGGCTCAAGCTGCGCTTTGGGGTGATCGAAGTGATCAGCACCCTCCTCCTGGTCTTTGTCGCCGAGCTGCTGGTGAGCCTCATGGTACTGGGTCCTCTTCAGGAGCGGGGGCATATATATCCGCAAAGCGACGCGATCCCAGACTCTGCCCGGCTTCCCTTGATCGCCGGCACCCGGTTGCACGCCGGGTTTCCGCTCGCGCTGGCGCTGGGAGCGATACTCTGGTTCGTATTCTCCAGAACCTGGTGGGGCTTCAAGCTGCGCGCCGTGGGATTGGGTCCGCGTGCGGCCGAGGTGAGCGGCCGGATCGATAGCCAACGAGTTGGTGCTACCGCGCTCTTCTTGTCAGGTGCCATGGCCGGCCTCGCCGGCGGGGTCGAAGTGAGTGGCGTCTCCTACGCGTTATATCCCAATCTCTCGCCTGGGTATGGCTTCACCGCCATCGCGGTTGCCCTGCTGGCTGGTCTGCATCCTGCCGGCGTTGTCATCACGGGCATTCTGTTCGGCGCGCTCGAGGCGGGAGCGGGAGCAATGCAGCGGGAGGCAGGAGTCCCCGCGATTGCGGTCTACGTGGTGGAGGCGGTCATCATCATCGTGGCGCTGCTTGCCACGGCGCCGAAAGGCGGATGGAGTGGCGCCCGGGTGATGCGACGGAAGCGGCCGGTCGCGAGCAGGGCATCCTGATGGAGCTGCTCGCCCTGGCGGGAGGATTTCTCGCGGCGGCGGTGCGCGTTGCGACACCACTCCTCTTTGCCGCCACCGGTGAAACGCTGGCCGAGCGCTCCGGCGTGATCAACCTGGGCACCGAGGGAATCATGCTGGCCGGGGCGCTTGCCGCGGCGCTGGGTGCTACCGCATGGGGTCCATGGGCCGGCCTCGGCGCCGCCATGCTCGCCGGGATGTGCCTGGCGGCCGTGTTTGCGCTGATCGCCATCGGAGCGAGAGCCGATCAGATCATCACGGGCACCGCAATCACGCTGGCCGCGGTTGGCCTGACCGGGACGATTTATCGCAGGGCGTACGGCGATGCCGGGGTGGGCCTCTCGCTCCCCACGCTGCCGAATGTGTCGGTGCCGGGCTTGTCCGCCATCCCGGTGATCGGGCCGGCGCTCTTCGATCAACCGGCTCCAACTTATCTCGCGGTTGCGTCGCTCCCGTTAGTGTGGTGGGTACTGTTTCGGACCCGGCTCGGGCTCCAACTCCGCGCCACCGGCGAAGCGGCAGCCATGGCCCGCGCTGTCGGGGTGCGCACCGGGCTGATGCGGGCTGGAGCCACCATCGTCGGCGGTGGGTTTGCGGGCCTGGGAGGTGCCACTCTCGTGCTGGCGCAGGTGGGGACCTTTGCCGAGCGGATGACAGCCGGTCGCGGATACTTGGCCTTAGCCATTGTGGTACTGGGGCGCTGGCACCCTGCCGGTGTGGCCGCGGCCGCCCTCCTCTTCGGCGGCGCCACTGCCCTTCAGTTTCTCTTTCAGGCGCTGGGCACTCGAGCCCCCTACCAGCTTTTCCTCATGCTGCCGTACGTGCTCACCTTGCTGGCGCTGGCTGGTGCCGTCGGACGGGTGCGAGCTCCGGGTGACCTGGGGCGGTCCTAGGGAAGCTCCTTCGTCGTGCCGTCGAGGGCATCCCGCGAGCGCACGATCATGTCCCGCACCCGCGCCTTGAGCGCGGGAACGTCGGCCAGCGTGAGTCCGGCCGTCTCCACTGGCTCGAGCACGTGCACCTCGGCCACGGATCGGCCGAAGCGCCAGTCATGCTTGGGGAGAGCGGTGCGGGTACCTGATACTGCGAGCGGCAGGATGGGAACCCCGGCCTCGATCGCAAGGCGGAACGCGCCGTCCTTGAACGGAAGCAGCTCGGAGGTCCTGGAGCGGGTCCCTTCGGGGAAGATCATCACCGAAACACGGTTATCGAGCGCCTTGCGGCAGCGCGCCATGGCCTCGAGGGCGCTGGGACCGAACCCGCGCCTGACAGGAATATCCCCAACCAGCCACATCATCCAGCCCATGATCGGGATTCGGAAGAGCTCGGCCTTGGACAGCCATTTCATTTCCCAGGGCAGGTGACTGATGAGGAGAATATCGGTGAATGACTCGTGATTGGAGACCACGACGAAGGGTCTCCTGGGGTTTGTGGGGACCGTTCCGGAATAGCGGAAGTGCCAGAGCGGATTCAGCGTCGCCATGGCCGGCCCGATCTTCCGAAAGATGCGTCCGGGGACGTAGCGGCCCCGATCGAAGGGCACAGTGAGCAACCGCACGACCACGAGCGTCGGGAACCAGAGCAGGATGCAGAGGACCAGCACCAGCCAAGCCCACAGCGAGACAATCGATTGCCAGAGGCGCGACATACTACTCTATTCCGGGCTGAAGGAGTGCCAGTGCGCTGCGGCACCGACCCCGGGACCCGGGGCCGGCTAACCTTACTGCCGTGCGGGACGGAGGGACAAGGGTGACCGAGAGCACCTCGCCATTGGAGCCTGATGTCAGCGGGCCTCCCGCCCACCCGGGTGCCGGTCAGCCGGTTGAAAACCCGGACATCAGTAAAATCGGGGAAGCGCTGCGGGATCATCTCGAGGTCCGCTCGCTTGCCATCAACGGGCTATTCGTTCTGGCTCTCTTCTACACCCTCTACTTCGCGCGCGCGTTCTTCCTGCCGATCGTCCTGGCCATGTTGTTTGACTTCCTGCTGAGTCCGCTGATCCGGACCCTCAAACGGGCTCGGATCCCCGAGCCTCTCGGAGCAGCAGTGGTCGTGCTGACGCTCTTGGCGGCAACCGTTGGTGCCGTGTACGGGCTCGCCGGACCGGCCAAGGAGTGGGGCGGCAAGCTCCCAGCCAGTATACGCGAAGCGGAGAACCGGCTGCAGAAGCTGCGCCGCCCCGTCGAGCAGGTGAACAAGACCGCGCAGCAGGTAGAGCAGGCTACCAAGACGGACGACTCCCAAGCCACCGAGGTGGTGGTCAAGGGGCCCAACCTGACTGACCGGCTCTTCGGCATCACCCAGACCGCGCTCGAGGTGATCATCCTGCTCTACTTTCTACTCGCCGCCGGCGATCTCTTTCTCCAGAAACTGATCAAGGTGCTGCCTCAGCTACGGGACAAGAAGAAGGCCGTGGCCATCGCGCGAGAGACCGAGGCATCGATCTCCACCTATCTGGTGACGGTCACCCTGGTGAATCTCGGCCTCGGGCTCGCGGTCGCGGCGGTGATGTATCTCCTCGAGATGCCGAGCCCGCTCTTGTGGGGAGCACTCGCGGCCCTCGCGGAATTCATCCCGTATCTGGGTGCTACCACGATGGTGGCGGTGTTGACCCTCGCCGGGCTGGTCACATTCGAGCAGGTAGGGCACGCACTCCTGGTGCCGGGCGGCTACCTGGTGGTGAACCTGCTCCAGTCCCAAGTCATTGCCCCGTTCATCCTCGGCCGCCGGCTTACCCTGAACCCGGTCGCCATCTTCATCGGCCTGGTCTTCTGGTGGTGGATCTGGGGAGTGCCCGGCGCGTTCATGGCCGTCCCGCTCGTCGCCACCTTCAAGATCTTCTGCGATCACATCGAGGCGCTGGCGCCGATCGGTGAGTTTCTCGGAACATAGGCCTATCCTCGATGCGTGCCGACCGCCTGACCTCGACCGAACACCTGCAGCTGGGCTCATTACCCGAGAGAGTGGACTGCCGGCAGGTGCGATTATATCGAAGGACCGGCGGCGCGGCGGGACTCCTGCGCAGCCTGGTGCTCTGGGCCAGCCGGAACCGGGCGGTGGCGCTGGGCAATCATGTCTTCCTTCCCGACCGATGTGAGGGAGACCTGCCCGTTCTGGCGCATGAGCTCACTCACTGTGGCCAGTATCAAGCGTGGGGACCGGTTCGCTATTTGGCGAATGGGGTTGCCGCTCAGGTGCGTGACCTCCTTTACCGGAAGATGCGAGTCGGCTCGAGTCCGTACTGGTACCGCTGCGAGCCGGGCAAGCCATTCGAAGCGTATGGGATGGAGCAGCAGGGTCAGATCGTGGAGGACTGCTTTCGCGGGCATCCGGCAGCACGGGCCCTCTCACCGTTTCAACCGGGCCCGCACCGGGCGAGCTAGGCCGTTCCGTCGGCCTGGTCTACGGGGCGGTGTTCTTCGGCCTCCGGCATCTTGTCTTCCCACAATGCGAGCACGTTCCCGTCCGGGTCCGAGATCATGGCCATGATGCCCCAGGACTGCTGCGTCGGCTCAGCCAGGAACCGGACACCCCGGTCGTGGAGCACGCCGCAGTAGTGAAGCAAGTCCGGCACAAAGAGCGTAATGCCTGTGTGTCGGCCAACCAGAGCCTTGGCCTGGGGGTGAACGGCGGGATGCACTCCGACATGGGTGTCACCCTCCAGAAACTCAGCACCAAATGATCCGTGCTTGGTCATGGGCAGACCCAGGCTGTCGCGGTAGAACTCGACGGCTCGGTCTATGTCGTGTACGAAGATCGCGATGCTGTACAGAGTGGGGACCATGACCGCTGATCTCATCTGATGGCGTTCAGGACGAGCTGGGCGACGAGCACGCCGACTGCGACGATGCCCACCAGGAGTGCGAGCAGTGTGATGCCAAGCACAACGAGGACGCGGCGGCTCTGGGCTTTGGCGGCAGCCGGCCGGTGGACGTGCCGCTCGATGAGCGACAGGTTTCTGATGTTCGACTGGAAGCCGACGTCGAAAAGGTCGCCCAGCAGAGGGATCTCGCCGACAATCGTGTCCACCCCGACGTTCCCGATCATTCGAGCAAGGGTGAGCTTGGGGACCCCCAGGCGGGCGGCCTGGAAGATGATGTAGCTCGAGAAGATGGCGCCTATGGCATCGCCGATTCCCGGGACCAGCCCGACGATCGCGTCCAGCCCGAAGCGGTAGCGGGTGCCGGGAATGGCGATCGCGCTGTCGAGTAGCCGGCTCAGGCGTTTGAGCCGCTCCAGCTCAGGTGGCACGAAGGTGCCGACGGCAGCTTCCGGCCGTCGGCTGAGAGCGGGATCGTTCATCCTCAATAATAGTTGAACCGCAGGAACCGGGTGGATCCGCATTCAGGTGCCAAGCTATTCTGCGCGATCGAGGTGACCAAACTATGACCGAGGAAACGCTCGACCCGGTGGGACCAGCCGAATGGAGCGCGTTTCGAGCGCTGGCGCATCGGATGGTGGACGATATGCTGGACCACCTCTCGACCTTGGCCGATCAGCCGGCGTGGCGGCCTATGCCGGATGCGGTGAGGACTGGGCTTCAGGAAAGGGCGCCGCATCACGGAGCCGGAGCCGAAGCCGCCTATCGAGATTTCCTCGAGCTGGTGCGGCCCTATCCCAATGGGAATCTCCACCCGCGGTACTGGGGGTGGGTCCAAGGCAACGGCACTCCGCTCGGCATGATGGCTGACATGCTCGCGGCCGGTCTGAACCCGCATCTGGCCGGATTCAACCAGGCCCCCACGCTGGTCGAGCATCAGGTGATCGGCTGGCTGGCGGAGATCATGGGATTTCCGGGCGACTCGAGTGGGCTCATGGTCACCGGCGGGAGTATGGCAAACATCCTCGGTGTGGCCGTGGCGCGGTATGCCACACTCACGCGCGCCGGCTTCGACATTCGCGAGCACGGATTGCAGCCGGGGCCGGGACAGCCGAGACCACCGCGGCTTCTGTGTTACGGGTCTACCGAGACCCACGGCTGGGCCCGCAAAGCCGTAGAGTTTCTGGGAATCGGTAACACCGCCTTTCGCCGTATCGCGGTAGACCCCGAGTATCGCATGGATCTGGCGGCGCTCCGGCGAGCGGTGCAAGAAGATCGCTCGGCGGGCGGACTGCCGTGCTGCGTGATCGCCACCGCAGCTACGGTGAACACGGGGGCCATCGACGACCTCGATGCGATCGCGGATTTCTGCCGCACCGAAGGGATCTGGCTCCACATCGATGGCGCCTTTGGAGCGTTGCTTCGACTTTCCGACACCCTCCGGCCACTGGTATCGGGGATCGAGCGGGCAGATTCACTCGCGTTCGACCTGCACAAGTGGGGCTACCTGCCGTTCGAGTGTGCCACCGTGCTGGTGCGAGACCCGGCACTGCACCGCGCCGCCTTTGCCACGTCGGCGAGTTATCTGGGCGAAACGGCTCGAGGAGTGATTGCGGGCGGCCTGCCATTCGCTGAACGTGGGCTCGATCTCACTCGTGGCTTCAAGGCCTTGAAGGTGTGGCTCTCGTTAAAGGCGCACGGTACCGAGGCGTTCGCCCGTCTCATCGAGCAGAACGTCCGGCAGGCACGCCACCTCGCCGACCTGGTCGAGGCTCACCCAGATCTCGAGCTGCTCGCCCCGGCGCCGCTCAACGTGGTCTGCTTCCGCTATGTACCACGCGGGTTTCCATCCGGCCAGCTCAACCGGCTCAATGAGGAGATCCTGATTCGACTCCAGGAAGGCGGCATCGCGGTACCCTCCGGCACTGTCCTCCAGGACCGCTACGCCATCCGTTGCGCCAACGTCAATCACCGGAGCCGCCGCAGCGATTTCGATGCGTTGGTCGAGGCTGTGGTCCGGATCGGTCAGGAGGTGACGGGCGAGGTGCAGCTGGCGAAGTGCTAGAAGAAGCGGCGGATGAGGTTGAACAGCAGGCTCAGCACTATCGAGATCACCAGCATGGATACAAGCGGGATATAAATCCGCACCGTCTCCCGCTCGATCCGGATGTCTCCGGGGAGGCGCCCGAACCAGCCGAAGCCTCCCCACCATACCAGGAGCCCGATCACGATGATTGCCAGGCCCGCCAGCACGATTGCCGGACCCGCCGGATTTGGGGTCATGCGATGACTCCTTGGCGGACCGCGTGGATGAAGTCGGTATAGGCGGGAATCTGCCCCGCAGCACGCAGGTCGGACGCGATCTGACCGCGATGATATGCCGAGTGGATGGTGACATGGGTCAGGATATCCTCCACTGTGCTGGTCCACTCCTCGCCCTTGGAATTGGTATAAGTCACCCGTTCGGCGACTCGGCGGGACCCGGTATCGGCCAGATACTCGTGCCACATGCCGGAAAGCTCACCTAGACGAGCTGCGCATTGCTCAACCGGCAGGTCAGGCCACACCGGAAGTGGAGGCGGCTCCTGCCGCAGTCGCGCCAGCCACAGGTATTCAGCCCCCACGATGTGCCCCATCCACTTGAGACTCCGGGCCGGCGGCGGGCCCTGTCGGAGCGACTCCACCGTCTCGCCGTTCGCCCAGATGTCGTACCGGAGCAGCCGGTCCAGTTGCCGGTTCACCGAGGCTTCGGCTCTGAGAGCGCGGAGCTGAACGCGGCCCGGAAGTTTCGCCGCATCCCCTCGAGACCCGAACGCTCCAGCGGCGTGTCTCCGTACCTGCTGTCGAAGTCCTCTTCCTCCATCGTCTCGAACAAATCGCCGGCGGCACCGATCAGGCGAGCCTGGGGCCGGAACTCGGAAATGTTCGTGGGCTGGGCAAAACGCTGATTCCAGGGGCACACGTCGTTGCAAATGTCACAACCGAACGCATAGCCCTCGAGCCGACCGGCCAGCTCATCGGGAATCGGTCCCTTCTGCTCGATCGTGAGATAGGAGATGCATCGAGTGGCATCGAGCACACGCGGCTCGACCAACGCGCCGGTCGGGCAGGCGTCCAGGCAGCGGGTACAGCTGCCGCAGTGGTCCAACTCGAACGGGGCGTCGAGATCCAGCGCGAGGTCGGTGAACACCGACCCAATAAAGAAGAACGAGCCCGCATCGGGCCGGATCAGCATGGTGTTCTTGCCAATCCAGCCAAGTCCGGCGCGTTGGGCCAGCTCACGTTCGGGCACCGGGCCGGCATCCGCAAAACTGTGGCTCAGCCGGGCCCCATGGGATCGGAGAAACTCGCCGAGCTCGAGTAGCCTGCGCCAGGTGACGCGATGGTAGTCCTCGCCCCGGGCATACTTCGCGATCCGCGGCGGAGCCCGATCAGAGTCCTCGTCGGGCGTATAGTAGTTGTCCAGCACCACCACGACCGAGTGGGCCTCCGGTACGATCAGGCGAGGATCCTTGCGGCGTCTTGCCTGGCGGTGGAGATAGCGCATCGTGCCGGCATAGCCCCTGGCCAGCCATTCGTCGAGCCGATCTCCGTGCGCAGTAGGCCCGGGGTGAGTAATCCCACAGGCGATGAACCCGAGCTCGAGGGCTCGTGCCTTTACCGACTCGGTCAGGTTCATGACGGTGCCGCTGAAACCCTTGCCGGCGGCAAAGGTGGAACGGTGCAGGGGGTCTCGCCCGCAATGAGACGCGCGCCTCGCCCGTAGGTCAGGTAAGACCAGGCCCACTGGATCATCACCAGCACCCGGTTGCGAAATCCGATGAGGAAGAAGATGTGGACGAAGGTCCAGATCAGCCATGCGAGGAAGCCGCCGAAGTGGAGCTTCCAGATGTCGGCCACCGCGCGGCCGCGGCCAATCACCGCGAGCTGACCCTTATCCCAATAGCGAAACGCGCGGCGCGGCTCGCCGGCCAAGTCGCACGCGATAGTCTTGGCAGTGTATTCCCCCATCTGAATGGCCACTGGGCAAATGCCGGGAAGAGGACCGCCCTCCTGGTGGGTGAACAGGGCCGCGTCGCCAAGGACAAAGACTTCGGGCCGTCCGGGGATGGTGCAGTCGGGCTCCACAATGGCGCGGCCCACCTGATCGAGCGGGGTATCGAGCGATTTCAGGATGGGGCTCGCCACGTTCCCCGCCGCCCAGATCACCGTCTGGGTCGGTATGGTCCAGCCTGCCGCCGCCACCGATCCCGGGCGAATGTCCGTCACCATGGTCTCAGCCCGAACCTCTACGCCGAGGCGGCGAAGCTCCTTCTTGGCTCTATCGCTGAGACTTGGGGGGTACGAGGTGAGCAGGCGCGGCCCGCCTTCCAGCAGCAGGACGGTGGCTTCTCCCGGATCGATGTGGCGGAAGTCGCGGCGGAGCGCGTACCTGCGCAGCTCGGCAACGGCACCGGCAGTCTCGACCCCGGTGGGCCCGCCGCCAACGACGACAAAGGTAAGGTAGGCATGCCGCCGAACCGGATCCGGCTCCCGCTCGGCTCGCTCGAAGGCGAGGAGCACCCGCTGCCGGATCTCCACGGCATCTTCCAGACTCTTCAAGCCGGGCGCGAGCGTTTCCCAGTTGTCATGCCCGAAGTAGGAATGGCGGGCGCCGGTGGCCACGATGAGGTAGTCGTACTTTGAATTCCATCCGTCGGCAAAGTGCACCCGGCGTTCCGTCGTATCGATGGACGAGACCTCTGCCAGGAGCACCTCGGTGTTGGCCTGCTTCCGGAGCACGGAGCGGATGGGGGCGGCGATGTCGCTGGGGTTCAGCGCCGCGGTGGCAACCTGATACAGCATCGGCTGGAACAGATGGTGGTTCCGGCGGTCTACAACGGTCACGCGCACGGGAGCTTTCCCCAAGCCCCTAGCAGCGTAGAGCCCGGCGAAGCCTCCGCCCAGAATCAGTACGTGGGGTGCATCGGGCCGAACCCGCTCACCTCTCACTTCTCCACCTCTCACCTCTCACCTCAAACCCCCATGGTCTCCCGGCGCCACCGCGCAAAGCGCACAACGTCCTCGAGTGGCGGCACGGCGCTTTCATCGGCGTAGGCCGTATACATCCGCCACCGCAGATAGGCGCGATCCGGCAAGGGCAAGTAGGGGGCCTGCGCCCACCAGCGTCTCCGCCGAAATGCCCACGCGGTCCGGAGCAGGTCGACCCCCAGGCGCGGATTGACCAACCCTCGCCATGCGAGGCGGCCGGTCAGCGATAGCCAGGAGCGGGACATGCGCCAATTATAATTGGTATATTCCGCTCCCTATGATTCTTACCTCGTGAGTGTCTGATCGTGAGCAACAGCCCGTATCGCACCATGGACGACAACAAGCGTCCGACCGAGGACGAGACCCTCCTTGAAGGGCCGCAGCCCCAGGAGCGACGCGACAAGGCGCAGATTCTCGTATCGGATCCGTGGCGGGTGCTTCGGATCATGGGGGAGTTCGTCTGGGGCTTCGACAACCTGGCCGACGTGCAGGATGGGGTGTCCATCTTCGGCTCGGCCCGCACGCTCCCGGATGACCCACACTACAAGGCGGCCGTGGAAACCGGCCGGCTCCTGGCCAAGGCGGGGATTCCGGTCATCACCGGTGGCGGGCCCGGGATCATGGAGGCCGCCAATCGCGGAGCGATGGAGGCGAAGGGACTCTCGATCGGGTGTAACATCGAGCTGCCGTTCGAGCAGGGCTCCAACGCCTACCTGACCCGCAGCCTCAACTTCAAGTTCTTCTTCGTGCGCAAGACGATGTTCGTGAAGTACGCGACGGCTTTCATCGTCTTTCCCGGAGGCTATGGGACGATGGACGAGCTGTTCGAGGCGCTGACGCTGATGCAGACCGGAAAGGTGAAGGATTTTCCGGTGATCCTGTTCGGCAAGGAGTACTGGTCGGGTCTGGTGGACTGGCTCACCCGCACCGTGGCGGGCGAGCGGAAGATCGATCCGAAGGATCTCAAGCTGTTCCGCGTGACCGACGATCCCGCCGAGGTCACCCGGATCGTGATCGAGGCCCGCAAAGAGAAACGATCATGACCCGCCCCTCGGCTCCGTACCTGCGCGGCCAGCGCATCGATCCCAAGCCGACCACCGGCCGAGAAACCATCGCGGAGCTGGTGGACAATGCCTTTCTGGCCTATAACGCGGGCCGTCTGCGTGAGGGGTGCCAGCTGTTCACCCAGCGCATGCTCGAGCCGGACGTCACGGTCGGCATGACTCTCACCGGTGCCATGACGCCGGCCGGGCTCGGGATGAGCTGTCTCATTCCGCTGATGGAGGCCGGGTTTGTGGACTGGGTGATCTCGACTGGCGCCAACCTCTATCACGATGCCCATTTTGCGCTCGGGCTCGCGATGCACCGGGGGACCCCAAACGCCGACGACGTCGAGCTGCGCGACAAGGGCGTGGTCAGGATCTACGACATCTTCTTCGATTACAGCGTACTGCTCTCGACCGACGCCTTTGTCCGGGAGGTCTCGGCGCGGGAGGAGTTTCAGCGCCCGATGAGTACGGCCGAGTACCACTATCTCCTCGGAGGGTACGTACGGGAGCGGGAGCGCGCGCTGGGCCTCGCGGGCCGGTCGGTACTCGCCGCGGCCCACGAGCTGGAGGTGCCGATCTACACCAGCTCGCCGGGTGACAGCTCGATCGGGATGAACGTCGCCGAGCAGGCACTCGCCGGCAGCAAGCTCAGGTTCGATGTAAGCGCCGATGTCAACGAAACGGCGAGCATCGTGCTCGAGGCCAAGCGGGGTGGAGGTAAGAGCGGCGTGTTGATCGTGGGCGGTGGAAGCCCCAAGAACTTCATGTTGCAAACCGAGCCGCAGATTCAGGAAGTGCTGGGCATCGACGAGAAAGGGCACGACTACTTTCTCCAGATGACCGACGCGCGGCCCGACAGCGGGGGCTTGTCGGGGGCTACGCCGGCCGAGGCGGTAAGCTGGGGAAAGATCGATCCGGAGCAGTTGCCGGGCACGGTCGTGGTCTACACCGACAGCTCCATCGCCCTGCCGCTGCTGACGGCGTACGCCCTGGAGCGCCGGGAATCACGTCCGCCCAAGCGGCTGTACGCCAGGCGCCAGGCCATGATGGACCGGCTGATCCGGGAGTACCGGGCCGCGGTCGAGTTTCGCGATCAACGGGCCGAAGAATCGCTGGCGCACATGCATCCCGGCGCCGGCGGAACGGAGACGGCCGCCCGCCGGTGAGTGTGCCCGCGCCCGCGTCCCGCGCCTATAGCCACTATGCGCTGGGCGTGCTCGCCACTGCCAACCTGCTGAGCTTCATCAACCGCAATATCGTCTTTGCGTTGTTCGAGCCTATCAAGCTCGACCTGTCGCTTACCGACACCCAGCTCGGCTGGCTGGCCTCCGCGTACGTCCTGGTCTTCTCCCTCGCCGCACTCCCCTTCGGAATCCTCAGCGACCTTCGCTCCCGCCGGGCTGTCATTACGGTGGGGGCACTGCTGTGGAGCGCGTTTACCCTGGGGAGCGGGATCGCCACCAGCTTCGGCATCCTGCTGGCCTGCCGTGCCCTCGTGGGCGTGGGTGGAGCTGCGTTTGCGGGTCCGGCCCAGTCCATGGTGGCGGACTACTTCAAGCTCCGCGGCAGAGCAATGGCGATGGGAATTCTTGCCGCCGGCATCACCCTCGGCGGAGTCCTGGGGATATGGCTGGGCGGGCGGCTGGAGGCCGCCTATGGCTGGCGGACTACACTCGTGGTCGTCAGTCTCCCCGGCTTCGTGCTGGCGCTGCTGACAGCACGGCTGCACGATCCGGTCCGCCGCCCGGGCCGGTTTTCCCTTCGTGCCGCGATGGCGGAAGCTCATGTGGGTATCACGGCCCTCGCCCGACAGTTTCTTCCCCTGCTGGTGAGCCTCGTCATCGGGAGCGTGCTGGCGCTCTACTTCGATCGACTCTATGGGGCCGACTCGAAGGTCGATACCGCGGCATTTGCACTTGCCGTCACCCTCGGGCTCGCCCTGAACATCAGGATCTGGGTGAAGCGCTTCGCCGCCGCTCCTTCGACCGGGCCGCGCCCGCTGGTCCGCGCCTTTGGCGAGCGGGCCATCTCGCTGGCGACCGTACTGAGGACGCCGACGCTGGTGTACGTGTTCATCGGCGGTGCCCTGATCTCGTTCGGCATGAACGGCCTGGTCGGCTGGGCGCCAACGTTCATGTCCCGGGAGCTGAATCTCAGCGTGGCCAAGGCTGCGGAGCTGCTTGGCAGCTGGGGTCTGGTGTCGGGGATCTGCGGTGTGCTCTTCGGAGGGGTCCTGGCCGACTGGCTCAGGCGCTATACCGCGACCGGACGGGTGCTGACGATCTCACTCGGCCTTCTGATCGGCGGTCCACTGGCCTTCTGGTTGCTCACCCTGCGGGATCTCGATCTGTTCGTTCCCGTGTTTGCCGCGGCGTTCTTCTTCCTGTCCTGGTTCAATGGACCGATAGCCGCCGTCATCTTCGACGTGGTACCCTCCACTATCAGCGCGACGGTGGCAGGGGCCTATCTGCTATTCATTCATCTGGTTGGTGATGCCGTCGCGTTCCCGCTCATTGGGGCACTCTCGGACCGGCTCGGCCTCGACCGTGCCGTGCTCCTGCTGCCTGCCGTCGCTGTCTTGGGCGGGCTGGTCATCCTCGGGGCGACTCGAACGGTGGCCCGGGACATGGCGCGGGTCCGCTAAGCCTATCTCGCGCTCCGATACATCAGCTCCACCAGCTCCTCATACATCGCATCGATTTCCGCCGGCGTCCCCGAGCGTATGGCTTCGGTGGCGCAGTTCTTCAGGTGGTGATGCATCAGCTCGCGCCCTGCGCCCCGGAGCGCTTCCTGCACCGACGAGACTTGGGTGAGGACGTCGGGGCAAGACCGCTCCTCTTCCACCATTTTCTGAAGCCCCCGCACCTGGCCTTCGATCCTCCGAAGCCGCGTCGCGATCGCATGCTTCACCTCCGGATCCACCGAGACCGCTGTGGCACCATCGCCACGTCTGGCGCCGCAGGCGCAGGGAGAGGTGGTTACTTGTGACATGTTGAGTACCTCCTACGGCTTGTAGTTCTTCAGTCGCAGACTGTTGGTCACCACGCTCACCGAGCTGGCCGCCATCGCAGCGGCAGCCAGCGTGGGGCTCAGCAGCAGGCCGAACCCCGGGTACAGGATGCCCGCGGCGATGGGAATGCCGATGATGTTGTAGACGAAGGCCCAGAACAGATTCTGCCGGATGATCTGAAGGGTCCGGCGGGACAACCCAACCGCATCCACGACTCCCAGGAGGTCAGGCCGCATCAGGGTGATGGCGCCCGCCTCCATGGCGACGTCGGTTCCACTCCCCATCGCGATACCGACGTCCGCCTGGGCCAGCGCGGGCCCGTCGTTCAGCCCGTCGCCTACCATTGCCACCACTCTGCCTTCCGATTGAAGCCGCCGGATCTCCTCCAGCTTCCGTTCCGGCGACACTTCTGCCAGCACCCGCTCCACCCCTACGGCGCGCGCTACGCTACTCGCGGTACGGGAATCGTCCCCCGTGAGCATGACGACATCGAGGCCGAGCCGCTTGAGGCGGCTCACCGCCTCACGACTGGTAGGCTTGATCGGATCATCGACGCCGATCAGCCCGGCGACTTGTCCATCGACGGACACATAGACCGCCGTCTGTCCCTCTCGCGACAGCTGCTCCGCGTCGTTTCGGAGCGGCGAGGGGTCCACCCCCAGCTCCCGCATGAGGGCGGCGTTGCCGGCCGCCACCCGGATGCCGCCTACCAGAGCGAGCACACCCCTGCCGGTACTCGTCTCGAAATCAGTGACTGGCTGCAGAGGGAGGCTCCGGCGCTCCGCCTCCAGCACCATCGCTTCCCCTAGAGGATGCTCGCTCTGCTGCTCGACCGACGCTGCGAGCTGAAGCAGTCGCTGCTCATCCATGATGCCTTCGACAAGGTGCACCGACCGAACCGCCGGACGGCCCTCGGTCAGAGTGCCGGTCTTGTCCAACACCACCACATCGATGTCTCCTGCGCGCTCGAATGCCTCGCCACCCTTGATGAGCACGCCGAGCTCTGCGCCCCGGCCGGTCGCGGTCATCACGGCGGTCGGCACCGCGAGGCCCATGGCGCATGGGCAGGCGATGATGAGCACGGTGATCGCGGGAACCAGCGCGTGAAGGTAGCGGGGCTCGGGACCGGCCAGGGACCAGACGGCAAATGTCACGATCGACAGAAGGATCACCACGGGGACGAACACGGCTGCGATTCGGTCGGCCAGCCGCTGAATCGGGGCCTTGGAGCCCTGAGCCTGCTGTACCAGCCGGATAATGCGCGAGAGCACCGTGTCGCGACCCACGTGTGACACTCGGAACCGAATAGCGCCGTTGCGGTTGATCGTGGCGCCGATGACGATATCCCCCGGATTCTTGGGTACCGGCACGGGCTCACCCGTGAGCATCGACTCGTCGACGTAGCTGGTCCCGGCGACCACGACCCCGTCTGCCGCGATCTTCTCACCGGGGCGCACCGCCACCTCGTCGCCCGTGCGCAGCCGATCGAGGGGGATCTCCTCCTCGGTGTTTCCCCGAATCACCCGGGCAGTGGCGGGCCTCAGCCCCATCAGGCGCCGGATGGCGGTCGATGCGCGTCCCTTCGCGCGAGCCTCGAGGAGATTGCCCAACAGGATCAGCGCGATGATCCAGATGACCGTCTCGTAATACACCTGCGGCTCGATGCCATGGGCCAGGAGCCAGTCGCCTGCCAGGGTCGCCACCAGGCTGAAGACAAAAGCGGCGCCCGTCCCCACCGCGATGAGGGTATTCATGTCCGCGGTCCCGTGACGGAAGGCGGCCCATGCGCGGGTGTAGAAGTGCCTTCCGGCCCACAGCACCACCGGCAGCGTGAGACCAAGCAACAGGTAACGCCATCCCGCCAAGGACACCCGGTCAACCCACGGGGCCGCACGCCGGATTGCCGTCGTCAGCGGCACCATCAGGCGCATCAGCGGATCGCCCATGGAGCCCGGCATCCGCTCCGCCAGCACCATGCTGAAGAGCATCGCGGGTAGGCCCGCGACCAGACTCACCGCGAACTTGCGGCGGAGTTCGGCGATCCCGCCGCGCGCGACTCGTCCTGGGTATTGACCGACTCTTCGGCCGACTGGGTGAGCGACGGAAGCTCGGCGCCGTAGCCGGTCTCGCGGGTGGCATGTACCAGGAGGTCGGGCGAAACGGCGCGGGGATCGTAATCGACCGTGGCCGTGCCGGTCATGAGGTTGACGTTGGCGCCGTGGACGCCGGATGTGCGTTCGAGCGTGCGCTGTACCCGGGCACTACAGGCCGCGCAGGTCATGCCCGTAACTGGTATTGTTGCTGAGTCTGTGCTCATACAGTGTGCCGAGGAGCTTAAGGTAGGGGGTGGGGGTATGTCAAGTCATTGAGTTCTATCGCTTCTAGAAGCCAGCGACCTGCAAGAGACGCGGCAGGACGCCACCCGTGCTGCCGAGCTCCCGGCCCGAACCGCAGGCTGATCCCATCTAAGTCGCATCCCATTCAGCAGTTCTGCTTCCGGCTCGGGGGCGGGCATACGTCATGCCTAACTTTGCACCATGACCCTTGGAGCCCAGGTCGAGCCGGGAGACGATCCACTCTCTTTCAATGCGAGTGAGCCGCTCGTTCCCATTCTTCACGTCGAGGATGGGAAGGTCGATGCCGTAGCGCTCGCCACCTGGCACGAGGTGCTGTCGAACACGCTCGCGGTCGAGGTGCCCCACGATCTCATGGGGCTGTGGCTGTACCCGATCCAGGGTGGTGTGGTTCTGGTCGGTCCTGCAGCGCTGGCCGCAGACGATCTCGTGGTCCCCATTCCCTCACCCTATCTCAAACCCGAGCAACTCTCCGTGCTGGAGGAGATCGTCGTCGATGCCGGATACCCATCCGCCATCTGCCTGCCGATTCGGTTCGGCAAGCGGGATGTGGGCCTCCTGCTCGTCGCGGATCTCCAGCCTGAACGGTATGGACCGGCGGAGCGGGTCGTGCTGCAATGCGTGGCCCAGCGAGTGGGGCCCATGCTGGGAAGGATCGCCCGGCAATGGACCCCGGCGGCTGGGCCGACGTCCAGGCAGCAGGAGCGGATAGCCGGGCTCCTCGAAGCCGTCGCCCGGGCCAACCGCGAGGGCAGCACAGCCCAACGATTCATCGCCGCGATTGGCAGCGGGCTCGCGCCGCTGTTGCCCCACGAGCACATGGAGCTGCTGGTGCAGGATGAATCGGGCGCGCAGTACTTCAGGCTGGGCGAGCACTCGGGCGGGCCGCTCTGGGCGGACCCATCACTGGCGATCAGCCGGGACCACCTCGATGTGGCCGGCATATTCGGCGCGCAAAGTCGCTTGCTGGTGCCGGACATTTACGAGGATGACCGGTGGCCGAGGGGGTTTCTGACCGCCACCGAGCCGGCAGGCGCGGACATCAGAGCCGTTGCCGGCGCCCGGCTGAATCTCAGGGGCAAGAGCCCGGTTTACCTCATGGTGGGCAGCATCGGGCCGGATCTTTACGGGGCCGAGGATGTGGAGCTGCTGGGTTTGCTCGGCGGGCTGATCCTGCCCCAGATTGCGGAGTTTCTGCGAGTCTCGGAGCAGCAAGCGCTGCTCACCGATCCATCAACGGCTACGGGGCCGGCCGAGCTGCTGCTCAAGATCGCCGGCGCGCTGGCGACCATGACGGACGCGGCGGCGGCAACTCGTCTAGTCGCGCTCGAGGGCGCCGGTATCCTGCCGTTCGAGAGGATGACTTTTGCCCTGAAGCTCACGGACAGCGATCGAGTGGTGGTGCTTCAACCCGGTGGGCGATCCGCGGTCCTGGTGCCCGGCGCCGAAACTGCCATGGCCCAGGTCCTCTCGGGTGGGTTGCCTTACGTCGTGGGAGAGGCCTCGGGAGAGAGCCGCCTGGTCATTCCGTTGCGTGTGTCCGGACGAGTGCACGGCGCGCTGGTGTTCACCGCGGCGCTGACCTGCGCATGGACTGAAAGTCACGTCGACGGGGCCCAGCGCCTGGCCGACATCGTGGCCGCCCGTCTCGATCTGCTTCGGCGTTCGACGTTCCGGGCTCCTCCCTACGTACCGGCCTGGAAGTCTCATACGTGAAACTCGATAAGATTCGGCCTAGGGTTGACGAACTTCGGCAGCAAGCCGAGAACATCGGACGATAGAAAATGCCTGCTGCAGTCTGATCTACCGATCCGCAGCCTTGCCTCGCACATCCACAAGGAAAGTTAGTCCGCCTGCCCCCTGCTGTTCCACATTGTTGTTCAGTGTGTGATGCGGGATATGGCAGTGCAGGAGCCACTTGCCCGGCTCCCGGGCAGGCCAGATGACGTCGTACCGTTGACCCGGCCCGACGTTGATCACGTCCGCCTCGAACCGTGCGGCTGGTGCCAACGTGACCCCATCACGGGCGACCACCGTGAACGGCCCGCCGTGCATGTGCATCGGGTGGATAAAGTTGTTGTTAGTGCCGATGAATCTGAACTTGACAGTCTCTCCTACCCGCATGTGGAGCGTGTCTGTGGCAGGGTAGGCCTTTCCATTGATGGTGAAGTAGTTGGGGAGGCCCCCTTCCATGAGCATGGCCGGATACGTCAGGCCATCGCGCTTGAGCCACTCCTGCAGCTGCAACACATACTCCTGGTCGGCGGTAGGCTCCGCTGTCGCATCTTTGGGTTTGATGATTAGGGCACCATAGAGGCCGAGTGCCTGCTGCCGGTCTGGTTGGGTATGCGAATGATAGAAATAGGTGCCGTGCTGCTGGACGACGAACTCATAGGTATAGCTACCACCGGGCGGGATGGGATCTTGGGTGATGTACCCGGGTCCGTCCATCCGGTTCGGTACGACCAAGCCGTGCCAGTGCATCGTCGCGGGCTCGGGGAGGTGATTGGTGAACTCGATACGGACATGGTCCCCTTCGGTGAATTCGAGCCGGGGCCCCGGCACCTGCCGATTGATGGCGTATGCTGTGACGGACACATCGGGCAGGATGTTCCAGCGGATGACTGAAGCGTCGAGATGGTAGACCTTGACTCCGTTCTCGAAGCGGGGATTGAGTAAACGATCTCCTTGCGCAGCGACGGGAGCGGTGAACGTTATCCGGCGCGGGTCGGCCGCGGCCATGTCTCGCATCGCATCCGCGGGCGTGGTTGCGGTCATGATCATACCGGGCGGCATGATGGCACCCTTCACCTCCTCGGCACGCACTGAGAGGTTGACGAATGCAGCGGGCACGAACATCCCGGCCAAGAGCAGGAGCAGCGTGCAACCGGTCAGTGCCGCCAGTTGGGTCCTTGTTGGGCGGGCTAGCGGGTCCTGCCTCTCGTCAGGCATTCCGGGCATGATGCCAGCGCGCATGGTGGCTTCGTGTGGCTTCCCGCCCTCGTGTTCCATGCGGCTCGTGCCCTCGCTCCTTGCACGGACCGTCATCAGGCCGTGCTTCAGGCCTCGGGCGACCAGCCACACGTTGATCGGGTAGGCCACAAAAAACCCGGCGACGACGCCGAGGGACATCACGAACCAAAAGAGCGCCTCCCCCGGCCACATGGCGCGCATGTCGCGGCCCATCATGAGAAAGATCATGACGGGCGCCATCCCGCCCATCATCATGTTCATGGAGAGATACTCGGGCTTGAAGCTCCGGCGGACGTTCTCCCAGTTGCTCCCGCCCATGATGCGCCGCATGAACAAGGCCTGGATTATGA
>JBBQXQ010000026.1:0-30258 GCA_038209515.1 Gemmatimonadales bacterium
GTCGCTCACGCGCTCGGCATCCCCCATTACGTGCTGAATCTCGAGGACCGGTTCGACCTGCACGTGATCCAGAACTTCGTCAGCGAGTACAGCCGCGGCCGTACTCCGATTCCCTGCGTGCGCTGCAATTCGTTCACCAAGTTCCGCGACCTCCTGGCCCATGCGGATGCGCTCGACTGCGACTACATCGCCACGGGCCACTATGCCGTTGCCCGGGCCGGCGGGCTGTACCGCGGCCGCGACCTCAACAAGGATCAGAGCTACTTCCTGTGGGGAATCGACCGGAACGTGGTGGCTCGGATGCTCACCCCGGTCGGCGAGATGTCCAAGGCGGAGACCCGGACGTACGCCCGCCGCTTGGGTCTAACCACCGCCGACAAGGAGGAATCGGTCGAGATCTGCTTCGTCCCCAACGACGATTACGTCTCGGTGCTGGAGCGCCATCTCCCGGCCGATGCCCCTGCCCTCGCGCCGGGACCGCTGGTCACCACGGCCGGCGAGGTGATCGGCGAGCACCACGGCTATGGCCGCTACACCATCGGCCAGCGCAAGGGCTTGCCCGGCGGGTTCAGCGGAGCTCGTTTCGTAGTGGCGATCCGGCCCGACAGCCGCGAAGTGGTGGTCGGCAGTGCGGAGGATCTCGCCGGGCACAGTGTGCATCTCGATGAGGTGAACTGGCTGGCGGATCCTCTGCAGCCTGGCGACCGCTGTGAGGTGCAGATCAGGTACCGGGCCCGGACTGCCCCGGCGACGGTGCTGGAGAAAAGTGACGGCAGTCTCGACCTGGCTCTGGAAACGCCGGTCCGCGCGATCGCCCCCGGGCAGTCCGGTGTGCTCTATGGAGCCGGAGGCAGGGTGCTTGGCGGCGGCGTAATCGGCTGACCCCAATGCGCTCCGTCCTGCTTCACTGGATCCTGAACGCCGCTGCCCTCTGGGTGGCCGCGGCGCTCATTCGCGGCCTCGACTTCAACGGCGGTGTCGGGCGCCTGCTCCTCGTCGCGGCCGTGTTTGGCATCGTGAACAGCACACTTCGGCCGCTGCTCACAATTCTCACTTGCCCTTTGATCGTGCTCACCCTCGGGCTCTTCACCCTGGTGATCAACGCGCTGATGCTGCTGGTGACCGGCTGGCTGTCGGAGAGCTGGAGTCTGGGCTTTACGGTGAGCGGCTTCTGGGCGGCGTTCTTCGGCGGGCTGGTGGTGGGGCTGGTGAGTATGGTTTTGTCGTTGGTCTTGATGCCGAAGGAGTCGAGAGTCACGAGTCGCGAGTCGCGGGGTGGAAGCCGGTTGGAGTCGGTCCCTCGCTTCGCTGGGGATGTGGCGCGCCTGCGGACTCGCGACTCGTGACTCGTGACTCTCGACTAGTATTTCAACCCCGCCGAATCGGCAAACTTCTTCATCAGCTCCTGCTGCTCGGCGTTGAGCGTCTCGGGTACATTTACCTGGACCCCAACGAGCTGATCCCCCCTGCGGCCGTTCTTCTCCAGCCCCTGCCCCTTGATCCGGAACTTCCGTCCCGGCTGGGTCCCCGGCGGAATCCGCAGCAGCACTTTCTTGCCATCCAACGTCCGCACACGGACTCGGGTCCCGAGCGCTGCCTGCGCCAGGTTGATCGGCACCTCGGCGAGAATGTCGAGACCCTCGCGGCGGAAGAAACGATCGGGCTGGACTTGAAAGGTGATGACCAGGTCGCCCGGCGGACCACCCGGCCGGCTGGGCTGGCCTTGTCCTCGCAGGAGCACCCGGTCGCCCGTGTCGGTTCCCGGGGGCACGGTGATCACGACCCGACGTTCGGTGCGGACCTCCCCTGCGCCATTACAGGTGGGACACTTCTGAGAGGGAATCTTCCCGCGGCCGCGGCATTGGGGGCACGGCCGGTTGACGGCAAAGCTCCCTTGCCCGAAGGAAATGGTCCCCCGCCCGTTACACTCCGGGCAGGTAGACATCGTGGCGCCTGGAGCGCCGCCGCTTCCCTTGCAGGTGGGGCAGGTATCGGTCATCGGGAGCGTAACCGGGATCTTGCCCCCGAGCATCGCGACCCGGAACGGCACCTCGAGTACCGCCTCGAGCGTCTCTCCCCCACCATCCCGGCTCTCTTCCCCCCGCCCCCGCCCGAAGAACGAAGAGACTATGTCACCCCACCCACCCAACACTCCGAAGTCGAAGCTTTGAGCCCCGAAGTCTCCGGTGCCCGGCCCACCGGCACCGCGACCCGCCCCCGCCCCGGCCGGCCTGCGAGGCATTCCATCGAAGGCGCCATAGCGGCGCATTTGATCGTACTGCTTACGCTTCTCGGGATCGGAGAGCGTGCTGTGGGCCTCCGAGATCTCCTTGAAGCGCTCGGCAGCGGACGTGTTGTTTGGATTGGCGTCGGGATGGTACTGCTTGGCTAGCCGACGATAGACCTTCTTGATCTCGTCCTGGCTAGCCGAGTCGGGAACGCCGAGGACCTGATAGAAGTCCTTGGCAGCCACCTTAGTGCCGGCCCTGGTCGGAGTAGACCTGCACCCGTGCCGGACGGACGAGTGCCCCCTTGAACCGGTAGCCGGGTTGGAACGTGGCGCTGACAGTCTGCTCCTTCGAGCGATCGGGCGCAGGAGTGGTGGACACCGCCTCGTGGAGCGCGGGATCGAAGACCGACCCAACCGGGTCTATTCGCTCTACACCAGCTTCCTCCAACTGCTTCCAGAGCTTGCGATCGACCGCGCTCAGGCCCTCGCGCAGTGCCGGGAGCGGAGTGCCGGCGCCACTGGCCACGAGGCGATCGAGGTCATCCAGGACATCGATGAGCTTGGACACGAAGCTCGCCTGCGCTCGATCGGCCAGCTCGGCCCGCTCCCGCGTGCTCCGCTTGCGGTAGTTGTCGAACTCTGCGGCGAGCCGCAGATGCCGGTCCTTCAACTCGGCCAGTTCGCTTTCGACCTTGGCCTCGCGACCGCCACGAAACCCGGGCTGCGTGGTCTCCGCCCGGGACGACGGCCCGGGGTTCATGTCGGTGGAGGCGATGTCGGCACCGTCGGCGCTACGCCCCTCATCCGACGCCGGATCCGCCATACCGCCGGGAGTATCGATAGGACTTTCCTCACTATCGAGATCGTTTGGAAAATCGGTTCGCTTAGTCACTTACACACTCACTATGTGAGACTCAGGAAAGATAATAGCCCTCGTGAGGAGGGAGCGTCAGAGCAGCAAATCGGAATAGTCCTGAAGGCGATCAGGACCGGGTCGCTTTGGTGCCGGTGCCTGCAAGCCGGCGGTACAGCAGGAGAAGGGCGGCCTGAGCCGCCCGCGCGCGGATCTCGTGACGGGTGCCGGCAAAGAGAACGCGACGAGTTTCCACCGTGCCATCGAGTGCGCACCCGAACCAGACGGTGCCGACCGGCTTGGATGGCGAGCCTCCACCGGGCCCCGCTATCCCGGTCACCGACAGCGCTGCCCCGACCCCAAACCGCTGGGCGGCGCCCTGGGCCATGGCTCGCGCCACCGGCTCGCTGACCGCGCCATGCTCGGCCAGGAGTGCAGGAGGCACCCCGAGCAGCTCGATCTTGGGCGCGTTGTCATAGGCGATCACGCCCCCCACGAAGACCTCCGAGCTGCCGGGAATCTCCGTGAGCCTGGCACCAAGCAGCCCACCGGTACAGGACTCCGCCACCGCCAGACGGGTTCCTTGCGACCGTGATCGATCGAGCACCAGCGCCGCCAGGTCGCTCTCGTCCTCTCCATAGATCGACTCGCCCGCGCGAGCCCGCAGGAGGTCGGCGGCGCTCCGGAGCCGCCGGTCCGCTTCGGCACCCTCAAGGTTCCAGGCACTCAGCCGGAGGTCGACTCCCTCCAGCCCCGGCAAATACGCCAGGCTGAGCGGGGCGATGTCTTGCTCGATTTCGCCCAGTCGCTCGGCCAAGGACGACTCCGGTACGCCGCTGGTGCGAACGACCAGCGAGCGGATCACCAGGCCGCTTGACCGTGTCGCCAGGCGTGGCACCACCTCATTCTCAAGCAGCCGGCGCATCTCGTGGGGAACCCCCGGCAACATGATCGCGAGCCCAGGCGCTCCCTCCAGCCACAAGCCTGGTGCGGTACCCCACCGGTTCCGAAGAACGGTGGCGCCTCGGGGGACCTCTGCCTGGCTCCGGTTACTTGCAGCGGGGGTTCTCTCCAGGCGGGCAAAGCGCTCGAGCAGGGCAACCCACACCCCCTCATCGAACTCGAGCGGAGCGCCGAACAGGTCGGCTATGACTTTTTTGGTGATATCGTCGCGGGTGGGCCCGAGCCCGCCGGTCGTCAGCACGGCGCCGGTTCGCGCCAAGGCTTCGGACACCGCGTCCCGGATCTCATCAGGCCGGTCGGCCACCGAAGCACGCCGGGTCACCCGCACCCCATGTGCCGCCAGGGCTCGCGCGATCTCCGCCGCATTGGTGTCGAGGGTGATCCCGAGCAGCAGCTCGGTGCCGATGGTGACGAGCTCGATGTTCATGGGAGCTGGGAGCCGGGAGCTGGGAGCTAGCCCTCAGCTCCTAGCTCCCAGCTCTATCCGAGAACAACCGCCGATTGCGATAAAGGTAGACCGCGAAAGAGTACACCGTCAGCAACGCCGCACAGGCGAGGGTGACCGCGACGAAGCCACCGTGGAACTCGTTCCAGTATTGGGCATACTGGTTATGCTCCCAGCCCATTGGCTTCCGGGCGTCACGGAAGGCGAACCACAGGATCACGGCGCCGACGAAGATGTTCTGAATCGTGGTCTTGAGCTTCCCCGCCCCGGCGGCCGGGATCACCACGCCACGCCGGCTGGCCCACCAGCGAAAGCCGGTCATCGCGAGCTCACGGCCAATGAGCAGAAGGCACACCCAGAGTGGAATGCTGCCCCAGATCGGGATGTCGTAGAGATCGTGACGCTGGCGGGAGATCCAGTAGATCGGGATCAGGGTCGCGAAGAGCAGCAGCTTGTCGGCGATGGGATCGAGGAGCTTGCCCAGGTCGGTCACCTCGTTCCGGCTGCGGGCCAGGTGACCGTCGTAGATGTCGCTCATGGCGGCGATGATGAAGATGATGAACGCGATCAGCTTGGGCCAGTAACCATCGATGAACGGCAGCAGCGCGATCACCGGGGTAAAGCAGATCCGCACCAGCGTGATGATGTTGGGGAGCGTCCACATAACTGTCCTACCCGAGTGTCTTGACGACGGTCTTGCTGATGGCCTTCAGCGTGTCGAAGACACCTTCACCGGTGAGTGCCACCGCCTCGAAGTACGGAGCCCGCTCGATCCAGTGCCCGTCTTCCTGGTTGACTAGAAACTCGGAGTCGTGGTGTGGATCCGGAGTCACTCGCTGCTTGCCCGGGTCGGACACCGGCCAGCCCGGGTTGAGCGCCGCCTGGAGCTCGTCGATCGGCGCGGCATTGGGCAGGTCGCGCTTGTTGTACTGGATCGCGAACGGGAGCTTGGTGACATCGTAGCCGTGCTGCGTCATGTTCTCGTACAGGTTCTGCATGGCCTCGATGTTCGCGTCCATGCGCTCGATCTGGCTGTCCGCCACGAACACGACGCCATCGACCCCCTTGAGAATCAGTTTCCGCGAGGCGTTGTAGTACACCTGGCCGGGAACGGTGTAGAGGTGGAACTTGACCTTGAAGCCACGGATGTTCCCGAGATCCACCGGAAGGAAGTCGAAGAAGAGCGTGCGCTCCGTCTCGGTTGCCAGGGAGATCATCTTGCCGCGTGAAGCGGGGGCCACCTTGTTGTACACGTGCTCGAGGTTGGTGGTCTTCCCGCCCAGGCCGGGGCCATAGTACACCAGCTTGCAGTTGATCTCGCGCGAGGCGTAGTTGATCATCGACATGGGTGCGTTTCCTCAGGCCCCGAACAGTTTGTCGATCTCATCTTCCGCCTCACCGAGAAACGCGGACTCCACACCCGGCGCACTCGTGCCATCGCGATTGAACATGTCGGTAAACACCTGCGTCAGCTGGCCCACCGTCGGCTTCACCCGCAACTTGACCATCCCCAACGTGGTGCGATTGTCGAAGAGCACCACCAGGATGACCCGCCGCGCGATATCGGCCAGATACATCGACTCCCGCTCGCCCTGGTGGAACAGGGCGCCGAACTCCGTCTCGCCCAACATGCGGGCGAGCTGGTCGTTGGCACTGAAGTCGGCGGCGGTGAGGGACGCGAACGCGGTCGGGTCGAAGGCGGGCGCCTGACCCACCGTCGCCACCATCTGGCCGGTCCGGTCCACGATCAGAGCGGTCCGGGCGTTGGACTCCCCGAGAAAGGCGCTGAGGATCGATTGAATGCGCTGAGCGTCTTCCTCCCGGAAGGACCAGCTCGAAGCTCCGCTCATCGACCCGGCCTCATGCGATGGTGGCTTCCATGCGGCGCACGATCGCCTCCGCCCGCCGGCGCAGCATCGGCTGCCGCTCCCAGGCGAGATAGTCCCGGAGCAGGCGTACCGTCTCCACCTCGTTCTGCCCGGCCAGAAAACCCAGCGCAGCAAGGCGGCGGAGCGGCCGGGGGCTGAACAGATCGCGGCGGTGATAGGTCAGCCGGCGCTGCGCCACCAGCCAGCCGGCCGAGACGCCGAGCAGGACAGCGCCGGTAAAGACCCAGCCACGAGAGCGCATCAGGTCACCTCCTGCCGCGCCACCAGCGCGTGCGCCAGAGTGACGCCATCCACGTACTCGAGGTCGCCGCCCATGGGGAGCCCACGAGCGAGCCGGGTCACCCGGACACTCATCCCCGATAGCAACTGCTGAATGTAGGTTGCCGTCACCTCGCCCTCCATCGAGGGGTTGGTCGCGAGGATGACCTCCCGAACCCCACCCTTCTGGACTCGGTGCACCAGCCCCTCCAACCTGAGCGCCTCGGGTCCGATGCCATCCAGCGGCGAAAGATGACCGCCCAGGACGTGATAGTGCCCCCGAAAATCGGTAGATCGATCCACCACCGCCACCGTCGAGGGCTCCTCTACCACGCAGACCAGGCCTGCGTCCCGCCGGGGATCGCGACAGATGGCGCACGGCTGCTCTTCCGTGAGGTTGCCACACGCCTCGCAAGCCCGGACCCGTTCGGTGACCGAGGCGAGTACAGACGCGAGCCGTCCGGCCTGTTCAGGAGGTTGTTGGAGCAGATGAAAGGTGAGCCGCTGGGCGGTCTTCCGGCCGATCCCCGGGAGCCTGGCAAGTTCGGTGATCAGCTCCTCGATCGCGCTCACCGGTTAGAAAGGCGAGGCAAAAGGCAGCTGCGGCACCTTCCGCATCTCGGCTTGGAGCATCTCGGCCGCGCGTCGCTGGGCCTCTGCGACCGCGGTGAGCACCAGCTCGCTGAGGAAATCGGCGTCGCGGTCCTGGAAGACCGTCGGGTCGATCGTGACCGCACGCACGGTGCCCCGGCCATCGGCGGTGACCCTGACCATGCCGCCGCCGGCCGTCGTCTCGATGGTGCGGTTTGCCAGCTCGCTCTGCAGTTGCTGCAGCCGGCCTTGCACCTGCTGTCCGAGCTGAAAGAGTTGCTGAAGATCTGACATGCTATCGGGTAATCCTGCCATGGTCGGGAAAGTAGGGGTGAGCGTGGGCGACTGCAACAATTTGCGTCTAAGGTCTAAGGTCTAGGGTCTAGAGTCTAGTATCGACCCTGGACCCTCGACCCTCGACCAGCTCTCAATCCACGATCTCTAAATCTAATGCATCGGCTGCCGTATCCAGGGCGGGGTCCTTGGACCTGAACTCTCGCAATCGCTCGGCATTGAGGCTCGATTCGGACATCCTTCGGGGCTTGCTCGGCGTGGCTTCCTGGAGAGCCGGTGCGGCGGTGACCCGGAGGCGCACCGGCTGGCCGAGGCTCCGGCTGAGAACCTCCTCGACCTTGCCGGCCTCCTGGAGCAGCCGCTCGGTGAAGAGCGGATTGGGCTCGCGCAGGACGACAGTGAGCAAGGGCAGGTCGAGCTCCACCGGCTCGGTCGCCGCGAACGCCTCGCCCAAGAATCGACTATAGGCTCTGACGGCCATCACCATGGCGGGCCAGGCTGCGCTGATGGCGTCGAGGGCCGGCGCCGAGGCCGGCGTCGGGACCGGTGCCCTCTGGGCCGGTGGGACGCGGGGAGGCACCAGTTGTGGGGAGCTCGGCTGCGCCTTAGAGGCTTCCGGCCTAGGTGCCTGCTTCCCAGCTTCCTGCTTCTCCGATTCCTGCTTCCCCGCTTCCCCGCCTCCACCACCCGCTTCGCGCGTACCCGGCCCGGAGGGCACCCCCCCCTCTTTATCACTTGCTCGAGATCCACTGTCCGGTCCATCATGGCCCAGCGTAGCAGTAGCGTTTCCACCACCAGCCGAGGGCTCACGCTGCGCCTGATTCCAGTCTCATTATCCGCGAGGAGCCGCAGCATCCGGAGCACGTCTCCCGCGTCCAGCCGGTCACGGTAGCGCTCGAGGGTCGCACGGAGAGCCTCGGTCAGACCCTCGGGCTCCGCACCGACCTGCAGCATGAGCAGTCCGCGAAGTACGTCCGCCACCCCGCCGATGAACTCGGCGAGGTCCACTCCGGCGTCCATCAACCGATCGAGCAAACCGAAGACACCGGCCGGGCGGCGCTCCGCGACCAGCTGCAGCACCTCCTCGTAGAGCTCCTCGGGCACCAAGCCGAGCACTTCGCGCACCCGCTCAGCGGTCACGGCACCCTCGCCGAAGCTGAGGCATTGGTCCAGGACGGAGAGCGCGTCCCGCATCCCACCGTCGGCGTGGCGGGCGATCAGTGTGAGGGCATCGTCATCCGCCTGAAGCTGTTCGGCCGCCAGCACCTGCCGGAGCCGATCGCGGATGGCGGCCGGACCGATGCGGCGAAAGTCGAACCGCTGCAAGCGAGACATGACGGGGGCGGCCGCCGCGGCGATCTTCTGGGGTTCGGTCGTGGCAAACACGAACACGACACCGGGAGGCGGCTCCTCGAGGATCTTGAGCAACGCGTTCCACGCCTCCCGGGTCAGCATGTGGGCCTCGTCCACGATGTAGACCTTGTGGTGCCCTTCCCTCGACGCCGCGTACATGGCCCGCTCGCGCAGGTCGCGAGCATCATCGACCCCCCGATTGCTGGCGGCGTCGATCTCGACCACGTCGAGGTCGGCCGATCCGTTCCACACCCGGAGGCAGTTCTCGCATTCGCCGCAGGGTTCGCCCGAGGGCTCGCGTTGCGCGCAGTTGAGCGCCATGGCCAGGATGCGTGCGGCCGTAGTCTTCCCCACGCCCCTGGGCCCGGTGAGCAAGTAGCCGTGGCCAACGCGCCCGCGGGATACCGCGCCACGCAGGACGGCAGCGACGTGGTCCTGCACCAGGAGATCGGCAAAGCGTTTGGGGCGATATCGGCGAGCGAGGGCGATCATTATAGGCGGGGCGGGTGCCCTCTGGGCGGATGGGCAGATGGGCAAAAAAAAAGAAAAGTGCCTCAGGCACCCCGAAGCGACACCGGACATCGCTTAGCGCTGCTACCGGCGAGGTCCTGACGCGGTTCACGCGCCGGCGCCCTTCGGACCTGAGGCATCAGTAATATAACCCGGCCAGAGGCGGCAGGAAACCGCGGACTCAACGAGGCGGGGCGAGGTTTGAGTTGAAAATATCGACGGCGTACTTCCAGATGCCGTCCGGCTGCTTCTTGAGAATCTCCACGAATTTCCCTTCATCGGCGATCCCGGGCGCGCTCTTTAACTTCGGCACCGCGGTGAACCGGTAGTGCCCCATATTGTAGGCCAGATCACCCCGGCCCTCAATCATGTCGGAGGTGATTTCAAACTTCACCGTATACGCCTCGAGGTGAGCGCTCCAGAATTTCTGGATGGCGCCGCGACCCCGTTGGAGGGGGAGATTCGGCGGCAACAGCGAGGCATCGCTGGCGTACACCGCAGCGATGGCGGCCGCATTGCCGGAGTCGACTGCGACCCGGAGGGCGGAATCCGCCGCCGCGATCCCCGCTGAGTCGCTCGCCGAGAGCGCGGCCGGTGCATCCCCACCGCCGGCCGCCGACCCACGGCTTCCGGGTCCGCAGGCCGACAGGCCGACGGCCGTCACAACCAGAACCATCGCACTACGGCAAAACTCGAGCACAGCTGCCTCCACTGAAGTGACCGTCGGGTTGAGCTCAGCCAAGAATGGCGCGCTGACGCTGCTGCATCTTGCGCAGCTCCCACGTCTCCGCGACGACCGCACCGAGCAGGAAAACGATCGCCGTATAGTACACCCACAAGATGAACAGCACGGCCGCACCCAGGTTGGCGTCTCCGCCTTGCGACTCGAAGGAGGCGAAGTTGGCGAGGTACAGGCCGTACAGTCGCTTGGCGACTTCGAACAGCACTGCCGTGAAGATCGAAGCCAGCAGCCCGGTGCTCCAGGGGAGCCGGCGCACCGAGGCGTACCGGTAAGTCACGTAAAAGAGGGACACGGAAAAGGCGAAGGCGAGCAGCTCCGCAGTCAGGCGGCCGAGGGTGGAAAGGAAGAACGCGAACTGGGGAACGCTGGCGGCGCCCCGCGCCTGGAGAATCGCCAGTCCGGTCGTGAGCAGGGTATTGGCCAGGAACAGGATGACGGTGCCCACGACCATAAATGAATCGCGGATCTTGGCCAGGAGGTATACCAGGACGAACGGTTGCGGCCGGGGCGGCCGCACCGACACGTCGTAGATGTCGTTGAGCGAGGTCCGGATGCCGGCGAAAAGACGGGTACTGAACCAGAGGAAAGCCGGCGCGGCATACACCGAAAGTTTTCCCCGGTTCTGGGTGATGCCGGTCAGCAGCCGCTCGATGACGCCGAAAGGATCCTGGCCCGGCAATGCCGAGTGGGGGGGCAAGAAGCGATGAAACAGGGTGAGGGTATCGACCTCGGGCCCTTGGGTAACTGCCTGCGCGACGTGGGTGAAGCCGATCAACAGCAGCAGGACGAACGGCACTGCCGCCAGCAGCGCGTCGAAGGTCAGGGCACTTGCGAGGAACGGAATGTTGTCTTCGTCGGCCGCCTGCAACGTGCGGCGAATGAAGCCGGCGGGTGAATGGTGCCACCCGCCCGGCCGAGCGCCGCTCAGGCGAGCGGCTCCTCGAGATCAGCGGGCGACCGCCGCCGCGCGCGCGCATCCGCCAGCCGCCGTTCCAGCTCCTCTCGCGGCGACGACCGGGGGCTGCGGCCCTGGAAGCCGCGGGCCTCGAGGTCGCCCTCGTTTTCCTCGTCCTCGTCCTCGTCCATTACTCCTTCCAGCGAGTCCTTGGCGCCGCCGAACTGCTGGGTGATCTCGTCCAGCTTTTCCTCGGTCATGGCGCGGAACTTCCACAGCTTGCGCTGGAGATTGCGACGGGTTTCTTCGCCGGTGCTCGGCGCGTAGAGCAGCGCCACCCCGGCGCCGAGCAGCGCGCCCCAGAAGAGCCATTTGGCGGACGAGTCGCCTCCCCGCTCCACGTATACGACTTCCCTATGCTGATTCCGACGCATGCGGTTCCTCCTATTCCCCGGCATCCGGGTCGTCGGCCGCCGCAACCAGCACCGGCTTGAGTGCCGCGTGGTGCTGTATGGGGGCCTGGATAAATCGGTGTACCTGGTCCTCCGTGCCGTTCACGTTCAGCTGCTCGAACAGGAATGCAAAGGTCCGCTCCAGATCGGCCGCGATGGCGCTGCGCACCTCCTCCGACAACGACCAGAGATCGCGCTTGAAGGGGCCGATCGCCTTCTTGCGAGCCTTGTAGTAGAACTGCTCGTTGGTGTCTCCGCTCTTGCGCTCACTCGCGGCATTCTCGTCCAGCCAGCTGCGCATCCGCTCTCTCAGATCGGCTGGGAGTCTCGGGTGATCGAACACGATGTTCTGGAAATTGGTCGCGAGGTGGATCTCGGCGGTCTCGATGCGGGGGAAGTTGCCGAAGGCGTTGGAGGGGAGCGTGCTGGCCCCGTGCTGTACTGCCCCAGCGAGCTCATAGTCCTCCCGAGCCACCTTCGAGAGAGCGGCAAGGGCCTGGAGGTCCAGCTTCACGTCCGCGATGCTTCCATCGGGAAGCACCACACCTCCGTGCGAGGTGCCGGTCTGGACCGAGATCTTGCTGATGCCGGCGTGCCCGCCACCAGCGGCAAGGATCCGATTGTAGCCCTGCATGAAGGCATGCAGCTCCTCCACGGTGCTGTTCTTCATACCGACTTCGCCGATCTCCGCGCCGACGGAGACGGTTACTCCCTCCGGCTCGAGCCCTCGAATGAAACGGGTGATATCGGCGGCGCGCTCGTAGTTGATCCGCTGCTGCTCCGCCAGGGTGGGTTGGGAAAGATCCACCAGTGTGGACGTGTCCACGTCGATGTTGTAGAAGCCCGCGCCGACCTCCTCGGCGATGAGCTTCTTCACCTCACCGACCTCGCCCTCGGGATCCGCCTGGTACTTCTTGTGATTTACCTGGCAGTGGTCGCCCTGGATGAAGAGCGGGAGGGTGTAGCCCTCACGGAGCGCGGCGGCAATCATCACCGACACGTACTCAGCCGGACGCTGCTCGGTATAGGCGATCTCCGACCGGGCGATCTCCAGGATGATCGCGCCGGCCTTCCGGGCCCGGGCGGCACGGAAGATGGCCCGGGCGGTATCGTACGCGAGCATCCGCACGTTCATGGCCGGCGCAGTGAAGCCACCACATTCGCCGCGGCCCCTGGCCAGGTACAGATCGTTGATGGAGGCCGGCCGGGCCCCGGTCACCTGCCCCAGCTCCCAGAGAAGCCACCGTGCCGCCTCGCGCTCATCGGTGGAGCCGAATACGGCCTGCCAGGCCAGCCGGTCGGTAGCCACCGAGCGCAGCTTTGAGGGGTCCCGCACCCTGACCCCACCGGGGACCTGACTCACCACCCCATCGTACAGATCTACTACCCGCTGGATTGCATCTGCCATGCAGAGTCCATCCTCTTGGAAAACCTCGGCCTGGGACTGTTTGCCAAAGGTAGGGCTGGAGCCAGGGAGCGTCAAACGCGCCCCAGGATCAGACCACGTCGCTCAACGACTGATCGCTTTCCTCTGACACATACCCGGGCCGGCCCATCGCGGCGTAGGTGAGTCGCTTGCCCAGCTCCACACCCGGCTGATCGAAGGGGTCGATGCCGTACCACGCCCCCGCGTACCCCGTGGCGAGCTGGAAGAACATGATGGCTTCTCCCACCGTGTCAGCCGAGAGATCGGGGAACCGGAGGGTGCAACTCATCCGTCCCATCTGAGCCAACGCCGCCGACGTGGCCTGGTACTCCGCCCGGAGCAGCTCTCCCAGGGTATGGCCGGGTAGGTAGGCGAGGTCGGGAGGAAGCGCTGCCGGAAGGTCGGGCGCATTCGGTATCGCCACGTCCACACCGAAGTCCTCGACGGCGATGAAGGTGATCACCTTGTCGAACGGACCTTCCATGAACAGCTGCACCTGGCTGTGCTGGTCGGTAGCGCCCACCGCCGCCACCGGAGTGGGTCCGGCGTGAACGACCTTGCCATTCCGATCGACCCGCTTCCCCAGGCTTTCGGCCCACAACTGCCGGTACCACTCGGCAAACTCCCGCAGTCGATCGGTGTACGGCATCAGCACGTGCACCCGGGCACCGAGGGTGGTGTCGGCCGACCAGTGGAGAGCGGCGTAGAGTGCGGGCGGATTCCGGAGCAGGTCGTCCGATTCCGAGCGCTCCAGCGCCCGACGGGCGCCGGACAGGAGCCCATCGACGTCGATGCCGACCAGCGCCGCCGGCAGGAGTCCTACGGGGGAGAGTACACTGAATCTGCCGCCGACATCCGCGGGCACGTCGAGTGTGGGGATGTGATCGCGCCGGGCCAGCTCCCGAAGCGCTCCCCGGTTTGGGTCGGTCGTGAACACCAGGTGGCGGTCCGCCGCCTGCCCGAGCGCCTTTTCCAGCCAGGCCCGCACCACGAGGTACTGCGCCATGGTCTCGGCCGTCCCTCCGGACTTGCTGATCACATTTACCAGCACCCGCCGGGGATCGATTCGCTCCAATGCCGCGGCCACCGATGTGGGATCCACGTTCTCCAGGACGGTCAGCCGGGGAAAGAATTCCCTTCCCTCGTCATCCCACTCGTTCCATCCCGGCCGGCGAAGCGCGTTGAGCAGTGCCTTGGTACCAAGGGCCGACCCGCCGATGCCCAACACCAGCACGTGATCGTGCGCCTGGCCGAGGCCTTCGGCGAACGTCTTGATGGCGCGGACGGTGGGGCCCTGGTCGACCAGTCCGTAGAAGCCGTACTCCCCCGCAGCTCGCCGGCTTTGCACTTCCTGACGGACCGGGGTAAATCGCCGGGCCAGGTCGGCCAGTTGCTCGCGGGGGAGACCGTGCTCGCCACCGAGGGCGTCGCGAAGCATGCGCCCATAGGCCAGCCGGATCATGCTACCTCCACCGTTAATCCGTCATATGCCGGCAGGATACCTGCCGGGAGCCTGGCCTCCAGGTCCGCATGGCCGGTCTCGTGGGTCAGATGCGTGAGGTAGGTTCGCCGGGCGCCCAGCGCTTGGGCCGTGTCCACGGCTTCGGCGATGCTCATGTGGGTTGGGTGAGGACGCCACCACAGGGCATTGAGCACGAGCACGTCGAGATCGCGAAGCCGCTCGCGCTCAGGGCCGCCGATTGCCTTGACGTCGGTGATGTACGCGAGGTTCCCGAAGCGGTAGCCGAACACCCGGAGGTGTCCGTGCTGGAAGGCGAGCGGGAGGACCTTCACGCCAGCGATGTCGATCATCCGGTCCGGCTCGGTCACGTGCAGTCCCAGAATGGGTTTCGATGTTCCCTCGAAGGGATGCACCGCATCGTCGAAAATGTAATTGAAGGAGGCGCGCAGACGCTCCAGCGTTTCGGCGGGCCCATAGAGTGGGAGCGGTTCCCGGCGGCGGACCGAGAAGATGCGCAGATCGTCGATCCCGTTGATGTGATCGGCATGCTCGTGGGTATAGACCACCGCATCGATCCGGGAGAAGCCGGCAGTGATGAGCTGAAGGCGGAGCTCAGGTGGCGTGTCGATGAGTATGGTCGCGCCGGCGGACTCGAGTACGGCTCCCGAGCGGGTCCGCTTGTCCCGCGGGTCGGTCGAGCGACAGACCGCGCAGTCGCACCCGATCTGGGGCACGCCGAATGACGTGCCCGTACCCAGGAACGTGAGCCGCATCTCCTAAACTGCTTCGACCTTGAGAAGGTTGGTAGTCCCGGGCATGTCGAAGGGAACGCCGGCGGTCACCACCAAGCGCTCGCCCGGTTGGGCCAGGCCGCGCTCGAGGATCTGCGTCCGCGCCACCGCGAGCATGCTGTCGTAGTTGGTGGAGTGCTCGGTGAGGGCCGGGGTGACGCCCCACACGAGCGACAGCTGCCGGAATGTCTCCGGCTCCGGGGTGCAGGCGAAGACCGGCACCGTCGGGCGGCAGGTGGCCACCTTCCGGGCGGTGAACCCGCTGCTGGTAAAGCAGACGATGAGCGGCGCTGACAACATCTCCGCCGCCGCGCAGACCGCGACGGCGATAGCGTCTTCCGTACGGATGGGACCACTCTGGGGCGAGCGGTTGTGGTGCAACAGCGCCCCATCGTCCGCGGAGCGGCGGCCCAAGGCGACATCGATGGAGGCACCGCGTGCCTGCCGCTGACTCTCCATTTCCCTGGCAATGCGATCCATGGCCTGCACCGCCTCCAGCGGGTATTCCCCGACCGCGGTCTCGGCGGAAAGCATGACCGCGTCGGTCCCATCCAGAATGGCGTTGGCGACGTCGGACGCCTCCGCTCGAGTAGGACGGGGCGCGTGGACCATGGACTCGAGCATCTGCGTCGCCGTGATCACCGGCTTCCCATGCAGGCTCGACTCGCGGATGATCTGCTTCTGGATCAACGGCACTTCCTCGAACGGTAGCTCCACGCCCAGGTCGCCACGAGCGACCATGATCGCGTCGGAGGCATCCAGAATGCCGCAGAGGTTCTTGAGGGCCGTGTCCTTCTCGATTTTGGCCACCAGCTTCACGCCCCGGGGCACCAGCTCGCGGAGCTGCTCCATATCCTCCGGCCGGCGCACGAACGAGAGGGCGATGTAGTCTACGCCCAGCGCGGCAGCCTGACTGACGTCATCGATATCCTTCTCGGTCAGCGCCGGCGCGCTCACCTCGATCCCCGGCAGGTTCATCCCTTTGTGAGCCCTGAGCTCGCCGCCATAGTGGACCACCGCCTCGACCCGCGCCTCCTTCACGCCGCGAACCTCGAGCGCGAGCAGGCCATCGTCGAGCAGGATCCTGGAGCCGATCCGAACGTCTCGCGCGAGATCCTCGTAGGTAGTGGGGATCTCCTCCGGCTTGGCCACGTCTTCGGGTGCAAACACGACCCGCTGCCCGGGCGCAAGCCTCAGGGGCGTGGTCAGGTCGCCTATCCGAATCCGGGGGCCCTGCAGATCGAGCAGAACGGCAGCGGCCTGGCGCCGCCCCTCCAGAACGCTCCTCAGCTGATGAATCCATCTCGCCCGGATTTCCGGAGTCCCATGCGACGCATTGATTCTGACGACATCGACCCCGGCGTCCAGCAGGGCGGTCATCTGTGCCCGTTGCTCCCACGCCGGACCGAGCGTCGCAACGATCTTGGTTCGTCGAATGGGGCTGCGCAGCATGGGGGGAGTCTAATTGAGCCGGGTCAGACCTGCATCACGACAGCGCCTCCCACGACCGTCAGCAGTGCCCGCCCTCGCCGGAACGCTTCGCCGTCGCCCTGCTCCGCGGCCGGTTCGACCGCCCAGGCTACCAGGTCGGCGTCGTAGCCCGGGGCAAGCGTCCCGCGCCGGTGTCCCGTACCCGCCGCCCGCGCGGGAGCCAGGGTATACGCACTGATCGCATCGGAAAACTCCAGCCTCTCCTCCGGATGCCAGCCACTGGCGGGGGCACCATCGAATCCCTTCCGCTCCAGCGCGGCGTAGATGCCCTCGCGCGGATCCAGCGAGGCCACCGGCACATCGCTTCCGAACACGAGGGTGGCCCCGCGCCGAAGCAGGGAGCGGAAGGCGTACGCACCCCGACCGCGCCCGCCCCAGTGCCGATCGACCAGCGGGATATCGGTGAGCAAGTGGGCCGGTTGCATCGACACCACGATGCCGCGGGAGGCGGCGCGTTCCAGGTCGGACGGGTGGACACACTGGAAGTGCTCGATGCGGTGAGGAATGGCGAGCTGTGGAAGATCGCTTGTCAGATCCAGGGCTCGTCGGACGGCGGCATCGCCGATAGCGTGGACCGTCGTCGCGATCCCTGCGTTGGCGGCGGCACTCATGGCGGTACGGGCTTCCTCTTCACCAGTGATCGGCATGCCGCGGTCCCGCGTACCCTCATAGGGCTGAAGCATCCACGCCGTTCGGCTACCCAAGCTCCCGTCGAGAAACAGCTTTATCCCACCGATGGTCACCCAACCGGGAGCGCCCTGGCCACTCCGGATGCCCTCTGCGATGAGCCGGGGCAAGGCCGCGACGGGCGGATGGAACAGTACCCGCAGCTGAAGCCTTCCGACGGCTTCGAGGCGGTGGAAGGCGTCCAGTGTCTCCATTCCCTCGACGTTATGAATCCCGGTGATTCCCAGACGGTGGGCCTCGGTCTGCGCCTCCAGCAATGCGGCATCGAGATCCTGCTCCCCCGCCGGCGGGAGGTACGGATGCACCAGCTCGACGGCCCGCTCGAGCAGGAGACCGGTGGGCTCTCCGTCATTATCCCGCACGATCCGGCCGCCGAAAGGATCCGGGACATCGCGTGTAATCCTCGCGGCCGCCAAGGCCGCGGTGTTCAACCAGGCCGCGTGCACATCCAGTGAATCGAGATATACCGGGCCTGGTTGCACCACATCCAGAGCCAGGCGGTGTGGTGGGGAAGACCATCCATTCGCGTCCCACCCGTGGCCGACGACCCAGCCACGCCGCGGGTGCACCGCCGCGACTCGGCCAATGACCTCCGCCCTGGTCCGCAGTCCAGCCAACTCAACCCGGCCGCGGTTCAGGGCCCACATGGCGAGGTGGGTGTGACCGTCCACGAAACCGGGAGTCACCAAAGCCTCAGGAAGGTCATACCTCGGAACCCCGCGGGGGGCAGCTCGCTCGACCTCCGACGCACTTCCAACGAGCTGAATCCGGCCAGCCTGCCACCAGATGGCTTCAGCCTCTGGCCCGGGCGTCATCGCCATGACGCGGCGGGCGCGAAGTACACCGCTCTGGTAAACGGGCAAATAGCTCACGAGGGCAGAAGATACCGCCTCAGTGCCGAGTCCTGCCTGTGGTCTTTCGATACGAAATCAGGCTTTCCACATGTGGAAAAACCCAGGAAGTGAATATCTGATTTGCGTGCAAAACCGGAGAAAGTCGTTCAGGTCGACCTCTGGCATTACATCATCTGCGTGATTTATTGCGATGTAGCATATGAACTTACGTTGACCACTTCCAGTCACACTTGTTTATGACGACAGTGTCGCCTCAGGCTCAGTAATTATGCAGACAATCTACTTATGAACATCATTCACATGGACTTGCAGATGCATAGGGGGTTGGGAGGCCAAGTCCGTGAAAAAAGGCGGTTTCAGAGGGGAAGGAGCCCAGGAAATGCGAAGAAAAAGCCGCCTCACTGAGGAGCGGCGTGACCCGCCTAGAAGGCGGCCCGAGACCCCTGGAGGGGACCGGTAAAGGCGGAAGGTGTCGGCTGGGTGGCGGGAAAGGTCAGCGGGTAAAGCGGAGCTCCCCTCCACCACCACGATAAAACGGGCCCACAAAGCGGATCGGCGAAGCCTTGAGGGCCTTGGCAAGGTCCCCCTTCCCCTCGACCCTCAGCGAGCCAACCAGGGCTCGAGCCCACGCGGGAGAGAGGGAGAGCTGAGCAGACCAGGTGACGCCCCGGACCCCGGGAAGGCGCCAAGTTTCGACGATAGGGCGCTCGACCCGTGTGCTGTCTCCGGTGGTCCGGCCGCTCCAGACCAGTTTAGTCTTGCCGATCGTCTGGCGGTACTCAGTCCCGCTGGTATCCGTACCGGCCCGGAAGCCCGCATCAGCCTCGTGCAGTTGGACCAGGTTAGCCGCTGCGGCCGTTCTGAGCCGCTCGCGGCTCGCGACCATGTCGAGCACAAGGTCCCGCCGGGCACCGCCTCCCTGCTCGACCGTCGCCAAGCTCCAGATCCCGACCATCTGCGCAATTCGGGGGTTCCTCTCCGCAATGCGGCGGCCGCCGACCTGGACCGCGTCAGTGTAGTAGAAGCAGAGACTCGAGGGGACCCAGGGAGCGAACTCCGGCTGCGATTGGACCATCTGGCGAAGCGCGGAATGCAGGGTCTCATCCTGATCGGCGCGGACGAGCAGGAATCCTTGCTTGAGGTCGCGAGCCGCCGATTCGGGATCGACGAGGAAGCGCACGCAGTACCCGGCCCGGAGCCCTTGAAGGTTCCAGACCCGCTCACCCTTGACGTGGTCGCTGGTCTGGGCGCCGAGTGAGGAGGCACAGCAGGTGGCCAGGGCGACGCCCAGGCCGAAACGGGTGAGGATAGAACCTCAACAGCTCAGAGGGTCAGCAACTCAGCTTTCGCCGCCAGGCGCTTTGATGGCTTGGCGGAGCTCCGTATAATCACGCGGATCCAGCGCGTTGAACTTCATGTTCCGGTACTTCACTCTTCCGTCGGGACCGATCACATACACCGCGCGCCGGTTATAGCCGCCCTTGTCTTTGCTGGCGTACTGCTTCGATACCCGCTGATCCGGATCACTCAGGAGGCGAAATGGCAGCTTCAGGCTGGAGGCGAACCGCTGATGAGTCTCGATGGAATCGGTGCTGATCCCCACCAACACAACGTCGGGTCCGATCAGGCTGTCGTACTGCTCGGCAAAAGTGCGCATTTCGGCGGTGCACCCGTTGGTGAAGTCTCGAGGGTAGAACGCAACGACCACGATCTTGCCCCGATCGCTGGCCAGCTGATACGGCGCCTCGATGGGGCCGATCCCATCCTTGGTGGCCCAGGGAAGGGAGAAGTCCGGAGCGCGTCGCCCTACCTCGGGTCCTCCGATCAGGACAACGGTATAACTCTCGGGCTTCGTGTTCTGAGCCGAGGCAACGGGCACCACCGTGACCAGGAAGGCCACGACGAGAAATAGAAGAGGAAAGAGTCGCATGGAGAATCGATCCTGGCTGGAGAGGAGAATCATTCGCTGACCTGGCGGAGCACCCGATCGAAGCTCTGAGTGCCGCCGATCCCGGTATACACGACCTTGCCTGAGCGGTCTACGATGACGACGTAAGATGTGGCCGGCACCTGGTAGGCTCGGGTGCTGGTTCCCTCGTCGTCGTAGAGCGTACGGAAACCAGGCTCATGCGCCTCCAGGTACTGTCGGACGCCACCGGGAGACTGGTTGACGGCGACATTGATGCCGATGAATTCGACCTTGGACCCGTAGGCCTTCTGAGCGGCGCGAACCCGCGGCTGCAGCTCCCGGCAGGATTCGCACCACGTGGCCCAGAACTCCAGAAAGACCGGCTTGGCGCCTATATAGTGCCCCAGATCGACCGGCTTCCCAGCGAGGTCGTGAACGACGACGCGAGGCGCGCTGTCCCCCACGCCGAGCGCGGTATCCTGACCGGGGAGCTGTTGCGCGCCAAGGAGCACCATGAAGAAAGGCACAAGGGTCTTGAGCGCGTTCATCAGAGCAGGCTGCCCGTACGTCCCACCTGCCCGGCGGGCTCGCCGGCCCCGTAGCGAGATGCCACGTAGTCGTTCAGAATCCCTAGGAATTCGGCCACGATATTCTCGCCCCGTAGGGTGACGAGGAGTCGGCCGTCGACGTATACAGGCGCCGTCGGATCTTCGAAGGTGCCAGGCAGGGAGATGCCGATGTCCGCGTGCTTCGATTCGCCGGGTCCATTCACCACGCAGCCCATGACGGCCACTTTCATGTCCTCCACCCCGGGGTGCTCGGCGCGCCAGGCCGGCATTCTCTCGCGCAGATAGTCCTGAATGTCCTGAGCCATCTGCTGAAAGAAGGTGCTGGTCGTACGGCCGCAGCCGGGACAGGCGGTGACCTGCGGGGTGAAGCTCCTAAGGCCGAGGGACTGGAGAATCTGCTGCGCGACCCGGACCTCCTCGCTGCGGTCTCCCCCGGGAACGGGTGTGAGGGAGACCCGGATAGTATCGCCGATGCCCTCCTGGAGGAGGAGACTCAGCCCGGCAGTGCTGGCAACGATGCCCTTGGTGCCGAGCCCCGCCTCGGTCAGCCCCAAGTGCAAGGGATAGTCGCACCTGGCGCTCAGCAGCCGATATACCTCGACCAGATCCTGGACTCCCGATACCTTGGCGCTGAGGACGATGCGGTCGTGCGGCAGACCGGTTGCCTCAGCCAGAGCGGCGGATTGGAGCGCGCTCTCGACCATGGCTTCCATCACCACCGCGCGGGCCTCCCGCGGCGAGGCGAGCGAGGCGTTGGTATCCATCATCTCGGTCAGGAGATTCTGGTCGAGCGATCCCCAGTTGACGCCAATCCGGACGGGCTTGTCGTTTGCGAGGGCGATGTCGAGGATCGCGCGGAAGTTCTCGTCCCGGCGCTTCCCGCCCACATTGCCGGGATTGATCCGGTACTTGGCCAGAGCCCGCGCGCAGTCTGGATACCTGGCGAGGAGCAAATGCCCGTTGTAGTGGAAGTCGCCGATGATCGGCACGGCGACGCCCATGTCCTCGAGCCGGTCAACGATCGCGGGTACAGCCGCAGCGGACTCCTCATTGTTCACCGTAACCCGCACCAGCTCGCTGCCGGCGCTCGCCAGGTCCGCCACCTGCCGAACGGTGGCGGCCACGTCGGCCGTGTCGGTGTTGGTCATCGACTGGACGACGATCGGGTGACCGGAGCCGACTGGGACACCGCCGATTGTTGCGGTCACAGTCTGGCGGCGGGTTGTGGGCGGCATGGTGCCAAATATAACCAGAGAAAAGCATTAGCCGGATGCCGGGCCGCCGCTTGCGTCGGATTCCCGGTCAGGACGAGATTCGGGCATGCCTGAGCTCTCCACTCCGCGGCGTGCAGCCATTTCAGCGGTCGCGAGCTACGTCCCAGAGCGCATTGTCACCAATGCCGAGCTCGCCAAGCGGCTGGACACCTCGGATGACTGGATCGTGACCCGAACCGGCATTCGCGAGCGCCGGATGGGTGCGCCGGGCGAAACCACCTCGACCATGGGCGCGGAGGCGGTACGGCGGCTCCTGGCCCGCAGAGGTCTGAGTCCCGACAACGTGGACGCGCTGATCGTCGCGACCGCCACGCCCGATATGATGTTCCCCGCCACTGCCTGCCTCATCCAGGATCAGCTGGGTCTCAGCCAGGCATGGGGGTTCGACCTGTCTGCCGCGTGCTCAGGCTTCCTCTACGCCATGACCGTGGGTGCGCAGCTCGTGGCCGCGGGTGCACACGAGCGGGTCATTGTCGTCGGCGCGGACCTCATGAGCTCGATCATCGATCCGTTCGACCGCACCACCGCCGTGCTCTTCGGAGACGGCGCCGGGGCCGCACTGCTCGAGCCCGCCGAGCCCGAATACGGCCTGCTGGATTTCTACCATCGGGTCGATGGTAGCGGCCGGAATGATCTGCTCATGCCTGCCGGCGGAAGCTTACTGCCGGCGAGCGCAGCCACCGTCGCCGGCCGCCAGCATTTCCTCAAACAGAACGGGAAGGTGGTGTTCAAGTTCGCCGTGACCCAGATGGTCGAGAGCGTCAACGTCCTGCTGCGACGAAACGGGCTGACCGCGAGCGATCTGACGCTCGTCATTCCCCACCAGGCCAACCAGCGGATCCTGGATGCGGTGGCCGAGCGACTATGCGTGTCGCACGAGCGAGTGGCGTCGGTGCTGGCCCGCTATGGCAACACCACTGGGGCCACCCTCCCGCTGGCGCTGGATGCGGCGTTAACTGAGGGGAAGATCAAACGTGGCGATCTGGTGGTGTTCGCCGCGGTCGGCGCGGGGTTTTCGGCAGGCGCGACGCTGGCGCGGTGGTCGTAGGGTCCACCGCCTACGCTCGGGAGAACTCGGCGGTCGTAATTGCCGCCAGGTCGGCCTCGCTCAAGGTCAGGTCGGCGGCGCTCACACTGTCGAGCGCATGCTCCACGGTGCGGGCACTTGGTATCACGATCACCGACGGCGAACGAGCCAGCACCCACGCCAATACCAAGGCATGGGGAGTGGTGCCGAGTCGGGCAGCCATCGGTTGAAGCACCGGGTGAGCGGGCAGCTTGAGGTTGAGACGCCCGCCGCCGGTTGGACTGTACGCCAGGAATCCGATTCCCCGCCCGGTACAATGCGCCACCACGCCTTCGGACAGCGCCTGACGAAAGAATGGATTCAGCCGGTTCTGCACCGTGGTCACCGGTGCGATCGCCTCCGCCTCCCGGATTTCCGCCACCGAGACATTCGAGAGTCCGATCCAGCGGATCTTCCCCGCCTGCTGGAGCCCGGCCAGGGCTCCGACGCTCTCCGCCAGCGCGACCTTCGGGTCCGGCGCATGCAGCTGATAGAGATCGATGCGCTCAACCCCGAGTGCCTCGAGCGATCGTTCGCAGGCGGCTCGCAGATGCTGGGGACTGCCGTCGGTGTCCCAGCGGCCGGCCGGTCTCGTCACGCCGCCCTTGGTTGCTACAATGACCTGGTCACGGTCACCTTGCCAGCTCCCCAGGGCACGTGCCACGAGCCGCTCGTTATGGCCGATATCCTGGTTGTCGAGGCAGTAGACGTCGGCCGTGTCGATGAGGGTGACTCCGGCATCCAGCGCCGCGTGGATCACCCGGATTCCCTGCTCCTCCGGCGGACGATCCTGAATGGATAGGTGCATGCCGCCATAGCCCACCGCCGAAACCTGCGGGGCGTCGCGCCCCAGCCGGCGACGGGCAATGACCGCACGCTGGACGCCCGGGTGGCCGTCACGCGCCGGCTCCACGCTCACGCGAGACCCAACTGCTTGGTCAGCCGCTGCCAGTCCGTCAGGGAGATGACGCCCTGATCCTTGAGGGGCGTCAGGGTACCGAGGATCTCCGCTCGGCTGCCGTCGATGCGTCGTTCACGCAGCTCCGTGATCATGCGCGCGAAACGGTGCTCGTATTCGTCGGGTTCCAGTTTTCCGTCCTTCCGCTGGGCGCTCAGCTTCTTGAGCTCTTCCGCGACGCGCGCGGGCGTCACAGGCTTGAGGGCGCCCTCCTGCTTATCAGCCGACATGTCGTACCTCCGAAGCCGTAGACAATAGATCCACCGACTGCATTATGGCTGGGACAGGCCGGTCCCGACAGGGAGCAGCGTAATCCGCCCGGGAGTGGCGAGCGTGTTGTTCGTTTCAGTCTGCTCGGGCACGATGTCGGTCACATCGACGATCGATCCGATGTAATAGTCGCCGGCCCCGACGCCGGAGAGCTTCTTGTTACGGAGATAGAGATCCTTACCTCCCGGAGGGAGCTCCCGGGTGGCAGCGCATCGAGGCGAATGCGCCCGGGCGCCCCGATCACCCCGGGTGAGAGATCGGCCTTGAGCACATCGGGGTCGCCTGCGTTCCGGGACTGTGGACCTCGAGCGAGGTGACCTCGCAGGCGGTGAGCAGCCCGGTCATGAGCAGCAGCCGGCAAGAGGAGAACATGACACCCTCCCGAGTTCCCGTCTACAATATACGCCAACGCCCGCCGACCTTGCGGTCAGCGGGCGTTGTCCTGTGCGGCTGGCGCTATCTACGGATGACCACGATCACCCGCACTCGCTGAAGCCGCACACATGGCACTTCATGCATCCCTCGGCGAACTCAAGCTGAGAGCCACAGTCGGGGCATGCACCCGAGAGCATCTGCTGCATCCCACCGAAGATCATCTGCTCGCCACGACCACTGCCTTGCGACACCGGTTGTGATACCACCGGTGCGAGCTCCGGGTGGCCAGCCTGGGGCAGCAGCTCCTGCTGAATCCCCTGCTTCTCCTGCATCCAGCGCTCGATGGCGATGCCCACGGCGTCCGGAACCGAGAGGATCTTGTTCGGTCCCAGGCCGATGACGCGGTCTGAGCTGATACCCCGGAGCTGCCGATAGATCTCCTTGATCGGAATGCCCGAGCGGAGCGCCAGGCTGATCAACCGCCCGAGCGACTCGACGTCGGCCATGAGGGCGCCGCCGGCCTTGCCGAGCGTCATAAAGACCTCGAAAGGCTGACCCCTGTCGTCCTCGGTGATCGTGACGTACAGGGTTCCCAGCGGTGTCTCGACCCGGCGGGTGGTTCCGCGAAGTACCTCGGGACGGGACCGTTTCTGCCGCCGCTGGAGGTTCTCGGCTTCGAGATCGTGCACCGTCCGGAGCAGGCGCTCGTTCTCCGCGCGAAGCTCGGCGATCTCGCCGTGGAGATCGGCCGTGGCCGCACCGACGTGCCCTTCCTTGACCTTCTTGGCCGTGGAGCCGGTGGACAGGACCTGCATGTCCCGGCTTCCGTCGCGGTACACCGTCACGCCCTTGCAGTTCAGCCGGTAGGCGAGGCGGTAGATCTCCTCCACGTACTCCTCGGTGGCGTCGTGGGCGAAGTTGCAGGTCTTCGAGATGGCACTGTCGTTGAACTCCTGGAATGCCGCCTGCATCCGGATGTGCCATTCGGGCTTGATCGCGTTGGCGGTCACGAAGACCCGCTGCCACTGGGCCGGCACCTCAGTGAAGTTGATGTGTCCCGCCTCGGCGATCCTGCGCATGAGATCGTCGGAGCACCAGCCCTCCGCCTTGGCGATAGCGACGAAGTCCTCGTTCACGTCGGGCATCAGCGCGCCGGCCTGATTCCGCATGAAGGCCACCGCGAACAGCGGCTCAATGCCTGAGCTGCATCCGGCGATGATGGAGATCGTTCCAGTGGGCGCCACGGTCGTCACGTTGCAGTTGCGGAGCCTCCGCATGGGGCGGATCCGCTGACCGCTGGCGTCGCGGGCGGCGGTTTCATCCGGACCCCAGATGCTCCGCTCCCACTCGGGGAACACTCCCCGCTCGGCGGCGAGCCGTTCCGATTCGACCTTGGCTTCCTCATCCACGAACTGCTGAATCCGGCGTCCCAGGGCCACCCCTTCATCCGAATCGTACGGCACCCCGAGCTTGACGAACACATCGGCCAGGCCCATAACGCCGAGCCCGATGCGCCGGATGCGCTGCGCGAGGTCGGTAATCTCGGACAGGGGATACTGGTTGGCGTCGATCACGTTCTCGAGGAAGTGGGTCGAGAGATGCACGACCTGACGCAGATGATCCCAATCGATCTCCGCGTTGGCTGCCTTCCCGTCTTTCCCGCCCTCTTTAACAAACGCGCCGAGATTGACGGAGCCGAGGTTGCAGACATCGTAGGGCAGCAGCGGCTGCTCGCCACACGGGTTGGTGGCCTCGTAGGCGCCCAGGTGGGGCACCGGATTGTAGTAGTTGGCCTTGTCCACGAAGAAGACGCCCGGCTCCCCGGTCTTCCAGGCGCCGTGGATGATCATCTCCCAGACCTCCCGGGCCCGAAGCTGGCCGGTGACCTGGCCGGTCTTGGGATGAATCAGGTCGTACATGCCGTTGGCTTCGACCGCCGCCATGAACGCGTCAGTGACCGCAACCGAGATGTTGAAGTTCGTGATCTTGCTCGTGTCGTCCTTGCAGCGGATGAACTCCAGGATATCAGGATGGTCCACCCGCAGGATGCCCATGTTGGCGCCCCGCCTGGTGCCGCCCTGCTTGACCACGTCGGTGGAAGCGTCGAAGAGGCTCATGAACGACACCGGGCCGGACGCTACACCCATGGTCGAGCGAACGATGTCGTTCTTGGGACGAAGCCGGGAGAAGCTGAAGCCGGTGCCGCCGCCCGACTGGTGCACCAACGCCATCGCCCGCAGGGTATCGTAGATGCCGCTCTTCCCGTTGGAGAGCGCGTCGTCTACCGGGAGCACGAAGCAGGCGGAGAGCTGGCCCAGGGGACGGCCCGCATTCATCAGGGTCGGCGAGTTGGGCACGAAGAGCCGCTGCGCCATGAGGTCGAAGAAGCCCTGAGCCACCTCCGTCACCTTCGCCTCACTGGCGTCGTATCGCTTGTCCGCCTCAGCGACGGTTCGCGCCACCCGCCAGAACAGGTCTCCTGGACTCTCGATGGGGGCGCCGGTCTCATCCTTGAGGAGATAGCGCTTCTCGAGGACCGTAATCGCATTAGGCGACAGCCGGACCGCGTCCCTTGGGGTGGACGATTTCATAGAACTCCCTCGCCTTGGCATGATGATCGCGAAGAGGGTGGGGGCGACCCTGCTGCACCATCGCACTGCCCAACCGAAACGGAAGGCCAAGCTAGGTCCGTTACCCGACCGAGACAATACCACGCAAAACTGACGGCCCCACGTCCAATCCCACTGTTCACATCACAAATATAGTCGGTTGTAGACATGTGGAGAAAGTGGATCACTGCGGATAAAAATCGGGAAGGGCGGAAAGACGGGGACGGCGGGAAAGCTACTCCAAATCGACTGATGTTCTCATGTCACTCCCCACCTTCCCGTCGTTCCCGTCCTTCCCTCGTCAGCGGATAGCGCCCTGCCTTATGGGCTTTCGCTTCCTCCACGTAGTGACTCCAGGTGGCAGCCACCCGCTCGGCGAGCACGGCATCGACCGGGCGGACGATGCGCCCCGGCACTCCCATCACCAGAGACCGAGGTGGAACTCGCATGCCCTCGGGCAAGACAGCACCGGCAGCGACGACACTGCCGCAGCCGATGACGACACCGTTGAGCAGAACGCTGCCCATCGCGATTAGGCAATCGTCCTCCACGGTGCAGCCGTGGAGAACGACCCGGTGGCCGACACCAACCCTTTGGCCCACCTGACACGGCATGCCTTCATCCACGTGGACGACGGTACCATCCTGAATGTTCGACTGGGCTCCAATCACGATCGGCGCCATGTCACCGCGGAGCACCGCGCAATACCAGACGCTCGCCTCTGCGCCCAGCGTCACGTCTCCCATTACGGCGGCCGTGGACGCAATGAAGGCCGTAGGGTGGATCGTGGGAGGTCGCATGCAATGCGGCCCTACTGGTCTCGTGCCGGTGGGAAAAGCATTTGGGTCCAGGCCTCGACCGGCGCTCCCTCCTTGAGGGCGGGATGCCAGGTCACGGTCCAGACGAAGTTGCGGACTTCACGCTCGTAGGCAGGATCGTTGGAGGGACGGAGCCGCATGATGTCCACCGTGCGGCCTTCCGCCGACACTTTGATCCATAACAGCGAAGGCCGCGGGGAAGGCCCGGCATCGGCGGGTACCGTCACGAACGGCGGGTTGACTGGCTTCGGGCGTTCATCGAAGCACGAGCCGTCCGCGTTGTACCCGGGACCGGGCACGCAGCCGACAGCCGAACGCCCTTGATCTTTACGCTGCGCCGGCACGGGTGCGCCGAGCTGGGTGAGTTGAGGCGTCAGCTCCTGGATCTGGCCCGGGCGGACCACAATCGTGTCGGAGTAGAAGTTGAATCGGGGCGCCGAAATGGCGAGCGCGTGTGGTCCCGGCGGAAGCTTGGTCACCGCCTGGGTCACCGGCTGCTCGTCGATCATGACGGTCGACCCGCGGGGTAAACCGATCAGCCGTATGCCTCCACTGTCGATCGGGCCGACTACGTCGCCTGAGGCAGGGCCTAAAGCCGGCTCGGGGCTGGTGGCGGAGTCCGCTGCCGGTTTCCGGGGAACCGAGCCATCGGTTCCTACCGGCGCCGAAACAGCGGGCACCGTGCTGTCTGTGGGCGGCGGCGCGTTAGCCACGGCAGTATCGGTACGGAGCAGGGAGTCGCTTTGCCGTGGCCCAGAGCTCACCACCGTATCGGCCACGCTCGTGCCCGATGCGAATCCGCGGGCTTTGTAGTAGTAGAATGCTCCCCCCACCCCGCCGAGCACCGCCAGGAGGATCCAGAGCCAGGCCCAGGACGAGGTGCTGGTGCGCATGGCCATCGACCGGTCGGCTACCCGGCGCGGTATCTCTCGCCGCTCTCCCGGTGTCAGACGCCGGTTGACCAGGGGCGAATCCAGGGGCGTGGTCGGCTGGCTCACGATGGGAGGAAGGCCTCCGCCGCCGACCGACGCACCCGCTCCAGCGCCCACGGCGGCGGCACCGGTAAAGCTCCCCACGGAGCTGGGTCGCATCGACCCCGCCGCAGCGATGGGGTGCCCCTGGAAGGAAGCGATCAGCTCCTCGCAGGTCTGGAAGCGGTCGAAGGGATCCTTCATGAGCATCCGCTTGATGATCTCGAAGATGCGGCGCTCGTCGGCAGTGACCAGGCTGGGCATCGGGATCGGCTCGGTAATGTGCTTGTAGCCGATGGAGAAGCTGTCCTCGCCGTCATAGGGCACGGTGCCCGTCAGGCACTGATAGGCCACCACCCCGAGACTGTAGATGTCGCTCCGGCCGTCGATCGGCTGGGCCCTGGCCTGCTCCGGGCTCATGTAGTGCGGAGTGCCGATAGACATGCCAGTGCCGGTCAGCTTCTGCCCCGAGGCCGCCTTGGCGATACCGAAGTCGGTCAGGACGCTCTGGCCGAATTCGTCGAACATGATGTTGTCCGGCTTGATATCACGATGCACGATGCCGCGCTGCGCGGCGTAGCCCAGGGCGCTACCCGCCTCCAGCAGGAGGCGCCGGATCTCGGGAGGCGAGAGCTTCTTGCGATTACCGAGCAGATGGGAGAGTGAGTTGCCCCGGAGCAACTTCATGACAAAGTAGATCACCCGTCCGGAACGACCGACCCGATAGATGGCGATGATGTTGGGGTGCTCGAGCTGGGCCGCCGTGCGGGCTTCGCGCTGAAAGCGCTCCACGAACTCGGTGTCGAAGGCGAGGGAAAAGGGGAGGACCTTGATGGCGACCTCGCGCTCGAGCTGACGATCCTTGGCTCGATACACCATGGCCATCCCACCCCGTCCCAGCTCCTCGATGATCTCATACTCGGAGGCGAGTGCCTCGCGCACGAGGTCCAGCTCCTGGAGCACACCGGTGGCGATCGCGTGAACCGGTGTGGTCGCCATGAGGTCGAGGCCGCAGGAGGGGCAGAACTTCGATTTCCCGGTGATTTCGCTGCCACAGCGGGAGCAGAACATGCGCGCAAGCTACGCTACCGCCCGTCTGAGTCAAGCGGAAACGCGTGGCGTATCGCGAGAGGGTTTGCGATAAGCAGGGCAGCGGGGCGGCGGGGCGGCCTGGCAGAAAAGACTGGTCTAACTTACGTGGGTTCAACGTCTAGAGGGAAATCTGCCCCGCCGCCCCGCTGCCCCGCTGCCCC
>JBBQXQ010000027.1:0-29906 GCA_038209515.1 Gemmatimonadales bacterium
CCCTACCGCGTGGTGGAGCTCGCGGCCGGCGACACCGGCTTCGCCAGCGCCCGGACGTACGACATCGAGGTCTGGGCCGCCGGTGTCGGCGGTTGGCTCGAGGTCTCGAGCTCCAGCACGTTCACCGACTTTCAGGCTCGCCGCGCGAATATCCGCTACCGGTCTTCGCCCAAGGCCAAGCCCGAGTTCGTGCATACCCTCAACGCCTCGGGCGTCGCTTTCCCGCGCACCATCATCGCACTTCTGGAAAACAACCAAGCGGTCGACGGATCGGTGCGAGTGCCTGAGGCGCTGCTCCCGTACCTCGGCGTGGACCGCTTGCGTCCGCGTGCGTAGCGAACGGCTTGAGCGCCTGGCGCCTTCGATGGTGGTGGCGTCGGTGGCCGTGTTGGCTGGTCTGAGCTTCGGGACCGGGGTGTTGATCTTCCGCCACTTCCAGGGAGACGCTACCGCCACCAGCCGGCTCTACTCCGGAGTGTTCGGCGGGCTCAACGACCCGAGGCCCGGCGCAGAGGCCGAGGCCTTGCTTCGCCTGGGAGAGCAGGTGCGCGCGCTTGGGCTTCCGCTCGTGGTCACCGATCACGCTGGGCGAGTCACTGCCGCCGCGAACCTGCCGTTCGATGCTCCACTCGACGATCCTCGGGTGAAGCGCTACGCCGACCGCCTGGACCGGCAGAATCCGCCGATCAGCGACGCCGCAGTCGGCACGGTACACTACGGGCCGTTGCCGGCTCAGCGGAATCTGAGTGCGCTGGCAGTGTTGCAGGGGCTCACCATCGCGGTCATGGTGGCGGTGGCCGTCTTCGCGTATCGCAGCGCCATGGCGGCGCAGCGCGATCGGCTGTGGGTGGCGATGGCGCGGGAAGCCGCGCATCAGATGGGCACCCCGCTCACCAGCCTCCAGGGATGGATCGAACGGGTTCGCTCGCGGGCCACACCCCCGCCGGGATTGGCCGACCATCTCTCGGCCGATGCGGAACGGCTCGACCGGGTGGCCCAGCGCTTCGAGCGCATCGGCAATCCGGCCAAGCGCGAACCGATCGGGCTTGGAGCGCTGGCTGATCGGGTTGCGGGATACTTCCGTCCCCGGCTGCCACGTCACGCCAACATGATCGACCTTCGGGTCGAGGCTCCCGGCGCGGGGCCGACGGTGCTGGGTGATCCGGTGCTCCTCGAGTGGGCGCTGGAGGCCCTGGTAAAGAATGCGATCGATGCCCTGCAGGGGCGCCCCGGCGCGATTATCCTGCGAGTGAGCGCCGATGACGGCATGGGAGTGATCCGCGTGATCGATGATGGTCCCGGGATCGCCAAGGAGCTTCGGCGCACCCTGTTCGAGCCAGGCATCACGACCAAGCGCGGTGGCTGGGGGATCGGACTCGCGCTTTCCCGCCGGGTCGTGGAAGATGCGCATCAGGGCGCCCTGACCCTGGAGCAGACCGAGAAGGGAACCTGTTTCTTGATTCGCGTCCCGCTTGCCCGACCCGAGACATGATCGAAACGTCCGATCGCGGGCTGGATCATTCACTGAATCCGGCCCAGCGCGAGGCGGTGGAGCACGTGGAAGGGCCGCTGCTCGTGCTGGCCGGCGCCGGCTCGGGAAAGACCCGGGTGCTGACTATGCGGATCGCCGCCCTGATCGACCGTCATGGGGTGCCGCCCGACCGGATCTTTGCCGTCACCTTCACCAACAAGGCCGCCGGCGAGATGAAGCAGCGTATCGGCCAGCTGCTCGATCGCGATCCATCCGGTCTGTGGATCGGCACGTTCCACTCTCTCGCGGCCCGACTGCTCCGGCGCGAGGCCGAGCTGCTGGGGTTCTCCCGCCGTTTTACCATCTACGACGAGGACGACCGGCTGAGCCTGATTCGTCGGCTGATGGAACAGCAGGGGCATTCGACCAAGCTGTTCGCCCCTCGGGCGGTGCAATCAGTCATTTCGGCGGCAAAGAACCGGATGGTGCCCCCTTCCGAGCTTGCGGCCGGAGGCGGGCTCGATCGCCTCGCCCAGGTGGCGGCCGAGGTGTACTCGGCGCTGGGGCCGGCGCTCAAAGGCGCCAACGCGATGGACTTCGATGATCTGCTGCTGCACCCGCTGACGCTGTTCCGGGAGCATCCCGATCGGCTGCGCGCGTACCAGAGCCGGTTCAACTTCGTCCTGGTGGACGAGTTCCAGGACACCAACCGGGCCCAGTACGAGCTGGTGAGGCTGCTTGGAGCCCATGGCAATGTTTGCGCAGTCGGCGACGACGACCAATCGATCTACGGCTGGCGCGGCGCCGATGTCCGGAACATGCAGGATTTCCTGAAGGACTTTCAGGGCGCAAAGCTCATTCGTCTGGAGGAGAACTACCGGTCCACCCAGGTCGTGCTGGATGCGGCCAATGGCGTCATCGCAGAAAACAGCGGCCGGATCGGAAAGACGCTCACGACTCGGCGGCGGGGTGGGGAATCGGTCACCCTGGTCGCGGCGGCGGACGAGCGGGACGAGGCCGAGTGGGTGGTTCGGGAGCTCCAGAAGCGGAGCACCGCAGCGGACTGGCAGTACCGTGAAATGGCGGTCCTCTACCGGACCAACTCGCAGTCTCGGGCCCTGGAAGAGGCGTTTCGCCGCGCCGGTGTGCCGTACCGGCTGATCGGAGCCATCAGCTTCTATGAGCGGCGCGAGGTCAAGGACCTGTTGGCCTACCTGCGCCTGGTGGCCAACCCGGCCGATGACGAGGCGTTCCTTCGGGCAGTCGGCGTACCCCGCCGTGGTTTGGGAGAGACTAGCCTGACCCTGCTGGGCCAGGTTGCGTCCAAGTGGGCGAAGCCGCTCCTGGAGACCGCGGCTATCGCCGAACGCGTGCCCGATCTCCGGCCCAATGTCCGCGAGGCGTTCCGCAATTTTGCATCATTGATCGAGGGCGCTGCCAAGCAGGAGCACCTCCCTCCGGCTGACCTGCTCGAGCACCTCATTCGCGCCATCGACTACGAGGCCGTCCTCCTTGCCGAGGGGCCCGAGGGTGCCGACCGGTGGGAAAACGTACGCGAGCTGCTGGCGAGCGCCGCCAACTGGTCCGAGGAAGTGCCCGCAGAGGACGGTGAGATGGCCACGCCGTTGGAGCGCTTTCTGGCCGACGCCGCGCTTCTCTCGTCCGCAGACACGGTCGTCGGACAAGAGGAAGGCGTCACGCTCATGACGCTGCACACCGCCAAAGGGCTTGAGTGGCCCGTCGTCGTGCTCACCGGAATGGAAAACGGCCTGTTTCCCCTGGCACGGGCTGAAGAGCAGGCCGACGGCCTGGAGGAGGAGCGCCGTCTCTGCTACGTCGGGCTGACCCGGGCCAAGGACAAACTTTATCTGACCTGGGCTCGCGCCCGCCGGCGTGGCGGAGAGCTGCGGCCTGGCATGGCCTCGCGGTTTCTTCGCGCCATCCCCCCGGGCATCATCGAGGAGCGCCGGACAACGTCCCTGTGGGCGCCATCCTGGGGGGTAGGTCAGCGCGGCAGCGGGGCAGCGGGGCAGTGGGCGCGCGCCGGAGCTCAGTCGCCCGCCAGCTTTGACGGCCCCGCGGCCGCGCCGCCCACCGGCCCAGAGGGCTCCCGCCCCGCCGAGGAGGAGGCATCCCAGGACAGTCCCCGATATGTAAAGGGCGAGCGGGTCAGGCACCGGCGGTTCGGCAGTGGGACCATCAGGGGCCTCACCGGTGCCGGACGCGAGCTCAAGGTGTCGGTGGCCTTCGATGATGAGGAGGTCGGCGTGAAGCAGTTGCTGGTTGCCTATGCCGGTCTCGAACGTGAATGGGAGAGCGCATGAGCATTGGGCTGGATGAAGTCCTCCATGTGGCCAAGCTTGCCGAGCTGGCGGTGAAGGAGAGCGAGTTTCGCCGTCTGGTCGAGCAGATGAATCGAATCGTGAACTACGTCGCCACGCTCGATGAAGTCCCCGGGGACCGGATGGCCGAGCCGTTTCTGGCCGGCCCTCAATCGGTAACGCTGCGTGAGGATGTGGAGGCGCCAGTGCGGCTCGCTCACCCGGCGGCCGCGATGGCGCCGGAATTCGCCGATGGGTTTTTCCTGGTGCCCCGGCACGGCGCGATGGAGGATCAGTGAGCGGGGCGGCGACTGCCCGCGAGATCGGCGCGCGCCTTACCAAAGTCGAGCCGCTGAACGCGACGCTGCACTGGTCGCAGGAGCTGCTGGACGCTGAGGCGGCCCGCGTCGATCGCATGGCGACTCCTGGGGCTCTGGCAGCCATGCCGGTGGCGCTAAAGGACAACATCGTCACGGTCGAGCAGCCGACCACCTGTGCCTCCCGGATCCTGGAAGGCTACGTCTCGCCCTACAACGCGACCGTCGTCGAGCGGCTCCGGGCGGCCGGTGCCATGATCGCGGCCAAGACCAATCTCGACGAGTTCGCCATGGGCTCCTCCACCGAGCACTCGGCCTTTGGACGGGTAAAGCATCCCTTGGACCCGACCCGGGTGCCGGGTGGCTCGTCCGGCGGCTCAGCGGTGCTGGTGGCGGCGGGAGTGGTGCCGGCCGCCTTGGGATCCGAGACCGGTGGCTCGGTGCGCCAGCCCGCGAGCTTCTGCGGGGTTGTAGGGGTGAAGCCGAGCTATGGACGGGTGAGCCGCTACGGTCTGGTCGCCTTCGGCTCCTCGCTCGATTGCGTCTCGGTCTTTGGCCGCAGCGTGGATGACGCCGCCCGGGTCCTGAGCACCATCAGCGGGTCCGATCCTCTCGATGCCACCACTGTCGACCATGCCCCCATGCGGATGCCGAAGGCCCTGTCCGACCTTCGCGGCCTGACCGTCGGACTCCCGGAGGAATATTTCCCGGCCGACCTCGACGCGGGCGTGGCAGCTGCGCTCCGCCGCACCACCGAGCAGATCCGGGAGCTCGGCGCAGAGGTCCGCCAGGTCTCGCTCCCCAACTCGGCCTATGCGGTGCCGACCTACTACATCATTGCGCCGGCGGAAGCAGCGGCGAACCTGGCGCGCTATGACGGTGTGCGATATGGCAGGCGCCGGGTTGGACCCGAGGGAGACATCCGTTCGCTGTATCGCACCACTCGGGGCGAAGGCTTCGGCGAGGAAGTCCGCCGCCGGATTCTGGTCGGCACCTACGTGCTGAGCGCTGGCTACTACGATGCCTACTACAAGAAGGCGCAGCAGGTGCGGGCGCTGATCGCCGATGACTTCCGCCGGGTGTTCGATTCCGGCGTCGATCTGCTTCTCACCCCGACCACGCCGACGCCGGCCTTCAAGGCCGGGGAGAAGACTGAAGATCCGGTCGCGATGTACCTGGCCGACGTGTTTGTCTGCTCGATGAGCCTGGCGGGGCTTCCTGCGATGAGCCTGCCCGTCGGCCGGAGCGAGGGGCTACCCATCGGGGCCCAGTTGGTGGCGCCGTATTTCAGCGAGGAGCGGTTGCTGGCCGCCGCCCAGGTGCTCGAGCGGTCGCTGGACCCGCTGGCGGAGGTGCGCTGATGGCCTGGGAAACAGTCATCGGCCTCGAGGTCCACGTCCAGTTGCGCACCAGAACCAAGATGTTCTGCGGCGACCGCACCACATTCGGCGATCCGCCCAATACCAACGTCTGCCCGGTATGCCTGGGTCTTCCAGGAGCGCTACCCGTCCCCAATGCCGAAGCGATCCGTCTGGCGGTCCGCGGCGCCTTGGCGCTGGGTTGCACGGTGCATGAGACCAGCGTCTTTGCCCGGAAGAACTATTTCTATCCCGATCTGCCCAAGAGTTACCAGATCTCGCAGTTCGACCGGCCACTCGCGACCGGTGGCAGCGTCAGCTTCGACTCGCCGGATCGCGGCAGAATGCAGGTGGGCATCACCCGGCTCCACCTCGAGGAAGACGCGGGCAAGCTGTTGCATGACCGCTTCCCGGGAAAGACCGCGGTCGATCTCAACCGTGCCGGCACCCCGCTCGCGGAGATCGTGAGTGAGCCGGACCTGCGCTCGCCGGCGGAGGCCCGGGCGTACCTCACCACGCTTCGGCAGATCCTAGTCTACGCCGGCGTGAGCGAGTGCAGCATGGAGCAGGGAAGCCTGCGGGTGGATGCAAACCTCTCGATTCGGCCCGCCGGCACCTCCAAGCTCGGGACCAAGACCGAAGTGAAGAACATGAACTCGTTCGCCAACGTGGAGCGCGCACTCGAGGCCGAGCGGGCCCGCCAGATCGCGCTAGTGGAATCGGGACATCGTGTAGAGCAGGTGACTCTGCTCTTCAATGCGGGAACGGGTCAGGTCAAGCCGACCCGATCGAAGGAGGAGAGTCACGACTACCGCTATTTCCCTGATCCCGACCTTCCACCCCTGGTGCTGACACCGGCCTGGATCGCCGAGCAGCGAGCCGGGGTGCCCGAGCTTCCGGAGGCCAAACGAGCCCGTCTCGAGGCGGCTCACGCCCTGTCCGCCACGGACGCCCGGGTCATCACGGCGGAGGCTGGGCTGGCGCACTACTTCGAGTCGGTGGTGGAGGCGGGTGCCGACCCCAAGACCGCGGCCAATTGGGTCATGGGTGAGGTGATGACAACCTATAATGAAAGCGGAGCGTTTCCCGTACCAGCCAGGCGACTTGCCGAGTTGATCGGGCTCGTGCGTGAGGGAGTGCTCAGCCGCCAGGCCGCCAAGCGGGTCTACTCGGAGTTGGCCCAATCGTCCGATCAGGACCCCCGCGCCACCGCCGCGCGGCTGGGACTGGTGCAGGTAAGCGATCAGGGTGCTCTATCAGGATGGGTTGATGAGGTCATCGCTGCCCATCCGGGCGAGGTCGCCCGTTTTCGCGGCGGGGAGGCCAAGCTGATGGCCTTCTTCGTGGGTCAGGTGATGAAGCGCAGCAAGGGAAAGGCGGATCCGAAGGGCGTGCAGCCGGTTCTCCAGGAGCGTTTGCAGCAAACAGCAGGGACACAGCCGTAGGGACTCGGTTTAGTTCCGCTCGAGCTCCAACAAACTCATCGGATCCACCGAGATCGCCCCGTAGCGCGCCACCCAGTGCAGATGCGGCCCCGTGACCCGGCCACTCCGACCCACTGCTCCGATACGTTGTCCTGCTATGACGGTATCTCCCTCCCGTACGTCGACTCGACTCAGGTGGAAATAGCCGGTCACCAATCCTGCGCCGTGGTCGATGTACACGGCATGGCCCGCGAGATAGAAATCGGCCACCAATGCCACCACACCTCGTCCAGCGGCGCGCACCGGCGCACCGATCGCTCCAGCGAAATCGGTACCGAGATGACGGCTCTGCACCTCGCCGTTGTAGACCCGTGCCGTACCGAATGGGCTGGTGATGCGCGACCTCCGGGGAAGCCGGAACGGCCCCCGCCAGATCCGTGGCTTGCCTTGCGAGATGCGTGAGACCTGTCTGCTCCTCTCGATCTCCGCCTGGATCCGGACGGTGGCGGCGCTATCCGGCCGGGCATAGGCCGGCGGGACCGACAACGTTTCGCTGAGGTAGCCCGCCCGGCGTACCGGCACGAAGATCGGGAGAGTGTCGCTTCGGCCGGGCTGCTCCAGGTAGAGCGTCACCAGGAGAGAGTCAGCGGCCTCGACCGGAACAGCGACCAATCCCCGGAAGGTACGGTCCCGGGAACGCTCGAGGTGGAGCGACTCACCGGCAATTTCACCGCCACTCACTACGACACCCTCGCGCGCCCGCACCCGAAGCCATCCGACGCTCCCCTCCTGGAGCGTGGCCGGCTCGGTGGTGATGGCGACAGGCGGCAATGAGTCCTGCCCCTCGGCGGGCACGACGGTCAGAGAAGCGAGGGCGAGAGCACCAGCGGCGGCGACGGACGCTTGCGCGGGACGAACAAACTGCCATGCCGGTGGGATGTGGCGAATCAGCGGTCGCCGCTCACGAGCAGATTGGGAGATGGGGCCGATCCCTCGGGAGCCCGCCAGGGGAGCTTACGTTGGAGCTTGTTCCAGAACACGAACGCGCGTTCCGGCAAGCCGAACTGCTCGTTGGCCGCGCTCTGAAGGCTGGCGGTATCGCGCCGGCCCGCTTCCCGCATCACCCGGCGCCGCATCTCCTTGGCGGTCTTGAGCGGACGCTCGCCCGAAGGATCCAGGTGTCGTGCCGACGCCGCCGACTCGGCCAGCAGCTCGAACATGAAGTCGAACGAGAGACCAAGATGGCGCTCAACATCGTCGTCGCTCAGCTGCCAGCGGCTATACTCGCGGGCCACCTGGCTGGCACGCTGCCAGCTCGTAGTCTCGGTCAGGTGCACCATGCCGCGAAAGAGCCGCCGGTTGGTGCGCACACTGAAGATCGTCGGGGCGATAATGCGGTCGAGGTGGGCATCGGCGCCGGCATGGTCGAGCCGGATCACGTCCTTGGCCACCTTGGCGTAGGCATCCCCCAGATGGGCCTCAACCCGAGTCTCCCAGTACGAGTGCCCGACGGCGGCGGTGCTGCTGGTGAGCATCAGTTGGCGGGGAACGAAGTAGTTGTGCGCGATGGTGTCGGCGGCAAGGTGACTCAAATACCCCAGCCCGAAGGCGCGTAGAGCGTCCGTAGCGGCAAGATCGTGGATCTCCTGCCCGACGTGCCAGTAGTGACAATGGCGGCCCAGCGGCGCGTAATGCTTTGCCATGGACGAATCGGCCGCGATGTTCCCATAGAGAAAATCGAACGGAAAGGCGCGCAGCAGGTCGGCAACTCCTGCCGGCAGAAATGACAGGTTGGCGAGGACCGACTCGCCCAGGTAGATGTGGGTGCCGGGCGTCCAGGCATGGGCCTGCTGCGGGACCAGCAGGAGAATCAGCCCCACGCCCACGACCGCGAGCGTAAGGCGAGGGAAGGTCATCAGCGGCTCGGCACCAGCAATCGGCGGACCCGACCAATCATTCCATTGCCGCGGCGGACGGAACGGAGCGCGGCGGCGACGTCGAGCGCCGTGCCTTCCACCTCGTCGTGCACGACATCGTAGAGCGTCTCCAGCTCCTCCAGCTTGATCTCGACCCGGTCCGCCGCGCGCACCAGCTTCCTCCGGAGCCGCCGGCCCGTCTGGGCGAAGGCGCCGGTCTCCTGCCGGACCACCACCATCACATCCTGTCCCTGTTCGGTCAGACGACGGACCGCCTTGAGGGTGCGGGCGACATCATCTTGGAGCCCGTCGACGAGCGTGCCGACCTTCTTCACCTGGCCCGTGAGCTTGAGGGCGGCGATTGCCAGGGCCAGCGCGATGCCGAGGAACGACAGCGCCATGACCGCCAGGGATATCGCCATGGTCGGTCCCACCCATTCCGGGGATGCGCTAACCTGCACGAGTGCGAGTGCCATCATACGGTGACCTCCTCTGCGCTGCTCGAACGCCAGGGACCGGGTGCGCTGACTGCCCACCCTGGCTAATACAAAGCGGTCTCGGCAGCACCGCAACCCCCTCGGTTCCGCTTGACGCGATTCATTGGTCAGCGCAGCTTTGGCCATGCCTCCTCGTTTTCTCGTGCAGGGCGGCCGTCCACTGCGTGGAACCGTGCGGCCTGCCGGCAACAAGAACGCTGCATTACCCATCCTCGCCGCCACGCTGCTGGCCGACGGTCCGGTCGATCTCGACAACATTCCGCGCATCCGCGACGTCGAAACCATGTTGGCGTTGCTGGTCGACCTTGGCGCGGCGGCGGAGTGGACCGGCGCCAACGCCCTTCGCGTCGATACCCGAAGCGTAAAGCCGAAGCCGCTGGACCCGGCACTCTGCGCCAAGATTCGGGCGTCGATTCTGCTCGCCGGCCCATTGCTGGCACGGTTCGGCAGCGTGACCCTGCCGCCTCCCGGTGGCGACGTGATCGGCCGCCGGCGGGTGGACACCCATTTCTTGGCTCTCGAGCATCTGGGTGCCTCGGTGATGGTGGGTGATCGTTACGAGCTCGAGGCCAAGGAGCTCAAGGGGGACGACATCTTCCTCGACGAGCCCAGCGTCACCGGCACCGAGAACGCGCTGATGGCGTCCGTGATGGCCAAGGGCCGGACGGTGCTTCGCAACGCCGCGTGCGAGCCTCACGTGCAGGATCTGGCCCGGTGTCTGGTGGCCATGGGCGCCGAGATCGGCGGGATAGGGTCGAACATCTATACCATCGAGGGCGGACGTCCACTCGTGGGCACGTCCTACACCATCGGGCCGGATCACATTGAGATCGGGAGCTTCATCGGCCTCGCGGCCGTCACCAACGGTGAGATCGTCATTGAACCCGTCCGCCAGGAAGATCTCCGCAGCACCATCCTCGGATTCGAGCGGCTTGGCATTCGTCCTAAGATCGAAGGAAACCGGCTGACCGTGAGCCCGGGCCAGGAGCGGAGAATCCGTCCCGACCTCGGCGGCCACGTGCCGAAACTGGAGGACGGGCCGTGGCCCGCGTTTCCGGCCGACGTTATGTCGACCACCATCGTCACCGCGACGCAGTGCTCCGGCATGCTTCTCGTGTTCGAAAAGATGTTCGAGTCACGGCTCTTCTTCGTGGACAAGCTGATCGGGATGGGCGCCCGCATCGTACTCTGCGACCCCCACCGGGCGGTGATCTCGGGGCCCTCGCCCCTCAAAGGCGGTATCGTCGAATCGCCCGATATCCGAGCCGGCATGGCTATGGTCCTCGCGGCGCTCGCCGCAGAGGGGCCGAGCACCATTCACAACGTGGGCCAGATCGAGCGTGGGTATGAGCGGATCGATGAACGGCTGCGGGCGCTGGGGGCGGAGATCGAGCGGGTGGATGGGTAGTAGGCGGGGCAGCGCGGCGGGAATCTCCCTCCCAATTTCCGAAACACCTTTACCCGGCCCCATCCCTCTGTACGAGGTCCCTGCCTGGCGAGAACGCTACCGCGTGACGGCCGGCATCACCGGCCGCGGCGCCGAGCCGGGCCGTGGCTTCGACCTCGGACTCTGGAGCACGGAGCCGGTGGGAGAGGTCATGAGCCGATGGTTTGCGTTCCGTCGAGCACTCCCCGGGTTTCACGCTGTCGCTCTTGGCAACCAGGTGCACGGGGTCGAGCTCATGAGCCTCGATGCGGGTCGCGGCTGGATCCAGGTTGATGGGATCGACGGCTGGATCACCACCGCACCCGGAGTCATGCTCACCGTCACGGTAGCCGACTGTGTGCCGATTTACTTGGTGGCGCCCGGCCGGGGCGTCGCCCTTCTCCATGCGGGTTGGCGCGGCACCGCCGGCCGGATTCTCGCCCGCGGGGTCGAGCGCTTAAAGGCAGCAACCGGGTGTGTAGACTCCGGGATTGTAATGCACTGTGGCGTTGGCATTTGCGGGTCGTGCTATGAAGTAGGATCTGAAGTTATGGTGGGCTGTGGGGCAGCGGCCGACGGCGAGGGTCCCTGGCACATCGACCTGCGGGACCGGCTCGCAGCGGAGGCGTCGGAGCTAGGCCTGACATCGATCAGCACCTCGACCTGGTGCTCGGCCCACGACAGATCCAGCTTCTACAGCCATCGGGCGTCGGGTGGAACGGACGGACGCATGGTTGCCTACATCGGAATGCTGGCGGGGCAGCCGTAAAGCTTGCCCCGCGCCCTCCTAATTGACTCCAACCTGATTCCCGAGTAATATTTACCCGCTGTCCCGGAGGTCGTTTGTTTCCGGCTTTGATGTGGGGGAGTTCCCCCACATTTTTTTTCCTTCTCCGCCGATGTCTGCCGACGCGCTTCTGGCTCCGATTCGCGATCATGTCACCGGGCTTGGATTCGAGCTGGTTGATCTCAGGCGAACCGGAACGTTGCAGCGTCCCATCCTGCAGGTGCGGGTAGATCGTCCGGACAGCCGCCCTGGCCAGGGAGTGACGGCCGACGACTGTGCGGTGGTCAGCCGGTCACTCGAACGATTCCTCGAATCCAGAGCGATGGTCGGCCCGCGCTACGTGTTGGAAGTTTCCTCGCCGGGGTTCGAACGGCCGCTCCGGTGGCCGGAGCATTGGCGGCGCTTCATTGGGCGGCAGGCCCGGGTCCGTGCCCAGCCGTTATCGGGGCGAACCCGGGTCGAGATCGTCGCCGTGCCCGACGACGAGCACGTTGTGCTTCGGCGGCAGGATGGATCGGAGGTGACGGTCGCGTTCGATGCGATCCGTGAGGCGACGTTAGTCACGGAGTCTGAGGTCCTTGGTAAACGCAGTAGGGGGTGAATGGATGGCAGGTTCGGCTGAGATGTTGGCCGCGTTCCGCGAGCTGACGACAGCAAAACAACTGGAGCGCTCCGATCTGCTCGAGCTGCTGCGTGATGGCATTCACGCGGCGCTGGTGCGGAAGTTCGGGCCCAACGTGCGCTTCGAGCTGAATGTGGACGAGCTGCAGGGCACCATCAAGGTCGTCCGGCTTCGTCAGGTGGTCGAGACGGTCGAGGATCCCAGCTGGCAGATCACGCTGGAGGAGGCCCAGTACGAGGATGCCAATTTCGCGGTCGGCGACATGCTCGAGGAAGAGGTCCCGTTCGTGGACTTCGGCCGCCTCGCGGTCCAGGCCGCCAAGCAGCGAATCATTCAGCGGGTGCGCGAGGGCGAGCGGGCTCGCATTCGCGAAGAGTTCACCTCGAAAGTGGGCGAGCTGCTCTCCGGTGAGGTTCAGCAGATCGAGCGCGGCAAGCTTGTCATCATGCTGAATAAGTTTCGCGAGGCCGAGGCGATCGTGCCCTACCGGGAGCAGAACCACCGGGAGCACTTTCACCAGGGTGACACCATCCGCGCCGTGCTGAAGCGGCTGGAGGAAACCCCGAAGGGCCCGCGGCTGATCCTGTCCCGGGGCGATCCGCTGTTCGTGAAGGCGCTCTTCAAGCTCGAGGTACCCGAGATTCAGCAGCAAGTGGTGGAGATCCGGGCGATCGCGCGCGAGGTGGGCAGCCGTACCAAGGTCGCGGTGATCTCCCGGGATGACGCCATCGACCCGGTCGGCGCCTGCGTCGGCCTCAAGGGCTCCCGGGTTCAGGCGGTCGTGAATGAGTTGGGCGGCGAACGGATCGACATCGTGCCCTGGTCGCCCGATCCGGAGCGGTTCGCACGGCTGGCACTCGCGCCGGCCCGGGTGGCTAAGGTGTTCTCCGATCCCGAAGCCAAGACGATTCAGGCGGTGGTGGACGAAGACCAGCTCTCGCTGGCGATCGGCCGCAACGGACAGAACGTGCGGCTCGCCTCGGAGCTCACCGGCTGGAAGATCGACCTCTACTCCAGCCGCGAATGGCTGGAGCGCGGCGGCGAGGGTCCGCTGTTCGCCCCGCTCCCGCCGGAAGAAGAGATGGCCGGCAAGGTTCCGCTCAGCGAGCTCAAAGGGCTGTCGCCCGACCTCACCGGCATCCTCGAGACGGCCGGCTATAAGATGCTGAACGACATCCTGGACCTCGAGCGCGAAGACATCGCCAAGATCCCCGGGATGACCCCGGAAACGGCCGACCAGCTGATGGCCTTCCTGTCCGAGCTGACCGATGAGGACAGTGGCGAGGAATCGCGCCCCAAGACATGAGCGGGCTACTGGGCCTGCTCGGCCTGGGCTACCGCGGGCGGAGGGTCGTGATCGGAGTGGATGCCGTTCGAAGGGAGCTGCAGTCGGGGAAGTGCTGGTGCGTGGTCCTGGCTGAAGATGCCAGTCCCCGCGCCGTCGAAAAGGTCGTCCGGCTGGCCACCGCCAAGGGTGTGCCGCTATTGCCGGGACCGCGTGCCGCAGCGATCGGCGCGCAGTTGGGTAAACCGCCGGTAATGGCGGTAGGCGTACGGGACCGCGCGTTGGCCGGCGGCATGGTGCAGCTGGCGCCCGGACGCTCCTGATGGAGGCATGCGTGGTTAAAACGAGAGTACACGATCTGGCAGCCGAATTCGGTGTCGCCCCTGAGCAGCTCCTCAGCATGCTCAAGGACATGAACATCTTCGTGCGCAGCCACCTGTCCGCGCTGGAGAGCGATCAGGTCTCCGCGGTCCGGGTGCGCTGGGAGCGGGAGAAGCGTCGCAGCGCGGAGGAGCCCGCGGCCAAGAAAGGCCGGCGCAAGGCCGTCAAGGCGGAGCCGGCCCCCGTGGCGGCCGAAGCCAAGCCGACCAAGCGGCGCCGCACAGCGGCCGAAGTGGCGCAGGTCGAGGCCCAGGTCCAAGCCGAGAAGGCCGCGGAGCTGGCGGCGCTCGAGCTGGAGCGGCCGGTTCTTCCAGAGCCAGAGGAGATGGTCCCCGCCCAGAGCCTCGAAGAGCGTGCGCGCGCCCTGTTCAAGGATCTGCCTCCAGCGCCGTCGAGCACGGAGGAAGGCGAGGTCGCCACCGAGGAGGAGGCGGTCAACGGCGGCGCTCCCGAAGCTCCGCTCTTCCGGCCGACCCCAGCGCCGACCGGTGCGACGCGAGCGCCATTCATCCCGCCGCGGGTGCAACGGCCGGCGCCCACGGCACCCCGTGGTCCCAAGCCGGTCTTCAGCAGCAGCGCACCCGCCACTCCAGCCCGCCCGAGTGGGGGGCCGTCCCGACCCGGCATGCCTTCACGACCTGGCGGCGACCGCAATGCTCCGCCGGTTCGCACCTTCGGGCCTGACGCCGAGAAGGGCGGGGGACGTAAGAAGGGGAAGAAAGGGAAGCGCTCGTCGGTGGATCAGGAAGCGGTGCACGCCAACATCCTGAGGACCCTCCAGGGAATGAAGGGCCCGGCCGGCCGGAAGGGCCGCCGCAGCGACGAGCCCTCGTTCCGTGACGTCCAAGCCGGGCGTCTGGCAGAGGAGAAGGAGCGCGAGAAGACCCTCATCCGGGTCAACGAGTTCGTCTCGGTCTCTGAGCTGGCCAGTGCCATGAAGGTGCCCGCCACCCAGATCGTCCAGTTCGCCTTCAAGGAGCTGGGGCTAATGGTGACGGTGAACCAGCGCCTCGACTTCGATCAGATCGAGCTGATCTCGTCCGCGTTCGGCTTCCAGGCTGTTAAGGAAGACGAGTACGCGGCGGAGGCCGAGCTGGATCAGGCGGTCGACAACCCGGAGCAGTTGGTGTCGCGGCCACCGGTCGTGACGATCATGGGCCATGTGGACCACGGCAAGACCTCGCTGCTCGACTACATCCGGAAGGCCAACATCGTTGCCGGAGAGGCCGGCGGCATCACCCAGCACATCGGCGCGTATCACGTCGAGCTGCCTGGTGACAAGAGAATCACCTTCCTCGATACGCCAGGCCACCAGGCGTTCACCGCGATGCGCGCCCGCGGCGCCCAGGTGACCGACATCGTCGTCCTCGTCGTCGCGGCGGACGACCAGGTGATGCCCCAGACGGTCGAGGCGATCAGCCACGCTCGGAATGCCGGCGTGCCGATGATCGTTGCCATCAACAAGATCGATCTCCCGACCGCCAACGTGCCGAAGGTCAAGCAGGACTTGCTGCAGCAGAACGTGGTGCTCGAGGAGTTTGGCGGTACCGTCCTTTCGGCCGAGATCTCTGCCAAGCGGGGCACCGGCATCGAGCACCTGCTGGAGCAGATCCTGCTCCAGGCCGAGATCCTCGACTTGAAGGCCAACCCCAGCGGGAAGGGACACGGCACAGTATTGGAGGCGAGCCTCGATCCGGGTAAGGGACCCTTGGCGACGATCCTGGTGCAGCGAGGCACCCTGGTCGGCGGCGACAACTTCATCTGCGGCAGGTTCTCCGGACGGGTTCGCGCGCTCTATGACGAGCGGGGCAAGACCGTCAAGGAGGCCGGACCCTCCATCCCGGTGCAGATTCTCGGCTTTGAGGGCGTGCCGGCCGCGGGCGATATCTTCGCGGTGGTCACCGATGCGGTCGAGGCTCGGGATATTGCCCAGAAGCGGCAGCGGCTCGAGCGCGAGGCGCAGAACCGGCGCAGCGCCAAGGGCACCTCCCTCGAGGACTTCAGCCGCGCCCTCAAGGAGGGCGAGGTTACCATGCTCCGCATCATTATCAAGGCGGATCAGGGCGGACCTGCCGAGGCGCTGGCCGACGCGCTGGCGCAGCTCAGCACCAGCGAGGTGCGGGTCGACGTGGTGCACCGTGGGGTGGGTGCCATCACCGAGAGCGACATCCTGCTGGGCAAGGCCTCGGGCGCCATCGTGCTCGGCTTCCACGTGCGCCCCGACTCCAACGCCCGTGCGGCCGCGGAGCGGGAGCAGGTGGACGTGCGCACCTACCGCATCATCTATGAGGCGGTGGAGGATGTGCGGAACGCGCTCGAGGGTCTGCTGAAGCCGGAGGAGCGGGAAACGGTGCTGGGCGACGCCGAAGTGCTCCAGCTCTTCAAGGTGAGCAAGGTCGGAACCATCGCGGGCTGCACCGTGCGGAGTGGCACCATTCAGCGGACCGCGAAGGCGCGCGTCGTCCGGGACGGTACTCCGGTCTACACCGGCACCCTGTCCAGCCTCAAACGCTTCAAGGATGACGTCCGCGAAGTCAAGGAAGGCCTCGAGTGCGGGATCGGGATTGAGAACTTCAACGACCTCAAGGTCGGCGACCGGATCGAGTCGTTCCGGATGGAAGAAATCAAGCGGACGTTGCAGTCGGCGGCGGCCGGAGGAATCGGGGGCTAGACTACCAAGCTCCCAGCTCCTGACTCCTAGCTCCCAGCTATGATTGTCGCCATCACCACCTGGGACCTCCATCTCCCCGCCTGTCACTCGTTGAAGGAGAAGCGGGGCGTGCTCAAGCCCCTCACCTCGGGTCTGCGCCGGACGCTCAACGTGTCGGTGGCCGAAACCGGGCATCAGGATCTATGGCAGCGAGCCGAGATCGCCTGCGCGGCGGTGGGCAGCGCACGCCCCATCGTGGAGGAAACGCTCCGCGCGGCTGACCAGCTAGTAGAGGAGACCGACGGAGTCCGCATCGTCGATACCGTGACGGTGTTCCGATGAAGGGGTCGTCGCGCCGCCCCGAGCAGGTGGGCGAGACCCTGCGCCAGGTTATTACCGACGCCCTGGCCCGGCAGGTTCGAGATCCGCGGGTAGGATTCGTGACCGTGACTGCCGTGCTGGTGAGCAACGACCTCTCCCACGCCCGGGTGATGGTCAGCGTGCCCGGCGAGGACGCCACCAAGAATCGGGCGATCGAAGGCCTTCAGAGCGCTGCTGGCTTTCTTCGATCCCGCGCTGCCAAGTCACTCACCACCCGCTCCGTCCCCGCCCTGCATTTCGAGCTCGATCGTGGGCTCCAGCACGCTGCCCGGATCAACGAGCTGCTGAACACGATTCGGCGGGAGGGGCAGGACTGATCGGAGCGGTGCTGGTGGACAAGCCGGCCGGAAAGACCTCGCACGATATCGTGCAGCACGTGCGCCGCGCGCTCGGCATTCGCGCCGCCGGTCATACCGGAACGCTCGACCCCTTTGCCACCGGCTTGCTCGTCGTGCTGGTCGGACGCGCTACCCGGCTGGCGCGGTTCGTCGAAGCGCAGCCCAAGACCTACCTCGCGACTGGTCGACTTGGAATCCGCACCACCACCGACGATCTCACCGGTGGGGTGATCGGATCCGAGGCGGCGGCGCTACTGCCCGAAACGCTGGTACGCGACACGTTGGCGAGATTTCTCGGGACGCAGGCTCAGCGGCCGCCCCAGTTCTCGGCCAAGCGGGTGGGCGGCGAGAGGAGCTACCGGAAGGCTCGTCGAGGTGAGGCCGTCGAGCTGGCCGAGGTGGACATCACGGTTCATGCAATTGACCTGGTCGCCTACCGGCCCCCGGAATTCGATTTCCGGGTCACGGTCAGCCCCGGCACCTATGTCCGCGCCATCGCCCGGGACCTGGGCGAGCAGCTGGGTGTCGGCTCGCATCTCACCCGGCTTCGCCGAGAGGCCATCGGTTCCCTCCGGGTGGAGAGTGCGGTGAGCCTCGAGCGGGTGAGCCCTGCGGCTCTGATACCGCCTCGCGCGGTACTGGCCGACCTGCCGGCAGTGGAACTCGACGAGGCAGGACGCAACGACGTGGCCCATGGGCGGGCGGTGGTGGACAGCGGGGCGGCAGGGCCGCGGGGCAGCGGGGCAGTAGTAGCGCTAGTGGCTGCAGGTGAGTTGGTGGCTATCGCGCGTAGCCAGGAAGGCTGGCTTCGCCCCACGGTTGTGTTGGAGACGCCGTGAGTCTGCCCCCGCTGCCGAACGGCGCCACCGTCACCGTCGGTTCGTTCGACGGCGTGCACCTGGGACACCAGGCGGTCCTCAGGGAGATCGATCGCAGGGCACGCGAGGCCGGACGGGCCAGTGTTCTCGTGACCTTCGATCCTCATCCGCTGGAGGTGGTGAATCCGGAGGCGGCACCGCCGCTGCTGACGACCGGTCCCGAGCGACTGGAGATTTTGGCCCAGTCCCCGCTTGATTACGTGGTTATCCTCCGGTTCGACCGTCACCTGGCGGGGCTCACACCGGAAGGGTTCGTGCGCGAGGTGCTGCTCGGCCGATGCGCGGTGCGCGAGCTGGTGATCGGGCACGATCATGGCTTCGGTCGCGGCCGGAGCGGCGATGTGGACACGTTGCGAACCCTGGGAGACCGGCTCGGGTTCGCTGTTGATGTGGTAGATCCAGTCGATTTCGGCGGCCAGCACGTCTCCAGCAGTCGGATACGCCGGGCGGTTACCGGTGGCGATCTGACCAGTGCCGCAGCTATGCTGGGCCGCCCGTACGGCGTGGTGGGCCGGGTAGGGCAGGGCGAGCAGCGCGGGCGCCTGCTTGGCGTGCCGACCATCAACCTGAGCGAGCTGTCGCCCAGGAAGCTGCTCCCGCCCGACGGCGTCTATGCCGTGCGGGTCGAGTGGCGCGGCGGGCGCGCCGGGGGCATGATGAACCAGGGGCCAAGACCGACGGTTCAGGACGGGCGCCGCGTCCTCGAGGCCCACATCTTCGACTTCGAGGGCGACCTGTACGGCGAGTGGGTGCGCATCGAATGGCTTGAACGCCTGCGCGATGTCGAACGCTTCGAGTCGCTGGAGCATCTGAAGAAGCAGTTGCAACACGATCGTAGCCGGGCACTGGCTGTTCTCCGCCGACCCCAGTCCCCCGTGAGCCGCGTCTCCCACACCTGAGAGAGTCTGATCGACGATGTTCTCAACCATTCGTTCCCGGCTGCTCCTCATCGCGGTGCTCGTCGTGGCGTCGGTCTATTTCCTCTTTCCCCGGAACATCACGATCCGTGAACCGGGTCCGAACGGGGTCATGCACGATGTGGTGGTGACCCGGGTGCCGCTCAAGCGCGGCCTCGATCTCCAGGGTGGTATGCACCTGGCCCTCGAGCTCGACCAGTCCAAGCAGGTCTCCGCCGACCCGAAGAAGGATCTGGATCTGGCGCTGACGGTGCTGCGGAAGCGGATCGACGAATTTGGCGTCGAGGAACCGGTGGTCCAGAAGATCGGAGACGACCGCATCGTGGTGGAGCTCGCCGGCATCACTGATCCCGCCCGGGCCAAGGCCATCGTGCAGCGGAGCGCGTTTCTCGAGTTTAAGATCACGGACAAGACTGGATCGCTGGAGAAGGCGCTCCCGGCAATGGACCGGACCCTTCGCAACCTGGGGATCAAAGGCGAGCCCCAGCCCACCAAGCCATCCGCGGTTCAACAGCTGCTGGGTGGGGACTCTATCCGGCCTGGAGCCAAGGATTCGACTCCGGTGGGGGGGAAAAAGCCGGCCCGGGCGGGAACCAAGGATTCGGCTCGTGCCCGGCCGGCCAACACCGCCGCCGCAGCTGATACGATGCCTGTCGCCGGCGGAGTCCTGGGCGGACTGATTCAGCCGGCGGGGGCCGGTGGCGTCCCCGGCGAGTATCTCGTGCCGGAGACCGCCTATCCCAGGGTCGACAGCCTGTTGAGTATTCCGGCCGCCGCGCGTCAGCTTCCCCGGGGCATCGTGCTCCGCTGGAGTTCCGCGCCGTCCAGCGTCGGGGTACAACCGGTCCGCTTTCTGTACGCGCTCGACGATAAAAGCATCGTCACCGGCAGCAACCTGGTGGATGCCCAGGCCCAGCTCGATCCGCTCACGAACGGCCCGATCGTCACCTTCGAGCTCGATCGCGCGGGCGGTCGCAAGTTCGGTGAGGAGACCGGCAAGCACGTGGGCGACTACATGGCCATTCTGCTCGACGGCCGGATCCAGGGGCGTCCGCCCGTGATTCAAAGCCGGATCGGACGGAACGGTCAGATTACCCTCGGCGGCAAGACGCTGCAGGAGGCCCAGGATCTGGCCCTCACACTCAAGGCGGGCGCCTTGCCGATCCCGCTCAAGATCGTCGAAGAGCGTCAGGTCGGCGCCAGCCTGGGGAGCGACTCCATTCACAAGGGCATCACCGCCGGCTTGGTGGGAACCGCGCTCGTGGTGCTCATCATGATCGGCTACTACCGGCTGAGCGGCGCGCTGGCAGTCGCGGCGCTCGGGATATACCTCCTCTTTACTCTGGGCGCGCTGTCCATGATCGGCGCCACCCTCACGCTACCGGGCCTGGCGGGAATCGTGCTCTCCATCGGCCTGACCGTGGACAATAACGTCCTCATCTTCGAGCGTATGCGCGAGGAGTTGATCCATGGCAAGACGGTCAGGCTGGCGGTGGACGAAGGCTTCCGGCACGCGATGAACGCCATCGTGGACTCGAACGTATGTATGGTCCTGACCGCCTTGTTCCTCTTTCAGTTCGGTACCGGACCGGTCAAGGGTTTCGCGGTTACTCTGATCCTGGGCATCGTGGCGTCGATGATCACCTCGATCTTCGTCACCCGCACCTTCTACATGATATGGCTCCAGCGCCGCCCGGCCATGTCTACCCTGAGCATCTGACATGCTGAGACTCTTTTCCAATGCCAAGTACGACTTCATTGGTTTCCGGGCCTACGCCTACGGGGTCACGGCGCTCATTCTGATACCGGGCCTGCTGTTTCTTCTGCTCAAGGGACTCAATTACAGCATCGAGTTCACCGGCGGGACTCTGCTGCAGATCCAGAGCACGAAGCCGGTCGACGTGGCGCACCTGCGCGAGGGTCTGGATCGGGAAGGCATTCACGGCGCCGAGATCCAGAACTTCGGTGCCGAGAACGAATACGTGATTCGCGCCAGAGTGGCCAAGCCCGGAAGCGATGCCAACGACACCCAGGCCACTGCGACCGCGGTGGGTCACGCGCTGGACAACGTGCTCGGGGCGGGGAGCTATACGGTGGTCCGGACCGAGGCGGTCGGGCCGAAGGTGGGTGGGGAGCTTCGGCAGAAGGCATTCCTGGCGATCTTCCTCTCCTTTTTCGCCGTGCTTGCCTACCTCGCGTATCGCTTCGAGTGGCGTTTTGGGCTCGCAGCCATCGTGGCAACCGCGCACGACATTCTGGCGACCATTGCATTCGTGGGCGTCCTGCGGTTGGAGATGAGTCTGACCGTGGTGGCCGCGGTGCTCTCGATGGTGGGCTACTCCCTGAACGACACGATCATCATCTTCGACCGGGTCCGAGAGAATCTGCACAAGCACAAGCACGAGTCGTTCGAGCAGATCCTGAACCGCTCGGTCAACGAGACGCTTCCGCGCAGTATTCTCACCCACGGAACCACCCTGGCGACGTTGCTGGCGCTGGCCATCTTCGGCGGCGAGGTGATTCGGCCCTTCGCGCTGGTCATGTTCTTCGGCGTCTTCGTGGGGACATTCTCATCGATCTACATCGCATCGCCGGTCCTGATGGCCATCGAGAAGCGGTGGCCCGGCCCCGCCGCCCGGGGACACCTGGCCCCGAAGAAGAGCACGCCGCCGCCGCCGGCCGGCCGCAAGCCGCAGCCGGTTGTTAGATAGGACGGAGAGGACGGAGAAGGCTCCGTCATCTCCGACATGCTAATCGACACCCACTGCCATCTCGCCGATCCGGCCTTCGCTCCGGACCGGCCGGAGGTGCTCGACCGAGCCTGGGCCGGAGGCGTGGCGCGCGTGGTGGTCATCGGCGAGTCGCGCGCCAATGCCGAAGCCGCGCTCACCATGGCGGCCGCGGATCCGCGCATCCTGGCAACCGCCGGCGTGCATCCACACGACGCGCGCGCCTGGGGCTCCGAGGCGGAAGCTTGGCTCCGCGAGCGGCTGACCGACCCGCGGCTCGTGGCCGTGGGCGAGACCGGTCTCGACTTCCATTACGATCACTCTCCGCGAGCCGACCAACATAGAGCCTTCGAGGCGCAGCTCGGGCTCGCGGCCGAGGCCGGCAAGCCCGCCGTCATCCACGCGCGGGAGGCGGACGAGGCCGTCGCAGCCGTGCTCGCCGCCCATCCCGACGTTACTGCCATCCTCCATTCGTTCAGCAGCGGCATGGGGCTCTTGCGAGCCGGGCTGGTCCTCCGCCACTATGTGTCGTTCAGTGGAATGGTCACGTTCAAGAATTGGGGCTTGGACGACGCGATTCGGGAGACACCGTTGGACCGGCTGTTGCTGGAGACCGACGCTCCCTACCTCGCACCCGCGCCCCATCGCGGAAAGCGGAATGAGCCGGCCTTCGTCCGTCACGTCGCCGAGCGCGTGGCGGTGGTGCGGGGAATGCCGGTGGAGGAGCTCATCGCCGTGACCGGACAGAACGCGGCCAGGGTGTTTCACCTACAGTACTCCTGACTCCTAGCTCGGAGATTGCCCGTGGCCGCTACCGCAACGCCGGTCCCGTCCGACATCGCCATCGCGCAGGCAGCCAAGCTCCGGCCGATCGCCGATGTCGCGGGCGAGGTAGGGCTCGGCCCCGATGAGATTCTCCCCTATGGGCGGTACAAGGCAAAGATCAGCGCCGAAGCCATCGCCCGGCGGAAGCCCAAGGGTCGCCTGGTGCTGGTCACCGGGATAAACCCCACCCCGGCGGGTGAAGGTAAGAGCACCGTAACGGTGGGAGTCAGTCAGGCGCTGCGTCGCCTCGGCAAGAAGGTGGTGGTGTGCATTCGGGAGCCGAGCCTGGGCCCTGTGTTCGGGGTGAAGGGCGGCGCGGCGGGCGGCGGCTATGCCCAGGTGGTGCCCATGGATGAGATCAATCTCCACTTCACCGGCGACTTCCACGCGATCACGTCCGCGCACAACCTGCTCTCGGCCATGCTGGACAACCACCTGCACCAGGGGAATACCCTCGGGATCGACCCGCGGCGGATCACCTGGCCGCGGACGATCGATATGAACGATCGCGCGCTTCGCTCCATGGTGATCAGCCTGGGCGGCATCAATGCGGGACCGGTTCGCGAGGAGCGATTCGTCATCGTGCCCGGTAGCGAGATCATGGCGATCCTGGCCCTCGCCACCGATCTGGCCGACCTGGAGATCCGGATCGGCCGCATCATCGTCGGCCTGACCAGAGACCGGAAGCCGGTGACGGCGGCGGACCTCAAGGCCTCTGGGGCTATGACGCTCCTGCTCAAGGACGCGCTCCTGCCCAACCTGGTGCAGACTCTCGAGGGCGGTCCCGCGCTGGTGCACTGCGGACCCTTCGGTAACATCGCCCACGGATGCAATTCCATCGTCGCGACCAAGCTCGGCCTCTCCCTGGGTGAGATCGTGCTGACCGAGGCCGGGTTCGGTGCCGACCTCGGCGCCGAGAAATTCTTCGACATCAAGGCCCGCTTCGGGAATCTCAAACCGGAGGCCGCCGTCGTCGTCGCCACGGTGCGGGCGCTCAAGATGAACGGTGGGGTGAAGAAGGGTGCCCTCGGGAAGGAGGATGTCCCTGCCCTCAAGCGGGGCCTGGTAAACCTCGAGGCCCACGTCATGAACGTACAGAAATTCGGGGTCCCCGTCGTGGTCGCCCTGAATCGCTTCACCTCCGATACCGACGAAGAGCTGAAGACGGTGCTCGACGCCCCCAAGGGGTGGGGCGCCCGGGCCGCCCTGAGTGAGGTGTGGGCCAAAGGTGGAGAGGGCGGGGAGGCGGTGGCCCGAGAAATCCTTGCGGTGCTGGACGAGAAAAAAGCCGCGTTCAAGCCGCTCTACGATGCGGGCCGACCTATCAAGGAGAAAATCGAGACCATTGCTCGGGAGATCTACGGGGCCGGCGGCGTAGACTATACCGCCGCTGCCGAGAAGAACATCGCGCAGTGTGAGGCCATGGGCCTGGCGAATACGCCGGTGTGCATCGCCAAGACTCAGTACTCCTTTTCCGACGATCCAACCAAGCTCGGGCGGCCGACCGGCTTCCGCCTCACCATTCGGGATGTCTATCCGGCCGCCGGCGCAGGATTCGTCGTGGCCCTCGCGGGCGACATCATGACAATGCCGGGGTTGCCCAAGGTACCGGCCGCCGAGGCGATCCGGGTTCTGCCCGACGGCACCATAGAGGGTCTCTTCTGATGCCGCTCGAATTCGTCTCGACGCCCGGAGCGCCCAAGGCCATCGGCCCGTACAGCCAGGCAGTGATCTCCAATGGATTCCTCTTCACCGCCGGCCAGGTGGCGCTCGATCCCGCCAAGGGAGAGCTGGTCAGCGGCGGGATAGCCGAGCAAACCACACGTGCGCTGGAGAACCTGCGCGCGATTCTTACCGAGGCCGGCGCTGAATTCTCACAGGTGGTCAAGACCACCGTCTTCCTGGTTGACATGGGAGACTTCACCGCCATGAACGAGGTTTACGGGCGGGCATTCGGCAGTCACAGGCCGGCCCGCTCCACGGTTGCGGTCGCGGCGCTGCCGCGTGGAGCGCGGGTGGAGATCGAGGTGATCGCCGTGGTGAGAGGTGAGAGGTAAGAAGTGAGAGGGTTAACGGCGCCTCCCTCTCACCTCTCACCCTTCACCCCTTACCTTGCAGGCGACGGGAGCGGATCGGGCCTGGTGGTCTGGCCGGTCTTCAAAACCGCGATGGAGGCGCCTTCGGCGGCTCCGGTGGGTTCGATTCCCACACGCTCCCGCCACCCATTCTCGACGCCGGTTCTGCTCCTCCTCACGGTGATCCTGTTCCTGACCGCCATTGTGCCGATCCTGGCGGCTCAGGACTCGGCTGCTGCCCGGGGGGCGAGACCGGTCCAAGCGGTCCAAGCGGATAGTCTATCCCGCCGCTACATCAGCCCCATGAATGCACTGTGGCGCTCCCTGCTCATCCCGGGTTGGGGGCAGGCTCGGCTGAATCGCAAGTTGGCCGGCGGCATCTTCGTGGGGTGGGAAGGAGTTACCCTTGGGATGTCGCTCAAGACCCGGAGCGAATTGCGCTATCTCCGCCGGGTCGGATCAGTCCGCGCCGATGACAAGCGCCAGGAGCATGAGGATTGGATCGTACTGCTCGCGTTCAATCACCTGTTCGCGGGGCTCGAAGCCTACGTGTCGGCTCACCTTGCCGACTTTCCGGGTGATCTTCGATTCCAGGCCGTCCCCGGCGGTGTCGGTGCCTCCGTCTCCCTCCCCATCCGGCTGCGATGAACCACGCGCCGGTAGGGATCTTCGACTCGGGCATCGGTGGTCTTACCGTGGCCCGGGCGATCTATGAGCGGCTGCCGCACGAGTCCACCATTTATTTCGGTGACACGGCCCGGGTGCCGTACGGCCCCAAGTCACCCGATACAGTGAAGCGATACAGCCTCGAAATCCTCCACTGGCTTTTAGATCAAGACGTCAAGGCTGTAGTTGTGGCCTGCAACACCAGCACCGCCCATGCACTTCGCGCGCTCCAGGAGGCTTCGGCGGTGCCGGTTCTGGGTGTGATCAAGCCCGGGGCGAGAGCGGCCATCGCGGCTGGAGAAGAAGGGCCGATCGGGGTGATTGGTACCGCGGGCACGATCGCGAGCGACGCCTACAACCGGGCGATCCAGGCGCTCGCGCCTGGTCGGGTCGTGATCCAGCGCGCCTGCCCGCTCTTCGTTCCTCTAGTGGAGGAAGGGTGGTTTGACCATCCCGCCACCGAGCTGGTAGCGACCGACTATCTCCGAGAGTTACGCGAGGCGTGCGTCCGGTCGCTGGTGCTGGGCTGCACCCACTACCCGCTGCTGAAGCCACTGCTCCAGCGAGTGATGGGGCCGGAGGTCCGCCTCATTGACAGCGGACAGGCAACCGCCGCCGCGCTCGAAACCATACTTGTCGACAAGGGCCTCAAGGCCCCTCCTGAGGCAAAGGCGCATCACCGTTTCGTCGTAAGCGACGATGAAGCGAGATTCCGGCAGGTTGGGTCCCGGTTTATCGGCGAGCGGCTGGGAAGGGCCGAGGTGGTGTCGCCGGGGTGAGCTACCTAAAGGTGCAGAGGCGGGCGCCTGACTCCGTGGCCACCGCGTAACGAAAGCCGTCGAACCACGCACCGGGATTGAGATATTGTCGGCCTGCCATGGGCTCGGTCAGCACCGCGCGATGGGTGTGACCCATGATGACCAGCCCCACCGACTCCTCATCGGTCAGCAGTTGCTTTGCCCACTCGATCTGTCGCGCGGCAGCTCGCGACAGCTTGCTTTCGTCCATAGTGTGATCGCCGAGCAGGGGGCTCAGTGAGTCCACGAGCCGAAGCCCGAGATCCGGATGCAGCACGCGGTAGATGGCGGCCGTAACTGGATGCTGGATGATTCCATGGATCAGCCTCGCCTGCCACCGCGGCTCGGCCACTCCGTCGCCGTGAATCGCTGCCACGCTGCGGCGCCCGATCTTGAAGGTCGCCCGCAGCGGCTCGAAGCGCAGCCCCAGATCCTGCTCCCAGAAATGGGTATCCCACCGGTCATGGTTTCCCCCGACCATTACGATCGGCATCCGTCGCCGGAGCCGGCCCAGCGCCGCCGCGACGTGAAACCCGCGCCGCGGAATCACCCGGGAGTAGGAGAACCAGAAATCGAACAGGTCGCCGTTGACGAGAAGGCAATCGCCCAGCTGCGGCACGGCGTCGAGAAAGTCGAGGAGAGCCTCTTCGACCGGGGACGGCGCCACTCCAAGATGGGCGTCGGAGACGACAACGAGGGTGTGGCCGAGCACGGCGCCAAAGATGGACCCACCCTCCCATGATGGCAACCACGTAGGTTTCCCGGAGATCTATAGTACCGCGGTGTCGTATCACGCCGTCCCGAGCGTCTACAACCATGAGGCAAGCATGGCCACCGAGCCCCCGCCGATCTCGGAGACTCTGGTTCGGGTCAACTACTCGGAGACCGATCAGATGGGGGTCGTGTACCACGCCCGGTATCTGGTGTGGCTGGACGTCGCCCGCACCGAACACCTGCGGCAGTGCGGCATGAGCTACCGGGAGCTGGAGGCGAGCGGTCTGCGGCTCGCCGTGAGCGAGGTTTCCGTGCGCTATCGGCAGCCGGCCCGCTACGATGATCCGATCCGGATCCGCTGCTGGGTACGCGAGGCGGCCTCTCGCCGGGTCGATTTCGGCTACGCTGTCGAGCACGCCGCAGAAGACCGACTGTTGGCCACTGCGTCCACCCGCCTGATCGCGCTCGATACCCAGATGGCCCTGACCCGGCTGCCCGAGCGCGTGCGGGCCGCGCTGCACCCGATACCGGATCCGATCAGACTGTGATCATTCGACTGGCGCGGTTGCTCCTCTGCCTCTCCGGCGCGCTATTGCCGGCATCGATCGCGTGGGGTCAGGAAGGAGCGATCGTGGAGCAGCTTGCGCCTGTGCTCGCCGCGGAGGACGCCCGTCAGTGGCAGCCGGAGCTCTTTCAGCGAGCGCTGGTGGCGCCCGATTCGGTGGTCCGGAGAGTTGCCGCCCTCGCCGCGGGACGGATCGGCGATCTCCGGGCCACACCGTTGCTGCTGCGGCTCCTGGAGCAACCGGATACGACGGTCAGCGTGGCCGCGGCCTTCGCACTCGGCCTCCTGCGCGACTCCGCAGCCGTCCAGCCGCTGATCGAGCGTCTCACCGGGCTGCCGCCGCTGGACACCGCCACGGCCAACGAGGTCGTGACCGCGCTGGCCAAGATCGGCGGTCGTCGAAGTGCAGAGTTCTTTGCCTCCGTCCTGCAAGGGACGGTGGCTCTATCCCAGACCGACCCCGCTCCCGCCACCAGTCAGATGCTGCTCGAAACATGGCGGCTCGGCCCTGACGCCCGTGCCGATGCCCTGGTGCCCTTTGCGGACGATACCGTGCAGAGCATCCGGTGGCGCACGATCTACTCGCTCGGCCGGCTTCACTCGACGGTAGCGGCCAATCAGCTGATCGCGGCACTTCGGGCTCCGGACGCGGCCACACGAGCGACGGCGGCGCGTGCGCTCATTCGGGATTATGCGATCACGGCCAAGCTTGCACCAGCCACGGTGTCCAGACTCCTGGCGAGGTCTCTTGACGACGACGATCCTGGGGTGCGGATCAGCGCGCTCCGCTCTCTCGCGACCTACCACGATTCGGCAATCTCGGCTACCGTTGCTCCGAGAGTCGATGACCCCGACGGCAACGTCCGAGTGCAGGCCGCTTCCGCACTGGGAGAGCTGAGAGGTGTCGCGGCAACGGCGGCCCTCGGGCGCGCGTTGAAAGGGAAGGGAAGCTTTGCCTTTCGCCGGGAGGCGCTGTTGGCACTGGCGCGCACCGACCCGGGCGCGTTCGGTACCACCTCGGTGCCGTGGCGATCCAGTGCCGACTGGCGGGACCGGGCTGCCGCGGCCGAAGGGTGGGCCTTGGCCGGAGCCAAGGGAGCACCTTGGTTCATATCCGATTCTGACGGGCGCGTTATCGCCGCGGGTCTTCAGGCCTGGGCCACCGCCGTGCAGGGCCCGGACGCTCGTCTCCTCAGCGCTTCGCGCCGGCTCTTGGGGCATCCCGACGCAGCCACTCGCAGCGTCGCTGCCGATGCGGTCGCGCGTGCGGCTGATCCGGGCGATCTATCCGCGCTCGCTGGTATGTACGCCCGCTCGTCGCGCGACTCCTTCCCCGATGCCGCCCTGTCGGCACTCGGCGGTATTGCGGCGATCGCTGGCCGCAACACCCAGACTCGGGAGCGGGTAGAGCGGGAATTCCTTTCGACCGTTCCGCGTCCCTCCAACTATCTGGTTCGGCGCTGGGCCGAATCCAATTGGTCCGCCGCTTCCGAACATTGGGGACCGGCGTATCCGATCACGACCGGCCGCACGCTCCAGGATTACCGCGACGTCCTACGCCGGTTCGTCGTCACCCCCGACTCGGTGGCCCGCCCCCATGTATTGATCGACACCGACCAGCGCGGCGTTCTCGAGGTGGAGCTCTACGGTCCCGAGGCCCCATTAACTGTGGCCAACTTTCTCCGGCTGGTCGACCGGCGGTTCTTCGATGGTAACCGCTGGCACCGGGTCGTACCGAACTTCGTCGTGCAGGATGGAGATCCGCGGGGAGACGGGTTTGGTGGGCCGGGCGGATCGATTCGCGATGAGATCAATCGAAGCCGATACGGCACCAAGCCGATGCTCGGGATGGCGCTCTCCGGCCCCGATACCGGCTCGAGCCAATGGTTCATCAACCTCGCTCCGCAGCCACACCTGGATGGGACCTATACGGTCTTCGGGCGTGCGGTGGGCAATGTCGGGGCGCTGGCCCGCATCACTCAGGGCGATGTGATCCGGACAATTCGGCGGAAATGACGGAGAGGATTTTGCCATGAAGATGATGCATGGTGATGGAATGAAAGAAAAAGTGATTGGCCGGGGTCGCCAGATTGTGAGGTACCTCTCCGTCCTCTCCGTCTTCTCCGCCCTCTCCGTCGTCCCTCTCCATGCCCAGTTCTTCGCCTTTGGTCAGAACAAAATTCAGTACCGAAAGCTCGACTGGCGCATCATTCGGGGCCCCCACGTCGATCTCTACTACTACCCGGCAGAGGCCGAGCTGGCTCCCGCGGCATTGACATATGCCGAAGCGAGTTACGACACGCTCGCGGTGCAGTTCGGACACGATGTAGCCGCTCGCATTCCCCTCATCGTGTACGCCTCCCATACCGATTTTGAGCAGACCAATGTCCTGCCGTTTACCCCGCCCGAAGGACTCCTCGGCGCCACTGACTTTCTGAAGCGCAGAGTGGCACTACCGTTCCGGGGAAATTTCGCCGAGTTCCGGCACACCCTGCGGCATGAGATGGTGCATGTCTTCCAGCTCGACCTCCAGTCGGAGAGCTATTACCAGGCACCACGATCGGGA